>JBFZBL010000243.1:0-12604 GCA_041308485.1 Phycisphaerae bacterium | reverse complement strand
GCGGCCAAGGACTGGGACGGCATCATCGAGCTTGCTACGAAGATGCTGAACAAAATCGACGCCCAGATAGTGTCGCTGAAAAAATGGGATGAAAGACCGCTGGCGTATCCGATTAAAAGATGCACCCGCGGGACTTATATCCTGTCGTATTTCAAGGCCGACGGGCGAAGAATCACCGAACTGGAGCGAGACGTGTTGCTTTCTGAACGCGTTATGCGTGCGCTGATTCTCAGGGTGGACCACATGACTGAGGAAGAGGTCATCAAGAAAATGACCGAGGCGCATGCTCCTGCCCCTGTTGCGGCCGATGAAACTGCGGCGCAGGTCGAGCCGGCAGCCGTCGAAACGGAAGTTGCGGATAACCCTGAACAGCAGGTTTAACAATCTGCCGGTGAGCATTGACTGAAAGCGGCTGCTTCTCTTGTTGGAGCAAGCGCTGAAGAATAAAGGAGTTATCGATGGCGAATTTTAATAAGATAATGTTGATGGGCAACCTGACGCGGGACCCGCAGTTGTCGTATCTGCCGAGCCAGACGCCCGTTGTTGAGTTCGGCTTGGCGGTAAACCGCAAGTGGACCAGCAAGGAAGGCGAAAGCAAAGAGGAAGTGTGCTTTGTTGACTGCCGTGCCTTCGGCAAGCCCGCCGAGACGCTCAACAAGTACATGAAAAAGGGCAGACCCCTCTTCGTGGAGGGACGCCTGTCATTCGAACAGTGGACGGCGCAGGACGGCTCCAAGCGCAGCAGGCACAGGGTTATCGTCGAGAATTTCCAGTTTCTCGGCGGCGGGCAGGGCGCGGGCGGCGCTTCTGCTGACAGCGGCGAAACCGCACCAGACAGTCAGGTTGAGCCGGAAACCAACGGGCCGGTAAAAGGAGCACATCCACCGGCGGATGATATACCGTTTTAACTGAAAAGAAAAAGTTTTGAGTTCTTAGTGTTGAGTTTTTAGTTGTAACTAACTAAAAACTTGAAGCTCAAAACCAAGATTGTTCATAGAGGTGAAAATATGGCGGAATATGGCGAAAGAAGAGATGACAGAAGAGGCGACCGGGGCGACAGAAGAAATGACAGGTCGGACAACAACCGTAAGCTGGCCGCGCCGCAGCAGACCCAGTGCAGGTTCTGCAGGCGGGGCGAGGAGTACGTGGATTACAAGGATATCGAGACCCTGCAGAAGTTGCTGACGCATCGCGGCAAGATATATTCGCGCAAGCGCAGCGGCAATTGTGCGGGCTGTCAGCGCAAGGTCAAAAGCGCAATAAAACGCGCGAGATTTATGGCTCTTCTGCCGTTCTGCGCATAACGTATTTTGAAATCCTGAAAATTTTGACGCTATTTGAGCGGAGGTATGTAAATGAAGGTGTTATTGGTTAGTGACGTTCGTAAACTGGGATATCTGGGTGATGTTGTTGATGTCACCGAAGGCTATGCGAGAAATTACCTGCTTCCCCAGGGTCTTGCCAAGGCCGCTACGGATAACAACATAAAGTCAATCGCCAAGGCCAAGGCGGCGCGGGCTGAAGAGCGTCAGCTTGAACGCAAGCAGCTCGAGAAGGCCTGTCAGGCCGTCAACGGCGCCGAGGCAGTCATCGCCGCGGCGGTAAACGAGCTTGGTCATCTGTTCGGCTCGGTTTTCAGACACGATATCGCCAAGAACCTGCGAGAGCAGGGCTTTGAGGTTGCCGACGATGTGGTTATGCTCTATGAGCATATCAAGGAGGTCGGCACATACAAAGTCAAGCTGGAGTTTGCGGACGATTTGACCGCATCGGTGAGCGTTGTTGTTGTTCCTGAAGGTATTGACGCGGAGACGTTCAAGGCCCAGCAGAAGGAAGCCGCCAAAGAGGCCGCCAAGCTCGCCGCTGAGCAGGAAGCAGCGGAAAAAGCTCAGAAGCCGGAAGCGGAAGCGAAATCCCAGGGCGAAGCTAAGCCAGAAGGTGAAAGCAAGCCGCACGGCAAAGGCAAGTCCGCCAAAGGCAAAGGCGAATCCGCCAAAGACGAGCCCGCCGAAGAAAAGAAATAAGAACTACTGCGCATTGGCGTGTAGCGGGTAGCGTATAGCGTTATCCGCTATCCGCCATACGCTACTTGAGATTTCGATTCGCCTTATCATTCATATCTGTTTGCCAGATGTATTTCTGCGTTCTGTAAACGATAACGCAGAGCATAATGATTGCTGCGATAAGAATATAAATGAGCAGCTTTTCAATCCAGCCGGCTCCTAACCATATTATCAGGCAGTTCAGCACGATAAACCATATTCTGATTTCTGTCGGGCCTGTCCCCAGGTACGTGATTTTGAATTCGCCGGTTGCCCCGAAAGACAGAAACGAGCTTGCCATAAAACAGCCGAACACCGGCATCAATAGAAATACAATCATCCTGCCTGTGCCTTCGACGAGGAAAGAATAGCCGACGAATATCGAGCACATAAAAACAAAGTCGAGCAAATGGTCTATATAGTAGCCCCATTTGGGAATGCCTGTGTCCCTGTGTCTTCCAATCGCACCATCGAAACAATCCGTGAACCATTGCAGCGCGAGCATAAGCGATGAACACATGAGCCAGTGAAGATTAGATTTTGCCAGATAACCGAATGCAATCAGGCCAAGCGACCACGGTATTGTCATCAGCGTGAGGTGATATCCTTCTATCCATCGCGGGAATTTCGAGACATTACTGTCGATGAATTTCCTCTCCCACCTTGCCAGAAACGTCTTCATCGGCAGTTTCTTGTCCCCGCCAAATTGTTCTTTGTTCATTTTAGTCCCTCAGGAACCTTTTTTCTCTGCAAATACTTTTATCATCTCGTTAAGGAACAGGCGCCTTACGGCATCATAACCGCGTTCACTTGGGTCTTCTATATTCAGGTAATACCAGTAAGTCGGGTCTCGCAAACGATAATTTTTAATCCAGAACTTACGGCAGTGTATCCCGTGGCCGAGAAATTGCGAGTGTATATCCACGGGATGAACGTATTCATATTTTGCGGCGCAATCCGCTATGATTTTGTTGTAGGCATCCAGTATCTTTTCGCCATCGGGCCAGGCGGGCAATCCAGTCAGCCAGGCGAGCGTGTTGCCTGTTCCGTCACTGGGGTCGTAGATATTGGCAAGAAAAATATTGCAGCCGCCGGGAAACTTTTCTTTTAGCTGCGTTATCATTTCATCCAGTCGTTTCCTGAAGTTGTCAATCCACGGCTTGGCCTGCTCAAAAGTCGCCCCATACATTGCACATTCTTCCGGCGGTTTGCGTCCGTAGTTGTGGATGAGGTCATTGCCTCCTGTTGTCATAACGATTATTCCAAGAACATCGGACGGCTGTGGCTTCATATTCTGAATTTGCTTTATGTGACCTAATGACTCACTGCCGGACACTGCCGTATTTTTGGCTTCCAGTTTTGGGAAAACCAGCGAGAGATTTTTATCCGTCATATCGGGACTGTCGCCGGCAGGATTTTTAATCAGCCGGTCAAAGTACGAAAATCCTTTGCGTGCGCCAAAGCCGTCAGTGACGCTGTCGCCGATTCCCAGCAACAATACCTTCTGTTCGCTCCAAATTTGACGGAATGGTTCGGAGGGGACATTTGGACCGGCCGGCCCTTCGCCTTGAGGCAGATAAATGTTGAAATAAATAACGCCGGACGCTGATAGCGCAATAACCGCCACTGCTATGAGAAAATATTTTAAGAACCACATGTTATGCTTTGGTTTTTTGGGACTGCAAGCAGGTTCCGCATTCTCGGTCATTTAATTACATTCCTTTTGGTCAACAGCAAATTATTGCTTCGCGAAGTTCTGAAATTCCTTTTCAAGATTCTCTTCGGATTTTTGGCCTTCGTAGATAATCATGCGGAATTTGAAAAGAGCACTTTGGCCGGGCTGCAGAGTGAAATTCAGGGGCTGGGGATTTTTGACATTTCGGCCTTTCAGGAAGTCCAGCTGGCCTAAGGGGTCGGCGGAAAACAAGCCGTAACCCCTTGCGTGCCAATATGTTGGGTAACAGACGCTTGCGGGATGGTTGAAAATAGCGATGCCGATTGTCTTGCCGTCTTTAGCTGCCTGGAGGCGCACCCAGCCGGCTTTTTTGGCCCATACGTTCGGTTCGCCGATGTTACCTTTCGAGTCTAAATACTGACCTGTGCCTTTTGCTTCGGTCATCCAGTCGGCGACACGCATCGCAAACATTCCTTCTTTGGTATCGGCGAAGATAATTTTTTCATCTAATGCGGTCAGTGTGATATTGAAATCGATTGCATATTGATTCGGCTCTGCTGAAAAAATCATATCCCGTTTTTCTTCAAGCAGCGTCTTTCCAGATTTGCCGACCCAGTGCGAGATTGTGGAAAGCTGACCACTCTCCATCTTTGCGGTTTTTATGTGTTTTATCTGCGGCGGTGAGGTTGTATTGTTCCAGAAGCCATCGTTATTGACTTTGTCGTAAGCGAAAAATATCCCCATGTGATGCGGATGGTCATTGCTCTCGCCGGGGACTATCTCGAACGGAAAATGCCGTGTGAGTAATATGCCCGAAGGACTATTCACCGGGTACAGAATCGGCTTGGTCAATTCCGAGCCGTATCGGTAGGTTGTGAAAAGTTTGTCTCCGATGATGATATCGATTTTATTGGAATCCTGCACGAATTTAATATCCGCCCCTGTTGCGCAGTGCGCCGTTGAAAATACAATCACGCACGAAAGGATTATTTTCCTGAGCATTTTCATTCCCTTTAAAATCGTGTTAACAAAATAATAAATTTAAAATAAAAAATTAGATGGCGGCCAGAATGCCTCTCGTATAGCCAACTGATTCGGCGACGCCGGGCAGCGGGTCGCTTTCGTCCTTTTCGTACTCAAACGAGGCGATATTCGAGTAGCCGACCTTTTCCAGCGTCCGCATAAGGTTCACAAGGTCGATTACCCCCCTGCCCATCTCAATAGTTGTCCCTTCGGCGGTCGCGGAGGTTTCGTCTTTTATGTGGATATCGAGGAGCCGGTCGGCGAATTTTTCTACCGCTTCGGATGGGTCGATTCCTGACCGCTGCGTGTGGCCCACATCAATACAAAGGCCGATTCGCTTGTCGAGGTCTTTTACCTTCTCATAGACACTCGCCGGCGACGGAAACAAAGGATTATCAGGGCCGTGATTGTGAATCGCGACTTTGATGTCATATTCTTTTACTTTATTTTCGACTGAGCCCAGCAGTTCGTAATTGGGCACGCCGACAATCATTTTTATTCCCGCGTGCCTGGCGTACTCGAACGCCTGCCGGATATCGGCCTCGGTCTTCATATAAATGACGCCGCACGCGTAAAGGGTCAAACCCGCCTCTTTTACCTTCGCCACGGTATTTTGAATCTGTTCAGGCGTGCTGTTTAAAGGCATATGAAAATCTTTGAAGCAGATGTATTTCAATCCCAGCCGTTTGGTCATCGCGATTGTTTGCTCGGTGGAGAATTTCCTGAAAGTATAAGATGCCAGGCCAAGATTAAATTTCGCTTTAGATGACGACTCCGCTTTGCCTGTCCTGAGCGAAGTCGAAGGGGTTTCCCCCGCGACCGCCCTTTCCGGCTTCAATCCCGTCGCGATTACGCCCATCCCCGCCAGTTTCAAGACATCTCTTCTCGTTTGTTTATTGACCATTTGCCCACTCCTTTCATCTGCCTCTGAGCTCGCGCATGGGGCCGTATGCCTTTGCCAGGACTTTTATGGGGTGAATTGCCCGTTTATTGCTGATGTGCTCTATCTGCATTCCGCAGGCGGCGCACTCGGTGAGGACACATTGCGCGGAAGTATTATTGAGCGTCTCTTTTAGCGTTTTGGCGATTTGCTCCGACAGCTCGTAATTTTTCTTCTGCATTCCGAATGTCCCCGCGAGGCCGCAACAGCCCGCGTTGAGGTCTGTTGCCTGTATATTGCATAATTTTTGCAATAATTCGATACTTGCCCCGTATGCCCCTGTAGCGAGCAAATGGCAGGGCGTGTGATAGGCGTATTTCTGGAGGAGCGTTCTTTTGGGGTTGTTTAATTTGCCCTGCCGCAGCAGCTCGCGGAGGTATTCCATCAGTTCGTAGGTGTTTTCGGAAACTATTTTGGCGTCCACGCTGTCAACGTAATGCCGTAACTCATTTTTTAGGCACATTGCGGCGCTGGGTTCGGAGCAGATAATTTTGTACCCGTCTTTGACGGCCGCGGCTAAGTATTTGACGCTGTAAGACAGGTCTTTTTTCGCGGTTTTAACGTCGCCATAAACAATCGCCGGCAGCGGTGCGGGTCTTTGCCTGGGAATTATCACCTCAATGGAATTGTGTCTCAGGACATCTATAACCGCATAACCCAGCTCATGGTCATTATAATTGACGTATGTATCCAAAAAGTAAGCGACCTTATCGATGGGCATTTCGCTGGGCCTGCAGGTTTCGAGATAGAGCCGGCCGGCAAGAGAGAATGATCCGAACGCGAATTTGGGCATCCTGCGTCTGCTGTCAAGTCCGATTGTTTGTTCGAGAAGCCGCCTGGTTATCGGCAAGCGCATTATAAAATTTGATATTGGGGCGAAGGCGCTTGCCAGTTTATTCATGTATCGGTTATGGCCCAGGAGCTGTTCGGTTAGACGTAATCCTTTTCGGCGGACATATTCGGCGCGTGCCGCCGCCATAATTTTAGAGACATCAACGCCTGATGGGCACTCGATTGAGCAGGCCTTGCAGTTTACGCACAAATCGAGGAACTGGCGAAATTCCGGGGAATCGAAATCTTCTTCTTCGAGCTGTCCGCTGGACCAGAAGCGCAGGACGTTCATCTTGGCGCGTGAATTGGCCAGCTCGTCGCCCATTGCGCGGAAGACGGGGCACATTCTGAATTGCTGTTCTTTGCTTCTGCACACGCCGCAGCCGCTGCACTGCTCAAGCTCAAGAGCGACTTCGTCGTCCGCGAAGATGACGCCCGACTCCGCGAACGTTTTATTGACTCGGTGCCGGGCTTTTAAGTTTTCGACCATCACATTGGGGTTGTCGTTGATTATTTTTCCGGGATTGAGCAGGCCGGCTGGGTCGAAAATCTTTTTTATTCCGCAAAGCAGGTTATAAAATTCGTCGCCGTATTGTTTTCGCAGAAACGCCGCACGGACTAATCCGACAGCGTGTTCGCCGCTGACGGTCCCTCCAAGCGACCAGGCGAGGGCGAAGACCTCGTTGGCGATTTTGGTCATTTTATCTATATCACCCTGCTCGCCCAAATCCAGGTATGGCCTGATATGCAGTTCGCCGTCTCCCGCGTGGCCATAGTAGCTCATCACGATATTGTATTTTTGGCCGATTTTTTGCAGGCCGGCGATATACTCCGCCAGTTTGTCGTTTTCGACCGACACATCCTCGATGAACGGCACAGGTCTTTGTCGCCCTATGCGTCTGTCCAGCAGGGGCACAGCATCCTTGCGAGCCTTCCAAATCCGCTTCTGCGTCTGCTCGTCGAAGACAATCGTTCGGCTGCTCGCGAGACTGGCGATGGCGGAATCCGTGGTTTTAATTTTATCCCGCACATGGTCGGGTGTTTCACCAACGTGCTCGACAAGCAGTGCGGCGGTCGCATTTGCGGGAAGGACATCCCTGTATGCGGGCAAATGTTTGATCGCCATCGCAATCAGGTGACTATCCATCAATTCGCAGGCCGAAGCCCCGGTCGATACTATAATCGGCACCGCCTTTGCCATTTTGTCCAGCGAATCGAATTCTAATTGCAGCAATCCTTTGGCCTTAGGCAGCGGCACCGTGCGAAGTGTGATTTTGGTGAATATCGCGAGCGTTCCCTCGGAGCCGCCCATCAGCCGGGCGAGATTTACCTTCCCGTCGCGAAATGTCCCCGCGATGTTGTATCCGCTGCGGTTACGTTTGGTCGCAGGCAGCGATTTTTCGATAATGTCCTTTTTGCCCTCCAGCAGAGATACGCACTGATTTGCGATTTCATCGACACGATTGCCCCTGGCTTGCGGTTTATAGTTATTGGTCAGATCGACTATCGAGCCATCCGCGAGGACCGCCTCGACTTTTTCGACATAATCACCCGTGTAGCCGAATTGCAGCGAGTGCGCACCGGTCGCGTTGTTGGCGACGCACCCGCCTATGACAGCCCGATTGGCTGTCGACGGGTCAGGACCGATTTTCCTGCCGAATTGCGCGAGGTAGTTATTCAACTCATCGAGGACAACGCCAGGCTCGCAGATTACCAGTTCGCCCCCGTTTTCAATACTGACAATAGCGTTCATATAACGGGTTACATCGAGCAGGATTCCGCTGGTTAGTGATTCGCCCGCCACGCCGCTGCCGGCCCCCCTTGCGGCGACGGGTATTTGTTTGTCTTCGGCGTATTTGACGACCGCGGCGATGTCCTGGGCGTCGCGCGGGCAGACCACGCAGGTGGGCACAATCTGATAAATGCTGGCGTCGCTGCTGTAAGCGGCACGATGCAGAATATCTGTGAATGCCTCTCCTTTGACGAGGCGAGCAAGGTCATCCCATTGAGTATCGAATGTTTGCGGGCTCACTTGTCCAATTATCGATAATCAGTAGAAAATAATCAATAGCTTATGGTTAATCTTCAATGTCGCAGGGCAGGCGGATAGCAGAGCTGGCACTTGCTTTGCGAAGCTGCTCAAGCTCCTTTTTGCTGATTTCGCCCTTGATGAATTGCTGAACTATGAGGTCGGGATGATTGCGGATGTAATCGGCATCGCCGTCGGCGATTATTTTGCCGTTGTGGAGCATCACTATGCGGTCGGCGATTTTGTAGGCGCTTTTCATATCGTGCGTTACCGCCACGCTGGTCACGCCGAGTTCCCCCTTGAGCTTCAAAATCAGCTCGTTTATAACGTCCGACCGGATAGGGTCAAGCCCGGTCGTCGGCTCATCATACAATATCACCTCCGGGTCAAGAGCTATGGCCCTTGCCAGGGCGACGCGTTTTCGCTGGCCGCCCGACAGGTTTGCCGGGTAAAAGTGCTGAAGCCCGTCGAGCCCGACCATTTTAAGTTTGTTTCGGACCAGCTCTTCGACTGCGCTGAAACGGGATATCTGGCAGTGCTGCCTGACGGGGAACATAATATTCTCGGCCACACTTAAGCTGTCGAAGAGAGCCCCTGCCTGAAACAGGTACCCGAAATGCGCCCGCGCGCCGGTAAGCGATAAATCGTCGAGATTGTCTATTCGCTGGTTTTTGAAGTAAACTTCGCCCGTAGTAGGTCGCATCAGGACTATCATGTGTTTGAGCAGGACGCTCTTTCCGCAGCCGCTGGGGCCGATTACGACAGTGGTTTTACCTTTTTCTATCGCCAGCGAAATATCATCCAGAACGACGTTGTTGCCGAACCTCTTAGTGAGATTTTTCAAGACAATCAACCCGTCGTCCGGTTTGACGCTCTGTTGTCCATTATTCGTTGTTTGTTGTTCTGTGTTCATTATCATATATACGGGCCGTTTATCAAACCAGGCTTCTGATAGGCCAGAAGATGCTGTAAAGCGCCTTGAAAATCACTACCATAACGAAATCGAGGGCGAGTATCGAGATAAAGCTCATTACAAACGCGTCTGTGCAGGCCTGTCCAACGCCCCTGGCCCCTTCTTTGCAGTTAAAGCCCTTGTAGCAGCTTATAACCGCCAGAGCCCCGCCGAAGAAGAAGCCCTTTATGATGCCGCAGACGACATCATACAGTTCAACGCCGTTTGCGCTGAAACTCCAGTAAGCCCTGGCGTTGATATGCAGGTGGATAACGCTTACGAACCACCCGCCGATGATGCCCAGCAGGTCGGCGTAAATGATGAGAACAGGCGTAAGCAGCAGGCACGCCAGGACGCGCGGCGCCACCAGATATTTGACGGGGTCGGTCCCCATACTTTCGATGGCGTCTATCTGTTCGGTTACTTTCATCGTGCCTAATTCCGCAGTAAGCGCCCCGCCTACCCGGCCAGCGAGCATAACCGCCGCCAGAACTGGTCCCAACTCTTTAACGACCGAGATATTTATCAGCACGCCGAGGTGCTCTTCGAGCCCCATTCCTGCCAACTGGTCGTAGGCCTGAATGGCCAGCGTCATACCAACGAATGCGCCTGTTATCATAATTACAGGAACACTGCGGACGCCTATCGCCAGCATTTGCACCCATATAAGGGGATAGATATCGCTTTTGGCGATACTTTGCATGCTGGTTACGGCTGAGCGCCAGACAAATCTCCCGAATTGTCCGACGTTGCCAACCTCTTCACCGATTTTAAATATAGCGGTTCCTATCATAGCGCAGAGCGTGTAGCCAATATGCTGCAAGCTCTCTCCTATTTAATCGCCCAATTAGCCGACTGTCCTGAATACAAAATACCTCCGATTTTGCCGGAGGTCAATCACAGTGATTGCCAAGGCCCATGCTTATGGGACCTTGAATATTCGAACAGTTTAGCCTTTTCTCGTCTGGTTTTTCGGCTTATAATGTGTCTGGCTATGAGAATACACAGATTGCTGCTTTTGTTTTGTGTTCTGCTGGTCGGTGCGGCCGGTTGTGTTGAACGCAAATTGACCATCAACACGAATCCGGCCGGCGCACAAGTTTTTCTGAATGACGAAGAGATAGGTGTCTCGCCGGTAACCACCTCCTTCAACTGGTATGGCGACTATAACATAACAATCCGCAAGCAGGGCTGCGAAACACTCCAGACGCATCGCAAACTACAGGCGCCCTGGTACGACCTTTTCCCCTTTGATTTCGTGACACAAATCCTTTACCCGGGTCGAATAGTTGACTCCTGCGAGTGGTCATTCGACCTCAAACCGCAAAAGGAAATCAGCAGGCAGGAATTGATAGAAGCAGCCGAACAAATAAAAGACCCGAATGTTCCCTAATTCGAAACCAAAGCTTTTGGCTTTGCGTTTGAAACTTTAAGCTGTCTGTCGGTACCACTCGATTGCTTTTGCCAGTCCTTCTTTGAACGAGACAACGGGCTTGAAGCCGAGAAGTTTTTTTGCGATGGTTATGTCGGCGAGCGAGTGTTTTACGTCGCCTTTGTTGGGTGGGACATACGTTGGCTTGATATTTTTACCGACGATTTTGTTTATCATATCGATAATCGCGTTGACGGTTATCGCTTCTCCGCAGGCGATATTAACGACCTCGCCACTGGTCTGCTTTGTTCTGGCAGCGAGCAGATTTGCTTCTACAACATTATCGACATAGGTAAAGTCCCTGCTTTGTTCCCCGTCGCCGTAAACGGTAGGCGGTTTGTCTTTGAGGATTGAGGTTACGAATGCCGGTATCGCCGCGGCATACTGACTTGCCGGGTCCTGGTGCGGGCCGAAGACATTGAAGTATCGAAGCGAAATGGTTTGTAATCCGTAAACTTTGTAGAAAACTGAGCAATAATACTCGCACATCAATTTTGCTGCCGCATAGGGCGAAAGCGGGTTGACGGGCATCGTTTCAACCTTTGGCAAAATCGGCGTGTCGCCGTAGGCCGAGGAACTGGCGGCGTAAACAAACCGCTTCACTTTCGCGTCACGTGCTGCCAATAGCAGCGTGAAGGTCGCGTCAACACAATGCCTGTGCGTTAAAGCCGGGTCATCAACACTGCGGGGCACCGAGGGCAAGGCTCCATGGTGTAAAACTACGTCAATTCCTTTCATCGCGGCTCGTGCGGCATCCTGGTTGCCCATATCCGCTTCGATGAATTCTATCTTATCCGAAATAGCCGCGAGGTTACTTTTTTTGCCCGTAAGCAGATTGTCAATTACACGGACAAAACAACCCTGCGATATGAGTTTGGTGCAGATATTTGAGCCGATGAACCCGGCTCCGCCGGTGACCAGAAACTTGTCCATTCAAAACCTCTCAACGCTCTATTTTCTATACTCGATTCCAGTTGCGAGCATCGAGTAATACGTTATGCCTTTGCTGGTTCGAGCGGCTGATATTCCCGATACAAGCGGAACATCTCCTGGAAGTATCCGCCCTTTAATATTCTGACTCTCAGCAGCACGCAGCCGAGTATATCAGCGTTGACCTGTTTTAGTTCGCCTAAAGTTCTCACGCCAGCGCCTCGTCTGGTTGCGGCCGCATTGAACACAAGTATGGTGCCATCGACATATTTTGCCAGGGTTTTCGCCTCGCTTGCCAATAGCACGGGCGGGCCGTCAATTATAACGTAGTCATAACTATCGCGTAGTTGCTCGATTAAACGCCGCATTGGTTCGCTTCCCAGTGTTTCCGCCGGATTGGCCGGCATAGTTCCGGATTCGATTATAGCGAGCCCTTCTATCCCGCCGGGTCTTAAAGCCTGCTGCAAATCGCACTGTCCCGCCAGCAGGTTGCTCAATCCCGCACTGACCTGGGTTCCGCCCTGTTCGCCCGCAAATATGGTGTGCAAACGCGGTCGCCGGAAGTTGGCGTCTATCAGCAAAACTTTTCTGCCTTCAGCGACAAGCGTTGTCGCAAGGTTGACCGAGGTGGTGGTCTTGCCGTCTTTGGCGCCGCCGCTGGTAATCAGTATTGTTCTGGCTTTTCCGCCTAACTCTGATAGCTTCAAATTTGTTCTCATTCGCCTGTACGATTCGCTTAGGATGCTGTTT
>JBFZBL010000242.1:0-7992 GCA_041308485.1 Phycisphaerae bacterium | reverse complement strand
GGCGGAATAAAAATCAAAAACTGTTTTTCCTACAAGTTTTTCCTCGGGCATGTTTAATGCCTCGGCGAATGCTTTATTAACACGTGCAAATCTTCCTTCCTTGTCTTTATAAAAAACTATTATTGGCGAAGAATCGATAATAAGTTGCAGTTCCTGCCGTTCTTTTTCCAAAGCTTCTTCCAGACTTTTTTGTTCGGTGATGTCCGTGCCGTAAAAATTTACATATTTATTTTTGACAATCGGCACCGCCCGCAGCGAAAAAACACGCCCATCATCCTTCACTTCTTCTGTTGCAATGCGTCCCGAGGCAAGAACCTCTTTGGCAAGCCGATGCCATTCCTGTGGCGCGGGCTTACCAATATCGCTATTTTTGGCCTTCAAAAGCGGCGTACTTGCCTTGTTAGCATAAAGAATCGTCCCGTCTTTGTGGATACGCATAATCGGGCAAGGATTTTCCGAAGGAAACTTTGCAAGGTCGTTATAGCGTTTTTCGAAGTTATTGGTCTGTGGGTGAAGAGGTTCTATTTTGGTCAGTTTTCTGCTGTCGCGAGATGCCCGTCCCGTGCGAACATTATTTTTTTTCGACTTGGGCATGGAGTCTTCTCCGTTTATAATCTGCGCACAAAGAGAAATTGTTTACTGGATTGCTGCTTTTTTGAGCACAATAATTCTCCTGTTTTCCCGTCCGCTTCTGTCGCACGCAGAACACGCGTGCCAAAATTACACGTGCTCCCTGTCATATTATTTTCTCTAATAATATAAAATAATTTTAGCTCAAAAAGCGGAAATGTCCAGCAGAATTGCTGTAAAAGGGAAAAAAGAAGCATTTCTTACGAATTACCTGCTTGTTAGTAGGAAATAAAACTACGCCAAGCACCTTATCCGGAATGACTGTGAAAATCGTCTTATCCCTCTTCTGAGGCGGTCTGGTACATTGCTATTACCTTTTCAGGCGGGATTTCAGCGGTTATGTTGTGAATGCTGTTGAAAATATAACCGCCGCCATCGCCAAGGCAGCTTGCAACCGCCCGAACTTCCGCTTGGATATCTTTTATTGTTCCCATAGGCAGTGTCGCCTGAGCGTTTACGCCTCCGCCCCACAGCACGATACGCCCGCGGCATTTGTCTTTCCATTGCCCGTATGTGTGCTTTCCCGCCGACCACTGCACAGGGTTCAAAATGTCGAATCCTGCTTCAATAATCAAATCGATAAGGGGGTAAACAGCTCCGCAATTATGCATGAAAATCTTGACATTTGGCGCAATCCGGTGACATTCGTCATTTACTTTTTGCATATAGGGTAAGAACAGGTTTCGAAATACGTCTGGAGACGCAATCAGTGAATTTTGTGTGCCCCAGTCATCTGCTGACATCATGACAATGTCAACGGAATCCTTGATAACGGGCAGTAAACGACGGATACGTTCCACCGCATAATCCGTTATCAGTTCATGCAGGGCTGCGACATAGTTTGGTTCAGTTATGCAAAGGACAGGGAAAATACCGATTCCGCCTCGCCAGATAATGCCGATGTCGTTGCTAATCCACTTTGCCAGAAATACCGCCCGGTCAGTTGACTGTCGCACTTTTCTGCAGTATGCGGCGAAATTATCAATCTGTTCATTAGTCAGCCGTTGTTGTTCAAGTTGCGCTTTAACTGTGTTTAAATCATCTTTTGGAATTTCTCCGCTGAAATCAATCGGGTGTCCCCCGTGCTCCTCATCGAATACAAACGAGGTTGGCGGCATTGCGAGGTTACGTCCTTCGCAAAAGCAGCGAATTGTCCCATCCCGTTCCTCTTTGAAAATTTTCCGATGTTTTACAAGTGCGGGCAGCCTGCCGGCAAAGTCGTATTCCTCCCATTTCCGCGGTTCTTCGAATGCGTTGGTTACATCGTTGTCAATGGCGACTACGTCACAGCCGAGCGCATCAAGCACGTCGGTATCGGGCAGGGCAAGCATCTGCCAGACATCGTGAATTTTGGGTCGGCGGGAGGCCAATCCAAGTGCTTCCACAAGTTTTGGGTACGCAAAGGCGCTGATGCCGGTGGAACGCATGCCTCCCAGGTCCTTGGGGAGCCTGTCCGGATGTTTGAAATTGAGTGCCGCGATTACTCTTTCACGTGAATTCATTGTGAGAGCTTTTTATCGAGTATTTCTGAAGCTATTTTGGGATTGGCTGTGCCTTTTGTTTTTTGCATTACCTGGCCAAGCAGGAATCCTTTTGCCTTGCCGCTTTTTTTACCGCCTTCTTTGAAATCCGCGACTGCCTGCTGGTTGTTCTTCAGCACTTCGTCAACGATTGTCTCAAGTTCACCCGCGTCACTTTTCTGAATCAGGTTCAACTGCTCAGCCAGTTCTTGCGGAGTTTTGCCTGTTTTTACCATCTCCTCCAAAATGGTATTTGCGGCTGTTGCACTTATTTCACCTTTTTGTGTCATCTGGGCAAGTTTGGCAATATCGGCGGGCTTAGGGCCAAGCTCTGCGATATTGCATCCGCGGGCATTCGCGAGTTTGAGACCGGCCTGTGTCAGCAGGTTACACACCCGTTTTGGTTCGCCGCCTGCCTTTACCGCATCCTCAAAGAAATCGGCGACAGACCGGTCGCTGGTCAGGACACCCGCATCGTAGTCGCTGAGGCCGTATTCTTTTATGTATCGCAAACGCTTCTTCGAAGGCAGCTCACATAGCCGGGATTTTATTTCATTAAGCCATTGCTCGTTTACCCGCACGGGCACTAAATCCGGGTCGGGGAAATAACGATAATCGTGTGCCTCCTCTTTTTCTCTTTGCAGGACCGTAGCTTCCTTTGCGTCGTCCCAGCCGCGAGTGCTCTTGTTGCCCATCTCCATTGTTTCGCCGGTTTCGAGGAAGCGGTCGAGCTGTCTGCCGATTTCGTAATCGATGCTGTTTTCCAGCGCCCGGAAGCTGTTGAGATTTTTTACTTCGACAATCGGTGTTTTGAACTGCTGGCCTGCACGGGTGATTATAAGGTTTATGTTCGGCTCGAAACGCATGTGCCCTTTTTGCATATCCGCTTCCGAGACGCCGAGGTATCTGACTATCCGCTGCAATTCCTCGGCAAGCGCCCGCACTTCAGCTGCGGTGTTCATATCGGGTTCAGTGACAATTTCCAGCAGGGGGGTTCCTGCGCGGTTTAAATCTACCTGCGAGAAGTTTCCGGCCGTATGCAGATTTTTGCCCGCGTCCTCTTCGAGATGTGCCCGTCTTATCCTGATTTTCTTAAACGTTCCGTCTTTTTCCGGTATTTCGATATAGCCGTTTAACGCCAGCGGCAAATCATACTGGCTTATCTGGTAATTCTTGGGCAAATCCGGGTAGTAGTATCCTTTGCGGTCCCACTTGGTGAAAGATGGAATCTGACAATTAAGCGCCAGCCCCGCGAGTATTGAAAATTCCACCGCCTGCTTATTCATAACAGGCAGCGAGCCGGGCATACCGAGGCAGACGGGGCAGACCCTACTGTTCGGCTCTGCGCCGAAAGCGAGTTCGCAGCCGCAGAACATCTTCGTCCGCGTGTAAAGCTGCACGTGATTTTCCAGACCTACCAAAACTTTATAATCTACATTACTCAAATCGTTGGCCTCTTTTTATGCCAGTCGGTTTGTTTCTCATACATCCGCGCTATTCGCAGTAAATTTTCTTCGCTAAAGGCCGGGCTTAATATTTGCAGGCCAATGGGGAGCTGCTTGTCATCGAAGCCGCAGGGAATGCTTATGCCCGGAATGCCCGCCAAATTGGCAGCGATTGTGTAAATGTCCGAGAGATACATCTTCAGCGGGTCATCTACTTTTTCGCCAATCTTGAAAGCGGTAGTGGGGGCGACGGGCATCATAATACAGTCACATTTTTCGAACGCCCGCACAAAGTCCCCGCGTATCAGGTTCCGCACCTTCAAAGCTTTCAAATAATACGCGTCGTAGTAACCGCTCGATAATGCGTATGTGCCTAACATTATCCGGCGTTTGACTTCCTTGCCGAAACCCTCTGCGCGTGATTTTGTATAAACCTCGATGTAGTCATTCGGGTTTTGTGTCCTGTGGCCGTAATGTACGCCATCATATCTTGCGAGGTTACTCGATGCCTCAGCGGTGGCGACCATATAGTAAGCTGCAATCGCGTAATCGAGATGGGGCATATCAATTTCTACTATGGTTGCTCCAAGTTTTTTGTAGGTTTGTATCGCCTCGTCGATTGCTTTTCTCACCTGCTCATCGGCCCCGGCGTTGAAACCTGACGCTATCCCGATTTTTAATCTCTTCACCGGCTCATCCAATTTAGCAAGATAATCAACCACGGGTGCGATTTTTTCGTCGACGCTTGTGCTGTCTGCCGTGTCGTGGCCTGCTATGACGTTCAGCATCATGGCGCAATCCTCGACTGTCTGCGTGACAGGCCCAATCTGGTCCAAACTCGAACCGTAAGCGACGAGACCATATCGGGACACTCGTCCGTAGGTTGGTTTCAATCCAACGACGCCGCACAAGCTCGCGGGCTGTCGTATTGAACCGCCCGTATCAGAACCGAGGGCGGCATAACAAAGCCCCGCGGCGACTGCCGCTGTTGAACCGCCGGAGCTGCCTCCCGGCACACGTTTAGTATCCCATGGGTTAACGGTTTGTTTCAGCCCCGAGTTTTCGGTGCTCGAACCCATCGCGAATTCGTCGAGGTTTGTCTTGCCTATTATCACGGCATCTGCCGCTAATAATTTTTCAACCACGGTCGCGTTATACGGCGCGTGAAAATTGGCTAATATCTTCGATGCGCACGTCGTTGTTCCGAACGTCGTGCACATATTATCCTTGACTGCGACCGGCACGCCGGCAAGCTGTCCCAGTTTTTCGCCGCCGGCGATACGCTTATCAATCTCGGCTGCGCGGGCAATCGCCTGCTCTTCGAAGGTGCTGATAAACGCGCCAATGGTCGGCTCAATCTTCGCTATACGCGCAAAGACCGCTTTCGTCGCCTCGACGCTGCTGGTCTGGCGGGCCGCAATTTTATCCCGCAGTTGTTTTACGCTTGTTAATTCCATTTGTGCTTATTATTTTCTGTCGCTTATTCTGTGTGATAAGAACCACTGGTAAAGTTCCGGATTATTGTAAGTTTCCGTCCACGAGTCATGTCCGGCCTCAGGATATACTGTCAGCTTAGCGTCTCCGCCTGCGTTTTTAATGGCAGTGACCATAGCCTGAGATCTTGCCAGCGGCACAACATTATCTTTTGCGCCGTGGAACGCCCAGACGGGGACTTTTTTAAGCCGGTTCGCTGCGTATTGCTCGCTGCCGCCGCATATAGGCGCTATGGCCGCGAATCGCTTCGGAAACTTTTCCGCCAGCGTCCACGTCCCGAATCCGCCCATGCTCAGGCCGGTAAGGTAAACCCTGTCGGTATCTACACGATACTTTGCTTCAATTTCATCGAGCAAAGCCATCAGAACATCGGTGTGCTCGGGCCACCATAAATCATTGGGGCACTGGGGTGAGACGATAATAAAGTCAAAGTTTTTACCCGCTGCAATCATCTTGGGCAGACCATGCTTTTTGACGGCCTCAACATTTTTTCCTCTTTCTCCTGCGCCGTGCAAAAACATTATCAAGGGCCATTTGTCTTTGCTCTTGTCGTAATCAGCAGGCAAGTACAGGAGATAATTGCAATCTGCGATTTTTGTAATCTTTTTGTTCAGCATCTGTTTACTCTGTCCTCCGGCTTTTGCGCCCATAGTTGTTGAGCATCCAACGCAAGCCATTAACACAAAACACAACATACCATTTGTTAAACTTGTTGTTTTCATATCGCATCCCCATTTTCAATCATCAATGTTTATTCTTCTTCGAGAATTTTTGGCACTTTGAAAAACGGCCCATCGCTCTGCGGCGCGTTGGCCAGTGTTTTTTCCGTTCCGAGAGATTCTTTTATGATGTCGTCGCGGAAGACATTGCTCACCGGCAGGCAGTGCGCCATCGGCTCAACTCCTTCGGTATTCAGCTTATTCATTCTCTCAACGTAATCGATGATGGCGTTGAGCTGTCCGGCGAACTCCTCAATCTCGGCATCGCTGAGCTCCAGCCGGGCCAGCTTGGCGACCTTTTTCACCTGTGATTTGTCTATTTTTTTATCCATACCGCCCAAACGAAATAAAAAAAGCGAGGCGCGTCCCGCCTCGCTCAGAAAGATTCTCCAGCCAAACTACTCCCCTCAACTGGTTGTTTTCTCGGCGGGTTTTTTATAGGTGCGTTTAATACGTTTTGTAACAAGCCCCATTTTTAGCGCTTTGGTCGAAACCCTTATCCGCATCACCTTGCCGTCGACAATTGCGTGGACCTTCTGAATGTTCGGCTTGAACTTGCGTCTGGTGATACCGGTAATCTTACGGCCAACGCCGCCCAGGTACTTGGCTTTGCCTCGCCTGGTCATCTGATTGCCAAACGACGTGCGTTTGCCGGTATAATAACATTCTCTTGACATCTAACTTACTCCTTTGCGAAAAAAACACCACTATTGCATCTATACGCTCAAACTGACTTTGAAACGGAGGATTATAGCAACTGCCGCCGGGTTCTGCAACGCTGATTTTCCTCAGTTTTATGTTTTCTGTCCTCTGTTTTCTGTCCTCGTTGAGCTTCGTTTTGGTTGCAATATCCGGGGGCTGTGTGTAGAATACACCATTTGACCGTTACGCGGGGCGTAGCTCAGCTCCGTGAGGGGTGGCTAACGCCACTTGGCTTAGAGCGTCCCTTAGGGAAGGCCGCTGGTTAAAAGTAAAGATGGTTTTATGGTTATAGTTGCGGGGCGTAGCTCAGCTTGGCTAGAGCGCTTGGTTTGGGACCAAGAGGCCGCTGGTTCGAATCCAGTCGCCCCGATTTTTCGGGCAGACAGCCCGAAAGATAGAGCAGGTAAGTGTTATTAAACGGGAGCGAGAATGGCAGCCGCAAAGGAGCAGGTCTTTGAGCAGGTGCGGGAGGTGCTGGTCGATGCGCTGGGTGTCGATGAGGAGGAAGTAACCGGCGACGCCACGCTGATGGGCGATTTGGGGGCGGAGAGCATCGATTTTCTGGACATTGTGTTTCGGCTTGAAAAGGCCTTCGGGATAAAAGTTCCGCGAGAAGAGCTGTTCCCGGTCGAGGCGATGATGAACAATCCTGAATTTGTCAGCCACGGCAAATTTACCGCCAAAGGCCTTGCGGCGTTAAAAGAGAAGATGCCTCACACGGATATATCTGTTTTTCAGAATGACCCGGACATCAATAAGCTGGGTGACCTGTTCACCGTCAATTCGATAGTGAACTACATTACGAGCAAACTAAACAGCCCGTCCTGAGCGCAATCGAAGGGGCCGTTGAAAAACAATCCTTATTTGTCGGTTTGGTTCGGTTCCGCTGCCTTTGGTTGTTCCGCGGGTTTTTGCTGCTCCAATCTGGTTTGAAGCAGGTTTATTACTGACTTGAGCGTTTCAACCTGTTTTTCAAGTTCGCCGGTTTTTTTTATCTGCTCGGCCAGTTGCGTTTTGAGTCTGGTGTTTTCCTGCTGAACATCCTCCACGTCGGCCGTCGTTGCGTTGCTGTCTTCAATCAAATGAGCCAACTGTATCTGGATTTTGTCTTTCTCCATGTTTGCGGCAACAAGTTTTTCGTTCAAATAGCTGATTTCGCTTTTCAACTGCACCGTTTCGGCCTTGAGCTTGACAATCTCCGCCCGTGCCTGTGCTGCCTCGGCAAGGGCTTTTTGCTTTCCATCATCTTTACAGCCAGCTACCGCCATCATAAGAATCATGAGTATAAGAATTAGTATCATGAGCAGATTGGCGACTAATCTGTTTTTTGCCATTTTGCACCTCATATCAGCCGATGAAACGTACATTTCCCTTTGTTGTTAATATCGGCGATTTAAGATGGAAAGCCGCAGTCGATAACTATCGAGGCCAGTCGATGCCGCGGATGCCGTGGACTGTAAGATTCGGGTTTGGAAAGCCATC
>JBFZBL010000241.1:0-5482 GCA_041308485.1 Phycisphaerae bacterium | reverse complement strand
AACATCAAACAGCGCGAATCTCATCTGCCATAACAGTTGTCACCGAAACGGGGGCTTCGGTGGTCTTCTGCTCGTATTTGGATGCGCCGTAAACGGTAAAAGATTGTTCCGCCAGTTCCTCGAATGGCATCACAAAAAGGTCCTGCGGCGCGTTTGCCTCGCTGTTTTCGGCAAAGCAAAGTGTCCCCATAGCCAGCAGGACAATCGCAGTAAATGCGGCTGTTTTGCCGGCGCAAAATTTTATTATGCGCATAACACGTTCCTCAAAAAACGTAAATACGGCTTTTTGTCTGACTTTTAGACAATCCCCTTTTTATTGGTGTGGTGTACTGGGGATTTATCGGCGTTACAGAAGAACCGGTTTATCGGCAAGTAAATAACGGTGCAGAAAACAGAATGCCTGTTTTAATGAGCATTATGAGGCAAATATGTTCGTTAGAGCAAGAAGTTATCGGACGCGAAAAGGCGGTCAGGTTATTGGCGAAGAGGTGTCTTTTTTAGATAAAATCGCCATTGCCGAGCCGGCGACCAATACCGTTCCGAAGACCAGTTGCGGGGCGCTCAGCTTCTCACTGAAAACGAAGTATGAAATAACCACGACGATAAACGGCTGCGCAAGTTGTACGAGGGAGGGTGTGGTCGGGCCAAGCCGGCGAAGCGATATGTAATAAAACACGTGGCCCAAAGCTATGCCTGTTATTCCCGAAAGAACAACCGCAAACCAGCCGTTGAAGGATAGTTCCAGACATTTGCCCGGCCTGCCCATAAATATCGTCAGTATCAGCAGCGCAATAACCGTATAAATGCTGACAACCGAAAAGCCGATTCGCGAGTCGATGCCGCGGAATGACACTTTTACCGCAATCGCGTAAAGAGCCCATATAAAACCGTAGAGCATAATAATTGTTATGCCTATAATTGTGTATGAGCGAGTAAAGGCGGGATGAAAAAACATGACTCCCATCAGGCCGACAAGCGACAGAATGATACTGAGCCGGAAAAGCCGGTTGCTCAGATGTTGCCTTTCTTCGGCGAAAAATATTACGGATAATATTATCACCCACAAAAAGGCTGTCATAGATAACAGCGATGCGAAACCCGGGTCGATATAGTAAAACGCCGCCGCCCACAGAGTTTGTCCGACAATATTTGGAATGAAGGGCAATAAAGCGCGTTTCCAGACAGCGCTCGGCAGTTTGCCCGATTTTGCGGCGATAAGCAGAAACGGCAGCCAGAAAAGACACGCCGCGCCATAGCGCAGCACGTTCTGTGTCCACAAGTCGAGGTGGTGCGTCAGATACTTGATGAACAGCGGCGCGCTCGACCAGCACAGAAGCGTCCCTATGCAGGCCGCTGCGCCAAGCGAAGTAAAAAGACGTGGAGTAAGTTTGTTCATCGGGATAATCAGCTTAAAAACGGATTCTCGGCCTTTTCCTGACCGATTGTAGTTTCTGGGCCGTGGCCCGGATAAACGATTGTGTCTTCGGGCAGCACGAAGAGTTTGCTTTTGATGCCGCTTATCAGCTGCTGCATATCGCCGTTGGGGAAATCAGTCCTGCCGACAGAGCCGGCAAACAAGGTATCGCCGACGAAAATGATATTTTCTTTTTCGCAGTAGAGGCAGATTCCGCCGGGCGTGTGTCCGGGCGTGTGAATGACGCGCAGTTTGATTTGGAGTTTGTCGATTACGTCTCCTTCTTCGACAAGGTTGTCGGCTTTTTTGGCGGTTAAAAATGTGCCTGAGAGTACCGACAAATTCTTTATGGCGCTGGTCAGCATTCCGGCATCGAGCTTGTGGATATAGACCGCAATCGCGGGAAATTTTTTCCGCAGCGGCTCAACTCCCGCGATGTGGTCGGCGTGGCCGTGGGTAAGAATCAGGGCGGCGGGGGTCAGCTTGTTTTGTTTGAGAAAATCAAGCAGCGGTTCGGCATCGAGGCCTGTGTCGATGATGAGGCAGTCGGTCGCCTTGCCGCTATTTCGCAGAACGTAGCAGTTTGTCTCGTAGTCGCCGAGTATCAGCCGGTCTATTTTCATTGGTCTTATCCTAAGTAAAGAATCGACAGGATAACAGTGTTGGCCGTATGAGTCAATCGCCATGGGATAACATTGATAATCGATTATTGATGATTGATTATTCGCCGCCAGCGGCTACAATAGCTTGATTATCAATCAATCGATTATCAATCTTGTTTGCGAGGCGTTAAGTGAAAGAGTTTTCCCGCGTATTCAAGTATATATGGCCGCAATGGCCGCGAATAGTCGTTGTCGTATGCTGTGCGATTATTGTTTCCACGCTTCTGTCGGGAAGTATCGTTACTGTTATCCCCTTGCTGAAGGTTATGACCGGACAGGAGGGTTTGCGCGGCTGGGCGGACCGCAAGGTCTGCCAGATGCGATACGGAATAGATTTTTACGTTCCTGAAAGCGTGGATTTCGTCGGCGGTAAAAGCGAGGATTATGCCACCAAACTTCTCATTGCTTCTGTCAGGAAAAATGGTTCCGCAAAAGATGCCGGATTGACCGGCGGTGACTGGGTTGTTTCGACTGGTAAAGAACCCAGGCCGGGAGCCGTGAATTATACCGATTTGCTCGAATCTGTCGCCACAGCCGGCAAAGACGGTATCACACTGCATATCATAAGGGGCAATGAGGAGAAGACCCTCCATTTGGCTGACGCAAATAATGAGGGATTAAAAGCGTTGGCGGTTGATTTGGCGAAGCGAGCTCTATATTATGTCCCCATAACGCAAACCAATGCCGGTAAAACCAAGGCGATTATTTTTATCATGCTTGGCATAACCGTTCTTACCATTATCAGATGTATAGCGAGATATTATCAGCAGTATATAGCCGAAAAAGTGGTTCAGGTCGGATTAAATCATTTGCGTGAAGATGCCTTTTTGCACGTCCTTAATATGCCTATTGCCTTTTTTGCCAAAGAACGGCCAAGCGATTCAGTTAGCCGGCTTATTCGTGACACCGGCGCTATGGGCCACGGCATCAAAATTTTGCTCGGAAAGGCCCTGCAGGAACCTATGAACGCGATATTTCTGCTTGCAGGAGCGGCGTGGCTCGACTGGCAGTTGACCCTTATATTTTTAGGCGGCGCTCCGCCGACGCTGTATATGATTGTCAGACTGGGCAAAAAAATGAAGAAGGCCTCAAAAAAATCCCTCGTGGCCTGGTCGCAGATGCTCGCCAAGCTCCAGGAAACGATGGGCGGCCTTAAAGTCGTCAAGGTTTACAACCAGCAGAAATACGAAGGGGACACGTTCAGGGCCATCAACGCCCGGTTACTTAAACAATTGCTGAAGATATCGCGGACTGACGCAGCAACTGCTCCAATACTGGAGGTTCTCGGAATGCTGGCTTTCTCGGTTGCGATAGTTATCGGGGCAAGCTGGGTTACTGACAAAAAGATGGATAGCGCCGAGTTTATGGTGCTTTTGGGGCTGCTTGGAGGTGCCGCTGCATCTGTGCGAAAGACCAGTGATGTCTGGAACAAGATTCAGGAAGCCAACGCCGCCGCCGAACGTGTATTCGGGATGATGGACCAGTCTCTTGAGCCCCAGATAACAAATGCGATTGATTTGCCGATTCTTAGACAAAAGCTGGAATTGAGGGACATTGTTTTCACTTATCCCGGCGCGGAGGTAACTGCGTTAAACGGCGTCAACCTCACAGTGCTTGCCGGCCACAGGGTCGCGATAGTCGGCCCCAACGGCTCAGGCAAGACCACGCTGGCTAATCTCATACCGAGATTTTACGACCCGGACTCCGGGCAGATTCTTATAGACGGTAAAGACATACGTGAGGGGACATTAGCAAGTTTGCGCGGCCAGATTGCGATGGTCACGCAGAACGTGGTGACATTCAATGACACAATCGCCGCCAACATCGGATACGGCAAACCCGGCGCGACAAGAGAAGAGATTGTTAATGCCGCCAAACGCGCCTTCGCCCATGAGTTTATCGAGCCGCTCCCCGATGGTTATGACACAGTCATAGGCGAACAGGGTTCAGGCCTCTCAGGCGGCCAGCTGCAGAGGATTGTCATCGCAAGGGCGATTCTGAAAAATCCTGCGATTCTGATTTTCGACGAGGCGACAAGCCAGGTTGACGCCGACAGCGAAGCAAAAATTCACAGGGCAATCGAAGAAATTATGCAGGAAAGGACGAGCATCGTAATCGCTCACCGCTTCAGCACCATCGTCGCCGCCGACGTAATCATCGTTATGAATAACGGCCGCATTATCGCCCAGGGCCGCCACGATGAGCTGATTCGTTCCTGCCGTCTCTATCAGAGCCTCTACGAAACGCAGTTAGGCACATCGTAAACCCCTTCTGCCCCGTGCATTTACTCGACTGCTGAAAAAGCCCCCATATTGCCGATTAACTGTATGCGGCCATAATAGTGGCCTCCTGATTATTGATAATTGTTTCGTGAGGTTAAAAATATGATAGACCTCGACCGGCAAAAAAAAGCGCACGGACTTTTCAAGCGATACGCGGGCAATCCCATATTAACGACGCGCGACTGGTCATACGCCGTCAACGCTGTTTTCAATCCCGCCTCAGTCCGCATAGATGGCGTTACCCTTTTACTGATTCGATGCGAGGACATGCGCGGCTTTTCACACCTCACCGTCGCCCGCAGCCACGACGGCCTGACCAAATGGAAGGTTGACCCCGCCCCGACATTCGAGGCCGACCACGATTCGCGCGAAGAACGTTGGGGTGTCGAAGACCCGCGAATCATCTGGCTCGAAGAGCAAAAGCAGTACGCGATAACCTATACCTCTTTCAGCGAAGGCGGCCCTACCGTCTCGCTTGCCATCACGAAAAATTTCAAGACCTTCGCCCGCCTCGGTGCGCTGCTGCCGCCGGAAGATAAGGACGCATGCCTTTTCCCTAGAAGATTCAAAGGCCGCTTTGCCCTGATTCACCGCCCGATTGTCCGCGGCGAGGCCCATATGTGGATTAGCTTTTCGCCCGACCTCAAGCACTGGGGCGACCACCGCCCCCTGATTATGACTCGCTCTGCCTACTGGGATTGCCATCGCATCGGCCTTGGCTGCCAGCCGATTGAAACAGAACAGGGCTGGCTGATTTTCTACCACGGCGTCCGTATGACCGCCGCCGGCGCTGTTTACCGCGTCGGCCTCGCGCTGCTCGACCTGCAGGAACCCTGGAAGGTGCTTCGCCGCAGCGATGAATGGGTTCTCGGCCCGCAGGAAATGTATGAGCGGGTTGGCGATGTCGGCGACGTTGTTTTCCCTACCGGAGCGACCGTAGATAAAAAGACCAAAGAGCTTCACCTTTATTACGGCGCTGCCGATTGTACCGTCGCCGTCGCAAGCGCCAATCTCGACGACATTATGGATTATGTCATGGTTTGCCCCGAAGGCGATTAGCGCCTTGTCCTGAGGGAGATTAGTTAACTTCAACATTCAATATTGGTTATTGGATATTGGACATT
>JBFZBL010000240.1:0-6991 GCA_041308485.1 Phycisphaerae bacterium | reverse complement strand
TGAAGAAAATCGGCGCCAACGTCGGTCGCATCAAGGATATGACGGAAAGCGAATTGGGACGTCTGCCGCAGGGCAAGACAAGCGGACAATTGATGCCCGATCCAGCGTTCAACCAGATTGTTCTGGATGCACAAAATATAGCTGATTCTATGGGCGATGAGTATCTCAGCGTCGAACATCTTTTGATGTCATTGGCGTCAGTGGCGAGCGAAGCTAAAGAGATTCTCCGGTTAAACTCGGTGACGGCCAAACAGATTGAAAAGGCGATTAAGGATGTTCGCGGCGGGGACAAGGTAACAGACCAGAGTCCCGAAGGGAAATACAAATCGCTTGAGAGATACGGTATCGATTTATTAGATATGGCTCGCAAGGGCAAGCTCGACCCGGTTATCGGCAGGGACGAGGAAATCCGCCGATGTATGCAGGTTTTGAATCGGCGGACAAAGAACAATCCCGTACTGATAGGTGAGCCGGGGGTAGGCAAGACCGCAATAGTGGAAGGGCTGGCGCAGAGGATTGTGGCGGGTGACGTGCCTTTAGGATTGAAGAACAAGAGAATCATCGCGCTGGATATGGGCGCGCTGATAGCAGGGACGAAATTCAGGGGCGAATTTGAGGAGCGATTGAAAGCAGTATTGAAGGAAGTAATAGCCGCACAGGGGGAGATAATTCTTTTCATAGATGAACTGCATACGTTAGTCGGCGCAGGTAAGGCCGAAGGCGCGGTGGACGCAGGGAATTTATTGAAGCCATCGCTTGCAAGGGGTGAATTGCGATGTATCGGCGCGACGACGATTGATGAATATCGCAAGCACGTCGAGAAAGACGCCGCGCTGGAGAGGAGATTCCAGCCGATTACGATAGACCCGCCGAGCGTTGAGGACACGATTACGATTTTGCGCGGCTTGAAGAACCGCTATGACACGCATCACGGCGTGAGGATAACGGATTCTGCGCTTGTGGCGGCGGCGACGCTGTCGAATCGGTATATTTCAGACAGGTGGCTGCCTGATAAGGCGATTGATTTGATTGACGAGGCGGCGTCGAAATTGCGAATAGAAAATGATTCACTGCCGGCGGAACTGGACGACATTCGCAGAAGGGCAATCCAGCTGCAGGTTGAGCGTGAGGCGTTGAAAAAAGAGACGGATGACGCGAGCAAGGACCGGCTGAAAAAAGCAGAGAAACAATTAGCGGATTTGCAGGAGCAGGACAGGTCGCTGACGGCCCAGTGGGACCGCGAAAAGGGTGAGATAAATTACATAAAGGAATTGAAACAGAAAATCGACGCGGCAAGTTTGGAGTTCGAGGATGCTCAGCGCAAAGGCGAGCTTGAAAAGGCGGCGAGATTAAAATACGAAACGATAACCAACCTGAAAAAAGAGCTTGAGGTGAAAGAAGCCCAGTTTGTGAAAAGCGACAGGACTATGGTGCATAACGAGGTTAACGAGGAGCACATCGCGGAAATTGTCGCCAAGTGGACGGGAATACCTGTTGCGAGATTAATCAGCGGCGAGCGAGAGCGGCTGATGAAGATGGAAGAGCATATTCGAGGCCGCGTTGTGGGGCAGGATGAGGGTGTGGAGGCGGTTTGTAATGCCGTCAGGCGCAACCGCGCGGGATTAGGCGACCCGCACAGGCCGATCGGCGTGTTTTTATTCCTCGGACCTACGGGCGTGGGAAAAACGGAATTATCAAAGGCGCTTGCGGACTTTTTGTTCAATGACCCCAGCGCGATGATACGGATTGATATGAGCGAGTTTATGGAGTCACATTCGGTTGCCCGGCTGATAGGCGCGCCTCCCGGCTATGTTGGTTATGAAGAGGGGGGACGGCTGACGGAAGCTGTGAGGAGGAAGCCGTATTCTGTGATTTTGTTAGATGAGGTTGAAAAGGCGCACCCGGACGTGTTCAATGTGCTTTTGCAGGTTTTTGAGGATGCTCGCCTTACGGACGGCAAGGGGCGGACGGTGGATTTCAAGAATACCGTGATAATTATGACCAGCAACATCGCTAGCGAGCAGATACAGAAAATGACTGAGGAAAAAGGCGAGGAGTGGGAAATTGAGGCGCATGTCAAGGAGGCGCTCAAGGTTGTCTTTAAGCCGGAGTTTTTGAACCGGATTGATGAGGTGATTGTTTTCCATACGCTAAATGAAGGGCATCTGCGGAAAATTGTTGATATACAACTGCGGTATCTGGCCGAGCGTATGAAAGAGCGTAAAATGGAACTTCAGATTACCGACGCCGCGAAAAAGCTGCTTACCGATGAGGGTTACGATCCGACTTTCGGGGCAAGACCCTTGAAGCGGGTTATACAGCAGCGGCTGGAAAACCCGCTGGCTGCGGAGCTGCTGGCGGGCAAATTCACCGACGGCGACACAATCAAAATCGACGCCAGACAGCACACCTTCACTTTCGATAAAGTTTAATATGGCTGCATAATTTAATCGCGAGAAAAAACAGGTTTTTATCTTGACGCAGATTGTATTGATAGTATATATTTCTGGTTAATAAAGGGAGCTTTTGAATGGCAGCGAATAAAAATAACGTTTTGAAATATGAGGCAGACCCGATGAATCTGCTAAGGGGAGCAACTCTTCTTAGCGATTGCCGGATGTGCGTCTGTATTATCAGCATGATTAGATGGGAGGGCGAACCCTAAAAGCACCTTAATTACTGTAATTAAAGGCCTTGTGGGGTTTGAAACTTCGCAAGGCCTTTTTTGTTTGTCAGTTAAACAAGTATAAGCTTAAGGAGGTTCAAAAATGGCGAAAACAGGACTGTGGTTTGAAAATGAGAAATTATGGAAAAAGATACAGCCGGTGATATTCGGCAAAGAGCGAATTGGAATGGCGGTGACAGATATTGAGCAGATTTTATCGATGACAAAAATAAAAGCGGGTGCGCCGGTCCTGGATTTATGCTGCGGTATCGGCAGGCATTCTCTTGAGCTGGCCCGGCGAGGATATCGTGTTACTGCGGTTGACAGGACGAGAGTTTACCTGAACCAGGCGAGAAAACAGGCATTGAAAAAAGGATTGCAGATTGAGTTTATTCGAGAAGATATGAGGCGATTTTGCAGACCCAGAAGCTTCGATTGTATAATCAATCTTTATACGTCCTTCGGTTATTTTGAAAATCCGCGTGATGACCAGCGGGTACTGGGGAAAGTTTATCGGTCATTACGCAACGGGGGAACGTTTGTGCTTGAGATGATGAGCAAAGAAATTCTTGCCCGTATATTCGTGGAGCGGGACTGGCAGGAACATGAAGGTGTGATTTTGCTGGCCGAACGGAAGGTTTGTGATAACTGGTCTCGCATAAGCAACCGCTGGATTGTAATAACGAAAAAGGACAGATATGAGCTTACGTTTACACACAGGATATATTCGGCAGCTGAGCTTTGCGGACTGTTTGACAGAGCAGGTTTTCGTTCGGTGAGAGTATTTGGAGATTTTAGCGGGGCACTTTATGACCATAAGGCCCAGAGGTTAGTGGTTACAGGTAAAAAATAATTAGTATAGATTCACTTTAATTACTGGACCGAAACCCTAATTTATCGCTTGATTTACGTGGGGAGTTAGTGTTTAATTACGGGGGTTTTTGGGAATAACGGTTGTTTAGGTCAATCGAGACATTGGAGAGATGGAAGAATATGGCTGACTTAAAAGCTTTGGCAGAAGCGGTAATAAAGGGCGATCCGAACGCGTCGGTAACAATCACAAAGCAGGCGATAGCGGAGAAAATGCCGGCCGGCGACATTCTTAAGAATGGTTTGATAGCCGGTATGGACGTTGTCGGCGTTCGGTTCAAGGCCAACGAGGTTTATATTCCCGAGGTTTTGATTGCCGCCCGCGCGATGAAGATGGCGATGCAGGTTCTGGAGCCGGAGTTAATCAAGGCGGGTGTAAAGCCGGTAGGTAAATTTCTGATTGGCACTGTTCAGGGGGACCTGCACGACATCGGCAAGAATCTTGTTGCGATGATGATGAAGGGGGCGGGATTTGAGGTAATCGACCTTGGCGTTGATGTGGCATCTGAAAAGTTCGTGGAGAAGGTCAAGGCGACGGGGGCGCAGCTTGTAGGTATGAGCACTTTGCTTACGACGACTATGCCGAAGATGGAAAAGACGCTGAATGACATCAAAAGCGCCGGCCTCAAAATAAAGGTGATGATAGGCGGGGCGCCGGTGACGCAGAATTACGCGGACAAGATAGGGGCAGATGGTTACGCGGCGGATGCGGCGTCGGCGGTGGATGTGGCAAAACGGCTGATAGCATAGCATATTGATTATTGATAACTGATTATTGATTATTAAAGTGGGACTGGTCTGTTAATCATCAATTATCAATTATCAATTTTTTTATGAGGAAGATAAGAAACGAGGAACTGGCACAATTGCTGATGGAGGCCCGGTTTGCGCCGGCCAAGCAAAGGCAAAAACAGCTTGCCAGGGCCGAAGAGCTTCTCGATATAATCGAGAAGGACAAGCCCGTCGACAAAGCTCAGGGCAGGGAATACCCATTCGAGTTTGTTTGCTTCAAGATTACCGGATACAGGCCTGAAGGCGAAGCTGCGCATCGGCTTATGAGGGGTGACGAACTGGCAGAGGACCTGCGGATATTTATCTGGAAGCTTAGTGGTCAGGTTGCGCCGCCGGCCAACGAGCAAATCGAGGAAGTTTACACAAAAAAACAGCTTGCCAAAAAAATGCACATTTCGACCAAGACCATTGACAGGTGGAGGAATCACGGCCTTAAGGTTCGTAAATATGTTTATGAGGACAAAAGGAAACGGCTTGGTTTTTCACGGTCGGTCGTGGACAAATTTCTTGTTGAGAACCCTGCCCTGGCTGAGAAGGCGGGGCATTTTAGCCGTATGTCGGAGAGCCAGAAACAAAAGATAATAGAACGCGCCTGCTCTTTGAGCAGTGATACGAAAGTGAGCAGACAGCGGATTATAAAACAAATAGCGACGGAGACAGGCAGGGGACAGGAAACGATACGATATATTCTTTTGAACTATCAAAAGTCTAATCCTGACGGCGGGGCGGCGAAGCTGCGGCAGACGGCGGGACTGCTTAGTCCTGCGGAAGCGGTGGAGCTGGACCGGTTGCACAAACAGGGGGCGGGCATAAAAGAGCTGATGGGGCGGTTCGGCAGGAGCAGAAGCTCGATATACCGGATATTGAAACATCGCAGGGCGCAGGCGCTGCTGGCAAAAAAGATTGAATATGTAGCAAGCGACGATTTTTCTATGCCCAGTGCGGCGGAAAAAATTCTGGGCGGCGTTACGCAGCCGGAACATTCGTCAGTACTCAACAGGCAGGAGGAAATGGAGCTTTTCAGGAAGTATAACTTTCTCAAATATCGCGCTAATGCTGTCAGAGAACAGATAAGGACCGGGCGTATTAACAGTGTCATGCTTGATGAAATTGAAAAATGCCTCACCGAGGCGGAAGCAGCCAAAAAGATAATCATCGAAGCGAATCTGCGATTGGTTGTCAGTGTCGCCAACAAACACACCATTACCGGCGCCAATATCAGTGATTTGGTCAGCCAGGGGAATATTTCACTGATTAAAGCGGTTGAGAAATTTGACTATACAAAGGGTTTCAGGTTTTCGACATACGCGAGCTGGGCAATCAGCAAGGATTTTGCGCGCAGGATACCCGGTCAAAAGGCCGAGGCCGACAGGATGACGGCGGATATAAACGAGTTTCAGAAGGAATCTAAAATCGGCCAGAGGGATTTGGCGGCTGTGGAAAGGGCACGCAGCGACCTTATACAGGTCATACGGGACGAGCTTGAAAAGCGCGAGCAGTATGTAATCATAAATCATTTCGGGCTTGAGGGGACGCTGGTCAAGAAGAACAAAAAGACGCTGAAGCAAATCGGCGATGATTTGGGCCTGAGTAAAGAACGGGTGCGCCAAATCGAACTTAGCGCGCTTCAAAAGCTAAGGCAATCACTTAGTCCGGAGCTTTTTGACCTGCTTACGGGCTGATATCACACAGCAGTATAATGACGTAAGGCTATTACTATCAAAGACTTACGTTTTATTTATTGAGAAAATCAGCGATTTATGGTAACTTTATAATAGTCTGTATTTAAGCTATCGCTGGGGCACGGTTTCACAATAATTGTTGTTCAGAAGCGGCCATAAAATTAAGGGGCGAGACGCCTGCCATAAATGGTGGATATTAAGCAAAAAAAGGCGATATTGGCCGGGTCCAAATGTTTTAGAATTAATATAGAAGGTCATCATTGATATCGATGAGCTTTCACCCACGTGTTTCGGGCGGGTTTGATTTTTGGAGTAATGGTGATGGAGTCAAGTATCAGGTTTGTTGCGATTATCGTTTTTGTGTTTCTTTGTTCGGTTCTGCCGGTCTATGCCGCTGATGTAACGGTAAGCGTTAATGCCTCATCGTATATCCGCCCAATACCGGAAACCATGTACGGCACAAATACCATGTGCTGGGACGGCAAGCAAAACGGAGGAAACGAGAACTTTAATAGTCTGATGTCTGCTTCGAGCCGGCGGTATATTCGCTGGCCGGGCGGGTCGTGGGGCAACGCTTATTTGTGGAGCGATATGGAAGGGCCCAGTTACGCAAACACCTGGATTGTCAGCTATGATGAATCGATGTATATGATAAACAAGATGGGCGGGATAATGCAGCCCATAATAAATTTCCCAGGGTACTGGTATAACGTGGACCATAACGATGCTGAGGCGTACGCCGCGGCTGTAGCTTTTGTGCAGGACCAAAGCAGTAGAATTCCAACGGCGAGATACTGGGAAATAGGAAATGAAATCGGCGGCAGCTGGGAGAAGGGATGGTTCCAGGGGATAAGCGGCGGTTACTACGGGGACCAATATTCGCAGTTTTATCGCGCGATGAAGGCGGTGAATAACCAGATAAAGCTCGGGGCGTGCTCTTCTCCAAGCGATGCGTTAGAGCCATGGTTTTATGCTGGACATT
>JBFZBL010000239.1:0-4328 GCA_041308485.1 Phycisphaerae bacterium | reverse complement strand
ACGGCCTTTATCAACTCCTTATCAATAACCTTTTCAAAGTCGCCGGCTTTAAGTGATTGGCCAGCGGGATATTTAACAGTTACTTCAACAATGTAGTTATGGCCGTGGCCTGCGGGGTTGGCGCATCGGCCGAAGACCTCGATATTCTGTTTTTCGCTGAATTTTTCGTTCCACAGCTTATGGGCTGCGGCGAACTCGAATTTTTCACTGTAATAGACCATAGCGCAATCCTTATCATCCACTGCCAGCGTTTTAAACGGGCTTAACTTCAAAATCAATCTCGATAACTTTGCCTGGCCGAACTGATTCGCAAGTTTTCCCCAGACAATTTTCAGCAACTCCCTCAACTCATCGAAACCAACATGCCGGGCGGCCCGATAGTCGGCTTTTATCTTCTCCGCAAAAACACCAACTGCATAATCTCTTACTTTTTGGTCGATGTCACTGACGTTGACAATCAGGCCGGTTGATTTGTCCGCTTCGCCCGCAAGTTCGACCCCTAATTCGAGAAAAACCGCAAGCCCCTCGCCTGCGGGCTTCGAGGCAAAGGAATTGAATCCCGCCTCATCAGCCGGCAGAAAAGGATTTATTGAAAACCGAACGTAACGACAAAGTTTGTGCATATTCTCGATGCTCGTGACTCGATGCTCGTGACTCGTTACTCGGACCACGAAGCACGAATTACATTATTTATTTCCGCGGTGAATCAGGCTCATAATTTCATTTCTGCTTCGCGGGTCTTTTCTAAAGAGGCCTCGAACCGCGCTTGTTACCATCACTGAGCCGGGTTTTTTTATCCCGCGAATCGTCATACAGCTATGCGCGGCCTCGAGTACTACGGCAACACCCTGGGGCTTGAGACTGGTCATGAGGAAATCAGCTATCTGGTAAGTCAGGCGCTCCTGCGTCTGCAAGCGGCGCGCGAAACAATCCACAAGCCTGGCCAGTTTGCTTACGCCTAAGATTTTACCCGCGGGCAGGTAGGCAACGTGAGCAGAGCCGATGAAGGGCATCAAATGGTGCTCGCACACACTGTAAAACGGTATATCGCGCAGGAGCACGATTTCGTCGTAGTTTTCGTTAAAGACCTTGCTGATATGGGTATTGGGGTCATCGTGCATACCTGCCAAAAGCTCGCCGTACATCCTGGCCACGCGGGCGGGCGTATCTTTCAGACCGTCGCGGTTAAGGTCTTCGCCGACCGCCAAAAGAATGTCCCTGACCGCCTTTTCAATTTTTGCCTCGTCTATTTTCTTTTTTTGTTTTGTCATATCAATCAGTCAACATCACTTTCCTGCTTTTGTGCCTGTAAGTTTCATAAGATACGCTGTCAGGAGGCGGACTCCGAACGCGCTTGCGCCCTCCGACGCCGAAGCTGTCGGTTTTTCAAAGCAATCCACGCCCGCGATATCCAGGTGCGCCCATTTTTTCTCGCCGACGAACTGCCTCAAAAACGCTGCCGCAGTGCACGCTCCGCCCCATCTGCCGCCGGTGTTTTTGAGGTCAGCAATTTTACTTTTCATTTCCTCGGCGTATTCGTCTCCGCAGGGCAATTGCCAGACCTTTTCGCCGCTGGCTTTGGCGGCCTCTTCGAGGTCTTTGTTTAATTTTTCATCGTTGCCCATAAGCCCCGCCATAAATGTCCCCAGCGCGACGACGCAGGCTCCGGTGAGGGTGGCGACATCTATAATCACGCCGCAGTTTTGTTTTACGGCGTAATGAAGGGCATCGCAAAGTATCATTCTTCCCTCGGCGTCGGTGTTTTGAATCTCTACTGTTTTGCCTGAGTACGTGGTGACAATGTCGCCGGGCCTGTAGCTGGAGCCCCCGGGCATATTTTCCGCCGAGGGGACCAAGGCGTAAATATTTACGGGCAGTTTCAACTCCGCGGCCGCTTTTATAGTCGCCAGGACACCGATGCCGCCTGATTTGTCGAGTTTCATCTGCTCCATATTCTGCGCGGGCTTAATGCTTATGCCGCCCGAATCAAAGGTTATCGCCTTACCGACAAGGGCTACCGTCGGCAATCTTTTTGCTTTTCCTGGCGGGGAGTATTTTACGATTATCAATCTCGGCGGCGTTTTCGAGCCGGAGCCGACCGCGAGAATCCCGCCCATACCAAGTTTGGCCAATTGTTTTTCGTCGAGGACTTTGCAGCTCAGGCCTTTTGTTTTTGCGGCGAGCTTTTTGGCTTCGGCCGCGAGCGAAGGCGGGTTTATCACGTTGCCGGGCCTGTTCGCAAGGGCCCTGGCGTAACTTTGGGCTTTGCCTATGATTGCGCCTTTTTTCAAGCCGTTTTCAAGCCGTTTGGTTTTGGCCGCATTGTCATCAATCACTTCAACAACAAGCGAATCGCTCCTGCCGTCTTCATCTGTAGTGACGTATTCATCGTAGCGGAAACTGCCGTAATAAATTCCCTCGGCAAGCGCCTGCGCCGCAAGTGCTGTATCGAATTTGGCACCGAGGCCTTTTTGAATCGCAAGGGCCATTTTACTGACCTTCATTGACACCGCTTTATTGGCCGCCAGAGCGGCGGCCTGCCTGATGGTATCGATGGTCGCTTTTTCCCGCTCACCCAAGCCAACCATAAGCAGGCGAGAAGCGCCTATATTTTTATTGCCGTATATTAGGGCGCTGGTGCCGGTTTTTCCTTTGAAGTCGCCGAGCTTTACGACCTGTTCGACGGCCCCGCCGAGTTTTTTACACAGCCCGAAGATTTCCGGCAGAGGTTTTTTGTCATCGGAGAACTGGCCTATCACAAGCATCTGCGTTTTACATTCAGACAAGCCGACTGTCCTGGTTTTCAACTCAACATCAATTATCTTCTTCATTTTTTTCCGCCTTTACTTTCGATGCCCTTGCGTTTGGTTTACCTTTGGCACGATGGTGGAGATACGCCTCGATAAATTCCTCGATATCGCCGTCGAGCACCGCATCGACTTTTCCGGTTTCACAATCGGTGCGATGATCTTTTACTAACTGATACGGCTGTAAAACATAGCTGCGAATCTGGTTACCCCAGGCGATTTCGCCCTTTGCGCCGTATTGCTTGGCGATTTCGGCGTCGCGTTTCTGCTGCTCAATCATATACAATTTCGCCTTGAGCATTTTCATCGCGTATGCGCGGTTTTTGTGCTGGCTGCGTTCGTTCTGGCACTGAACGACGATGCCCGTCGGTTTGTGCAGCATCCGCACGGCCGAGCTTGTCTTGTTGACGTGCTGACCGCCTGCGCCGCCCGCGCGATAAAAATCAATCTTGAGGTCCTCTTCCTTTATCTCGATATCAATGTCCTCATCGAATTCAGGAATACAATCGACTGCCGCGAAACTGGTATGCCTGCGCTTGTTGGCGTCAAACGGGCTTATCCTGACCAACCGATGCACGCCGACTTCACAGGATAATTTGCCATAAGCGAAAGGCCCTTTTACCTGAAGGGTTATCGAGCGGATGCCTGCTTCTTCGCCGGGGGTGATATCAAGCTCGCTGTACTGGTATTTATTCCCGTCGAAGTATCGCGTGTACATTCTAAGAAGCATACTCACCCAGTCGCAACTTTCAGTACCGCCGGCACCTGCGTGAATACTGAAAAAGCAGTTTTTCGTATCATTAGGCCCGCTGAGCAGACCCGTTAATTCTATCTGCTCGCAGCGTTTTGAAAGGGAGGCCAAATCATCCTCAAGCTGCGCAAGCTCCTCGGGATCCGACTCGACCGCCAGCTCGAAGAGTTCCGCCAAATCCCGGACTTCCCTGCTGACTTCCTCAACCGGCTCGATTATCGCTTTCAATGCGCTTAGCCGGGAAACGACCCCCTGCGCTATCTCCTGATTGTCCCAGAAGCCTGGACTGCTCATCTTCTCCTGAAGCTGCGCAAAGTCGGCCTTTTTGCCAGCCAGGTCAAAGCCAGTCCCGGATATTTTCAACCCGGGCCTTCAAGTTTGCTATTGAGCTTTTTAGTTGCGCAACTTCCATAATTGTTGTACTTATAACACATTGGGCCTAAATATACAATGCCGCCGAAAATTTGTGACTGCACCATCGCAAGCAACAGAGGGCCTCGAATACTCTTTTCCTGAAATCGGCGATTCCAGTAGCAGGCCAGCGGGCAGTCATGTTATATTTAAGAAAATAATGTTTTTTTATAAAAGGATTAGAAAGTGTTTGAGCCCAAGGTGATATCTCTGGGAATCTTCGTGACGGCATATACACTTTTCGTGCTTTTGCCTCACAAACGCACCATAGTCGCAATATGCGGCGTGGTTTTGACCGTGCTGCTCGGAGCGCTTTCAGGCAAGGAGGCGTTTTTCGCGATAAACTGGAACGTGATGGG
>JBFZBL010000238.1:0-6617 GCA_041308485.1 Phycisphaerae bacterium | reverse complement strand
TACCAGGTGGTCAAGCAGTTCTGCAAGGACGTTACCCAGGCGGCCCTCGGAGCCGAGGTAATCAAATCGCTGCACCCCGGACAGGTCTTCGTCAAGATAGTAAACGATGAGCTTACAAAGCTGATGGGGCCTGTGGATACGCAGATTTATTACGTCTCGCCCGGGCCGACGCTGATACTTCTGGCGGGACTGCAGGGCTGCGGCAAAACGACCACCGCCGCCAAGCTCGCCAAATACATTATGGATAAAGGCAAAAAGCCCATGCTTGTTGCCGACGATTTGCAAAGACCTGCCGCTATCGACCAGTTGATTACACTTGGTCAACAGTTGAATATCCCGGTTTACAGCGAGCAAAGCACCGATGCTGTGAAGGTCGCGAAGAACGCTATTCAACACGCCAAAACAAGTGGCGCTGATGTTGTGATTTTGGATACCGCGGGCCGGCTGCACATCGACGAAGAAATGATGACCCAGATAGCGGACGTCGCAAAAGCAGTCCAGCCGCACCAGATTTATCTCGTATGCGATTCGATGACAGGACAGGACGCGGTCAATTCCGCGAAGGAATTCAACACCCGCCTCGAATTAGACGGCGTCATCCTGACCAAACTGGACGGCGACGCCAGGGGCGGCGCTGCCCTCAGCGTAAAAGCCGTTACAGGCAAACCCATAAAATTCATCGGCGTAGGTGAAAAACTCGATAAGCTCGAAGAATTCCATCCCGACAGGATGGCCAGTCGGATACTGGGAATGGGCGATATCGTTACATTGGTCGAGAAGGCACAGGAACACTTCGATGCCGAGGAAGCCGCTAAATTACAGGAAAAGATGGCCGAGGGGAGTTTCGGTTTCGACGATTTCCTCCAGCAGATGCAGGCAGTCAAAAAAATGGGAGGAATGAAGGACCTGCTCAAAATGATGCCTGGCGCCTCGGAACTGGGCGATATGGATTTCGACGAGAACGAACTGAAGAAGATGGAGGGGATAGTTTATTCGATGACACTCCAGGAACGCCAGGACCCGGACGTTATTGATTCGTCTCGGCGCAGGAGAATTGCCGCCGGCTCAGGGACACAGCCGCACGATGTATCCGGGCTGGTAAAACAATTTGTGCGAAGCAGGGACATGCTCAAATCTCTGTCGGGAGGAAAAATGGCCGGATTGAAATCGCTGTTTTCGGGCGGCTTCAATCTCGAATCTTTAGGCGCAGCCATGTCGGCCGGCAAGAAAATCAAGCAGCGCTCCAGAAGAAAGCAAATCATAATCCGCAGAGGCAAAAAAATACGGCGTTAATCCAAAACATCTCAATCGACCAGTACCTTCACAAACTTGCGCAATTTGCCGGCAATGAATACGGCCGAATCGTGCGCGAGCAGTTCAAAGATAACCTCGAAATAAGCGAGCTTGGTATGCTGGCAAGCCCTACTGTTGATGAATTGGAGCAATTACGCCGGGCCGTGGCAATTATGACTGCCCAGGAAAAGCAAAACGCCGCCAATCTCACCGATGACCAGGTGCGTAAAATCGCTGACGATGCCAAAATTGACCCCGCCCTGTTCGCCATTTTCATAAATGGCTACTCCCTCCACCGCAGAAATCCTCGATAATTAACGGCTTTTAGCGGTTTTTGGGCCAAAAAAGCCGTTGCTTTCGGCACCAATTATGCTATACTTTTGAGTTTTACCGGCTAACGTGTCCCGCGGCCTGATGTATGGCCAAGGCGGGAATTAATTATAGGCGTAGTTAAAAGGAGAAAATTATGTCAGTAAAAATCAGGATGTCGCGGCATGGAAGGCGGCACAGGCCGTTTTTCAGGATAAACGTGATTGATACCCACACGCCCCGCGACGGCAGAATCATCGAAAAACTTGGGCATTACGACCCACTCGAAAAAGCAGCCGACAAACAATTAGTACTCGATATTGAACGGGCCAAGTTCTGGCTCGATAAAGGCGCGGTACCCTCGGACTCGGTATCAGAGATGCTGACCCGTAAAGGTATCAAGCATAAATACGCGGCAGAAAAGAAGACCCGCCGGGCACTGGCAAGACAACGGGCGAGAAAAGCCGGTCTGCCGTTCCTCAAATCAGAACGCAAGACCGAAGAAGCACCGAAAAAAGGAGCTGAAGGCGCAGCCCCCGCAGCGCCGGCAGCCGAGAAAAAATAACGGCTGCAAGGCTCAGGCGTAAAATAAAATTAAACACCGAACCCCCGGCCAAAAACCGGGGGGTTTCGTATCAGGATGCCGACGATGCGGATTGATGTCTTAACGCTGTTTCCGGAGATGTTCGAGTCGCCGCTGAATCACTCGATACTCAAACTCGCCAAAGAAGCAGGCATCGTCGATATCGTCCTGACAAATATCCGCGACTTCTCCAAAGACAAGCACAAAAAAGTAGATGACCGCCCATACGGCGGCGGCCCCGGCATGGTTATGATGTGCCAGCCCGTCTTCGACTGCTTCGAATCCGTTAAAAAATTATCGCCTGATAAGCCCCGTGTAATCCTTCTCACCCCCCAGGGCAAACCCTTCACGCAAAAACTCGCAAAAGACCTCTCTGCCGAAAAACGCCTAATCCTCATCGCGGGCCATTACGAGGGCTTCGACGAGCGAATCCGCACCGGCTTAAACGCCGAACAAATCTCAATCGGCGATTACGTCCTTTCCGGCGGCGAACTGGCCGCGATGGTAATCATTGATGCCGTTGTTCGCCTGCTCCCAGGCGCTCTGGGCGATGGTGAATCCGTCGAAGATGAGACATTCAGCGAAGCCGCCAACGGCGGCCTCGAATACCCGCAATATACAAGGCCTGAAACTTTCCGCGAAATGAAAGTACCCGACATTCTGCTCTCCGGCCATCACGCCGAAATCGAAAAATGGCGCAGACAGCAATCCCTCGAAAGGACTCGACAAAACCGTCCGGATTTGCTACAAGATAAGCAAGAATAAGTCCGCCCTGTGTCCGGCGGATAAAAAAATAAAAATGAGGTGAAAAATGAAAAGCGAAAACCTGTCACGTCGAATGATTCTTAAATCCGGACTTGCCGCCTGCGTGGGCGCCTGCTCTCTGGAAGCAATCGCCAAAGGAGCGGAAGAAATGAAAAAGGCAACTGAGGCAAAAAAACATATCCCCGTCGGCCTGCAATTGTGGACGGTCAGGGAAGAATGCAAAAAGGACTTCCCCGGCACAATCGCCAAGGTCGCGAAGATGGGCTACAACGGCGTGGAATTCGCGGGCTTTTACAACTATCCCGCAAAGGACGTCCGCAAGATGCTCGACGACAACGGAATCGTCTGCTGCGGCTCACATACAGCGTATGACCTGCTCTCCAATGAGAAAATGGCCGCGACAATGGAGTATAACCGGACAATCGGCAACAAATTCGTCATTGTCCCCTGGCTCGACCTGAAAAAACTCACGACCAAAGACGCCTGCCTGAAGATGGCGGCAAGCTTCAACGAGCTTGCAGACAAAACAAGGGCAGAAGGCGTGCATATCGGCTACCACGCACATGCAGGCGATTTCGCGAAGATAGAAAATGAAACTTTCTGGGATCTCCTCTTCGGCAACACCTCCAAGGAAGTCTGTATGCAAATCGATACGGGCAACTGTATGCAGGGCGGCGGCGACCCCGTCGCAATACTGAAAAAATATCCCGGCCGTTCATTAACGGTTCACCTCAAGGAATTCTCAAAGACAAATCCGAAGGCCCTCATCGGCGAAGGTGATATAAAATGGAAAGAGATTTTCGAGGTCTGCGAAACAACCGCCGGCACACAGTGGTATATCCTCGAAGAGGAATCCGGCGGATATCCGCCGCTGGAAAGTGCCGAGAAGTCGCTCCAGGGCTACAAAAAAGTCCACGGCTAAATTGTTGCGAAAATATGCTGGCGTAACGTAGAGTTTAAAACTTTAAGCCCGGAACCAAAACTGGTAACTTAAAGTTTTGCGATGTGGTTTTGCGCTTCGCGCTTTGGTTTTGCATTTTACATTTTAAACTTTAAAATAGCTTGTTCCCGTCTTTTCTTTATCTCCAATCGGCAACCGGCAATCAACATTCGGAAATGGATTAGGCAATTTGCCACCCCATAACAAGCATAATGCCTATTTTGTTCTTCCGGCCGCATCATTAGTGTTACAGTCTAAAGTACCTGGCTCGAACTGAGATTAACAGGGGCGGCGATTCGGTAGTGGACCAAAATACAGCCCAAGGCGCTAGGAGCGCTGATGTAAGGGAGAAAAAGATGCCGAACGCCACCCCTGATCAAAATTCCAGGATTTTACCTGTCCTGAGCAGGCAAAGCGCATCGAAGGGCAAAAAAAGCTCCTTTAATTTCCCCCTTTTCCGCAAAAAAGGGCTTGTTATCGTCACGAAAACCGTTATAATTGCTCGTTTCCAGGGCGGGCGTAAATCGCTCGCAGAAAACCCAGCCCTGCTGGTTTTGTTGTAAGCTTAGTAAATATCAGGAGTTATAACGTGAACACAAAGCTGCTCGACACCGTCGAAAGCAAATGCCTGAAGAAGGATATTCCGCATTTTGAAATCGGTGACTTAGTTGACGTCCATTGCAGAATCAAAGAAGGCGACAAGGAACGTATCGGCATTTTCTCGGGCACGGTCATTGCCCGCAAAGGCCGGGGCATCAACTCGACCTTCACGGTTCGCAGAATCGTGGCAGGCGAAGGCGTCGAAAGAATCTTCCCGCTGCACTCGCCCAACATCGTTGATATCAAGGCGACTCGAAGCGGCAAGACCAGAAGGGCAAAGCTGTATTATCTCCGCGAGCGAACGGGCAAGTCAACCAAGCTGGTACAGGAACACAGCGAGCACACGGTTGTAAGTTAAACATATTCACCGCCGAGCACGCCGAGACCGCAGAGTTTTTTAAATTTTCTCTGCGAGCTTTGCGATCTCCGCGGTAAAAAGGGCACCCGAAATTGTTAGGCCTAATCTTCAACAGAAGCAAGCTGCTTTCGGATATCAAGCTGCTCGGCAAATGGGGCCAGCGCCAAAGCGAAAAATTCCTCAAACGAAAAGGCCTCAAAACCCTCACCCGCAACTACGCCTGCAAGGCCGGCGAAATCGACCTGATTATGGTGGATAGCGACCGCTCGATTGTCTTTGTCGAAGTAAAAACAAGGGCCGATGAGGAATTCACCCCTACCGAATCGGTAATCACAAGGCCGAAGATGGAGAGGATGACAAAAACTGCACGGTATTTTATTTCTGTCAACGAAATTGAGAATCGGCCATACCGTTTTGATATAGTAACTATAATCTTAGGCCGGCGCGGCCCTGCCGAATTACGCCATTACAAAAACGCCTTTGTAAGATAAAAACATGAGCTATTTTGGCGAAACACTTTTGGGACACAGTAAATTCATCCGATGGACACTTAGCCCATTAGTTCTTCTTTTCGCAATACTTATGCCTTTTCTTATCAATTTTCTTATCGAAAAGTGGACAATAATGGGAGCCATCACTATGGTAGGTTTGGAATTGATGTGCTCCACTTTACTAATGGGTTTCTGGCTTCCGTCGAGAATCGGTCGTTTGGCATTTCGGGTTCTTGCAGGCCTGATCTTTATTACTTACCTCAGCTATCTCATTTATGAATTCTTTTTCAGTGATACACCATTGAGGTTAATAGAAAACAGCAGCGAAACCTCTCCGCGAAATGCTTTGCTCGGATTTATTATCATCGGTCTGCCATCTTTGTGGTATTCAATATTCGGTAGGTTTACTATCAGACCGCAACCAGAAGAGCCGGAGATTTATAAAGACGACAACAATGAAGGAAATGATCCGCGTCAGAACTAAATAAACGCATCACTTTGAAGGATATATGAACCTGATAGACGCACATTGCCATTTGACGTATGAGCCGTTTGCGGATATTGAGGCCGTTCTAAGGCGAAGCAGAGACGCGGGTGTTACAGGTTGGGTCACCATTGGGACGGATTTGGCGGACAGCAAAAAAGCGGTGGAACTGGTAAATCGGTTTGAAAATATATTCGCGACGGTTGCGTGTCACCCGCACAATGCAAAATCTGCGGATAATCAGACAGTAACTCAACTCAAAGACCTTGCCGGGAATAAAAAAGTCGTCGCAATCGGCGAAACGGGGCTGGATTTGCATTACAAGTTTTCACCGCCCCAGCAGCAGCAGGACAGCTTCGTCCGGCATATCGAACTCGCGAAAGAACTGAATTTGCCTGTTGTGATTCATTCACGGGAGGCGTTCGATGAGACGATGGAGATTCTTGAGGCACACAAGTCGGGCCTGAAGGGCTTGGTTTTTCATTGTTACTCCGGAGATGTCCGGCAGGCGAAAATAATTCTGGACAAGGGCTGGCATATCTCGCTGACGGGTGTGGTAACATTCAAAAACGCCGAGACGACCCGCGAGGTCGCAAAATATGTGCCGCTTGACCGGCTGATGATTGAGACGGACGCCCCTTATTTATCGCCTGAGCCGATGAGGAAGCAAAAGGTCAATGAGCCGGCCCTGCTTATCCACACCGCAAAGTTTGTCGCAGCCTTGAGAGGGATGGAGCCGGCCAAATTTGCCGAGGCGGTTACGGCCACGACAACGCGGTTCTTTTCCCTGCCAC
>JBFZBL010000237.1:0-5226 GCA_041308485.1 Phycisphaerae bacterium | reverse complement strand
ATATTTTTTTTGTCTTTGTCGCTCTGCTCAACCCTCGCTACCCTGCCTATAACGTCCCCGCGTTTGACCATAAACGGCTCACTGTGCCAATAGCCCAGCAAATACCTGCAAACCTGCACTTCCGCCGCCATGGCTGCCTCCTGAACATTTATCGGGAAGAAATACAGCCGTTTGTCTATCGCCACTACGTCCGTCACTTCCGAAAATTCGCTCCACAATACCACCTTGCTGTCCTTATCGGCATCCTCCGGGCGCACCTGGCCGGTCCCGGCCACGGGATTGAACACACCAAGCCTGATACGATATTGATAACTAGCGCCAGGCTCAACTGTATCGTCATGAGCCCAGATTGTTACCACCTCACGCAGATTGCTGATATCCTTCGTCACCGTCAGCTGAGTCTTTTTCATTTCTTCGTATATCGTCGCCTCTGTTACCACCGGCTTGGCGGTTTTTTTCTGCTCAGCCGCCGTTGTCGTTTCAGGCCGTCGGTCACGCTCCGTAGGTCTGGTTGTCGTCGTTCTCGAAACATTGCGAGTTGGGCCTCCACCCGTTTCCGCGCCGCTCCGTCCGGCACCCCCTCCCATTCCACGGGAGCTTCCACCGCCTCCTGATCTGCTCGAGGATGTCGTTCGACCGGTTGGTTCCGTCGTGCCACGGGACCTTTCTGTAAGTCCGCGATCCTCTCTCGTTGGCCGCGCCGCCGCCCTCTCACGTTCTTCTGACGCTTTCGACTCACGCTCAGTCGCTATCGTATCCCGCCGTTCCTGCGCTTCCTTCTCTCGCCGAACCGCCAAAAACTTCCTGTGCAGCAAAGGCGGAAGCCAGTCATCATCAGCTGAAGCTATCTTGTAAGGGTCAGGCTGCAGCAATTTTATCTGCATCTGCGGGTTGCTGAACTTCGCAAGCTGAACCATAACCCCGCCGCTCGGCAGGCTGTTTACATCATCTATTATTTTGTAGTCGTCTCTCTTTGGGTCTATCTTAACGCGGGGCACATCCTCCCACCGGCCCCACTCACCGTCATCACCAAGACGCTGCCTCTGTAACTGAACCGCGGCAAATATCGGCTTGGCCAAACCGGCATCACGCCACCCCTCAGGAACCTCTCTGCCGGCAAAACACTCCTGAAAACTGTCTATTAACGGCGCAAGATCGAAACTCCCCTGAACGGTAACCAAATCCAGGTCGTTCGGCTCATACGTCTCTTCCAAATCAACGTTCTCCGCGGTAACCGCAACTTTCGGCATATAGGCCGCTGCCCTGATGTGTTCCACGGAAACATCATTAACGGAACCAATCACGGGCATGCGGTATTTCTTATCTATCATCGTTTCCATCGAACTCGGCACAGGCCAGACAATGTTCAAATCCTTATCCAGCATCGAATTCATCTTCGCGAGAAAACTAACGCTTTGCGGCACGTATGGAGGCTTCGGAATCGGCTCCCTCGCCAGCCGCTCTTTCAGTTTTTCAGACTGCTCCGCTATGTATATATCAAGCTGACCTGGGCGAAACTGCTGGTTGTCGAAAACCAATTCCTGGCCTCGCAGCACAAACGCATACAAAACGTAGATAGCCGCCAACCCGCCTATTACCAGCGCCACCTTCTCAATATGCTCATCTATGAAATTACTTTGTTTTTTAAACATAGTTCCAAAACCCCAAATCCGCCTTCGGCGGGACCTCACCTGTGGGTGGGCCTGCCCGGCTACGCCGTCTACGCGCCTGTCTTTGCCACAGGGTTCTTTATCGACTCCGGCTTTATCTCGTCATAGCCGTTCTTGTTGAATATGTATTCGCATATAAGCTCAATTTCGACAACCGAATCCGCTCCATATCTATAATACAGATGGTCCACAGACGTCAAATCCACCGGCTTAACTCTGCTCTCCAAAATAGTTATCTGGTTGTGCTTGAATTTCTTCTCCGGCTCCTGGCCCGTCCATCCCCTGAACTCGTGCTCCTTGGCGCTGCACAACTCCCGCATAAAAGGTATTATTGCCTTGTTGGTCACCACCACCACCATACCGAAATGCACCACATCTATTTTCTCGCTGCTCAATCGGCCGGTGAACGACTCAGTCAGCTGTTCCTCCGGCTTGGTCACGTATTTGGGCTTCTCCTGAGACATTTTTCCGGTACCAGAACTAGCAGAACTAAAAAGCGCGTCAGGCGTCAAAAATCCGACCCGCTCCACACGTTTGAAAGGCGACGTTAACACACTGCTCGAACCGGCATTCATCGCTCCCGCCGTCGAAAATACGTCCTCAATTATCCAGTAACCAATCTGCCAGAACCAGCAGTCCTTGACGCTGTCCTCTATATTGGAGTACTGATATGCCTTCCAGAAATCGTACCCGCTCACATACTCGGGAACCGCATATATGGACACTGACCTGGCTCTGGCATTACAAATCTCCTCGACTATCCTTGACGATGCACCTCCTGCTGCGCTGACCCCGGGGATTCTCCCCGTCTGCCGGGCGGTCCTTAATTCCTCTGCACTGGGACAATCACCCCCACGGTTCTTAGCTATCAAACCATCAACCCCCTGACAAAATTTGGCACCAAACCTGGTAAAAAGCACCGTCGATGTATCCTTCGGCGCAGGAAATATGTCGTAACTGAGCAGTTCACGCTGAGTGGTCTCTATCGATAACAACTTTATAAGGTTTGCGTCCTGCTGGTATGCATCCTCATATTGTCTCTCCACCTCCGCCTGACCGGCCGCGGGCAACTGTTTCAACATTGTCTTTACCTGGTCGCCTAACGGTATGCTTTCCCTGGCCACCTTCTGTTTTAAACTGCTGCCCATCAGCCAGGCCGCCGCTAGAATCGCACCGCACGCCAAAAGTATCGCCGCGGGCCAAATCAACACGATATACGCCCGCAATCCCCGCAATCCCCCCAATCCCTTCATTAAATCCTTCAATTTAGACAAGTCCAGGTTTATGTTCATCTTTGCCATTACTCATCCCCCTCACTCGATTTTGGCGCGGCGGTTTTCTGGCGCGGAGCTGGGGCTTCGACAGAACTCGGCGGCGGACTTTCACTTGGCGCCGCCTCTTGGCTGCCGGCGCCCTCTTCAGCAGGCGCCTGTAGCGGCTCATTCCACCTCAGTTTAAAATTCAGCACAAACCAGGAATCGTTGGCCTTCGCGACTTTCTTGCCGCCGTCTTCAGTTTCCGTCTTGCAGATAATCTCGTTGGTCATCGGGTCAATAATAATTTCATTATTGCCCTCACTTGTTTTTCTTACGCCGATACCCTGAGGCATAGACGCCGCCAAATCCACTTCGCCGGTCTGAAGATCAAAATGCTGCTTTTCCGTCTTCTTATAAAGCTCAAAGGGACTGTTGCCGTCAAACAGCGAGTTCATATCCATCAATCTCGTAATAATACCCCACTTGTTTTTGTCGTCCTTTACCCCGGGCGGGTCGAGCAGCTCGCTTATTGCCCTGTAAGGACTATACCCTGACATCGTTATTACAAAACCTCGATCCGCCCCCGCACCGCCAGGCATCATCGGCTGGGCTCCCGGCATCCTGCCTCGCGCCGTAGGCGAAAATCTGCCGCCCGGAGCTCTCCCTCGGCCGCCACCCATGCCGCCGGGGCCTCTCATCATCATCTCTCTCCCTTCCATCTGACCGCCTAAACCTCCCTCTCCGAGCGATTCCCTGGAATCAATACCTCTCTCGAAACTGGTCGTTCCGAACTGGCTGTTCCCGACATCCAGCGTATAGTAAATAGACATCCCGGTTACAAAAATCTGCTTGCGCTCCCTGCGGTCCGGAAACTCCGTTTTTATCGTATTCACATCGCCGCTGGCAAAAGCACGGTAAAGGTCCGCCTGCTTCGGGTTGCTTTTGGCGTTCGGCAATGTCCCTATCAACTTCTGGTACAGCAATGGAATCATATCACGATGCTTGAACAGATCGAACTCCTTTTTTATCACTGCTTCCGATTCGCTGGCCCTGGCCTCTTCGGCCTTCAGGTCGCTTTCCGCCTTCTTTGCGGCCTCCAGTACACGCTTCGTTGCCTCCCTCTGCGACACCTTGCTGGTGTAGCTGGCGCGGTCTATAAGCGTTTTCGCGAACGCCAGCACTGACGCCACTAATATAAGACACGCCGCCAGCACAAAAAATTTCGTCTTGCTTGCCCATACCATTGATTTGGCAATGCTGCGAGGCAGCAGATTGCTCTCTATACGCCCAAGGCCAAGTGCCTGAACCCCTAATCCGTACACAACGCCGAAATCACATACGCTTTCATGGAACTTCGCTGCCGACACCGATGCGTTTATCGTGACCTGCTTGAACGCATCCGGCCGCTCTATCTGCATCTGCAGGCTCTGCTGAAGGTACTGCAGCAATCCTCGCATCTTCGTGCCGCCGCCCAGCGCGATAACTCTCACCAGCTTCACATTCGAGTGCGAACTGGTATAAAAACCGAGTGAACGTTGAATCTCCGACGCCAGATCCGTGAACACAGGCTTCATTGCCTGAAGAATCTGTCTGGCATATTTGCTCATCGGCGCAGTCCGCTTGAGCTTTTCCGCCTTTTCAAAATTCAGCTTGAACGTGTCCGATATCGCCTTGGTAAAGGCGTTGCCCCCCATCGCTATCGTCCGCTGCCAGACGTCCGATTTCGTACAGACCACAAGGTCGGTCGTCTCTGCCCCGATGTTCAGCACCACCGTCGCCTGCGTATCCGACCGCATCAGGTCAGGCCTGTCGTAAAAAATATAGTTATAAAGCGCCATCGGCGCTATCTGAACGTATGTAACCTCCAGACTTTCCCTGCTGAAATATTCAAGCTCTGTAGTCACCACGTCGTTTTTTATCGCGAATATCCCGACCTTCGCCTCCGCCGCCCCCGCCTCCGTCATCAATTGCCAATCCCATGCTACCTCGTTGATATCAAAAGGAATCTGCTGGCTGGCTTCGAATTTTACGATTTCGGGGATACGTTTTTGCTCGACGGGCGGGAGATTGACAAAACGGGCGAAACTGTTTGCGCTTGGGACGGCGACGATGATTTCGTCTCTGCCGAGGTCGTTGGCCTGGACAAACTGACGAAGCGAGATTGCGATAAGCTCCTGTTTTTCCTGGTCCTTGATGCCTGAGCCGGAGAGGACTTTTCCATGGGTGATATTGTCGAAGCCGGTAACCTCGAGAGTGCCGGATTCGTTGCTAAGGCGCAGCGCCTTGAGCGAGGTATTTCC
>JBFZBL010000236.1:0-4400 GCA_041308485.1 Phycisphaerae bacterium | reverse complement strand
ACGGCGCAGATGTATCGGTCATAACTGTTCAAATCGTGGATGATAAGGGACGCGTTGTTCCAACCGCCGGCAATGAAATATCCTTCACCCTTCAGGGGCAGGGCAAAATCCTCGGCGTTGGAAATGGCGACCCATCCAGCCACGAGCCGGACCAGTTCCTTGATACCACAAGGCCTGAGTTTATTAGAGAATTGAAAATGGCCTTCATTGCCGATAAGGAGAATTTCCCGCAGGCGGCGTATGATTTCAACGATTCGAGCTGGGCTGACTTCAAACAGGCAACCGAGGTAAACACGCCAAAGACGGACAACCTTATTGCAGTTCGCGGCTCGTTCGAGCTGCCCGCCATCCGCGATGATATGAAAATTACCCTCTTCACAAAAAGCATCAGCGACAGTCAATCAATTTACGTTAACGGCCATTTGATTTCAGCGGGTATCAAGCGTAATGCCCCCAATCAGAATTTCAAGCTCGACCTCGGCATCTTAAAAGAGGGTAAAAATGTTTATACGGCTGTAGGAATTCCTCTTGTCGTCAGGCGTCAATATGAAGAGCTCAATGCCGACACCGGTGTCGTGCAGGTCTTTATCCCCGCAAAGGAATGGAAGCGCAAGGCCTTCAACGGCCTCGCGCAGATTATCGTCCAGTCGCAGCGGCAATCCGGCGAGATGGCTCTCACCGCTAAATCTGCGGGATTGAAATCAAATGCCGTTAAAATCAAAACCATCCCGGCGGTTTCGTGCCCGGCCTTTGTTGCCAAAAAATGCGGCGACCGCCATGAACAGCGAGTGGTAAGCAGTGTTGAACCGAGTCGAATGAGGATGAAATGATGAATAAAAAAATAATTGTACTGGCGGTATTATTAGTATCAATCTCTTTTGTTTCTTGTGCGCAGACTAAGCCGGATAGTATTGAAAACCAGATAGATACGAATGATTTTATCAACAGCGCTCACCACTGGTATGACATGTATGAAGCGAAGAATGTGATTAATCCGGAGCCGAACCGGCCCCGCTGCAACCCGACGCAAATAAAGGAAATTGCCGACAATATTCTTCTCTACCAGAGAGACAACGGCGGCTGGCCCAAAAATTACGATATGCGGGCGATATTGACCGCCGAACAGCGGAACAAGGTTCTCAAGGCAAAAAGCGCCGCTCATACGACATTTGATAACTGCACGACGTATTCGCACATAAAATATCTCGCGAAGGCTTACCAAATCATCGGCGATGAGAAATATAAAGAGGCCGCTTTGCGAGGAATAGATTTTGTGCTCTCGGCCCAGTACCCCAACGGCGGCTGGCCGCAATTTTTCCCTCTGGAAAAAAACTACAGCACACATATCACATTCAACGATGACGTTATGGCAGGCATAATGACTATGCTCAAAGATATACTCGATAACAAGTCCTGGTATTCTTTTGTCGATTCGGCCCGCCGGGAAAAAGCCAGGATTGCTTTTGATAAAGGATTGGCCTGCATTCTCAAATGCCAGATAAACGATAACGGGACATTAACGGCGTGGTGTCAGCAGCATGATGAGGTCAATTTGGCTCCCGCCTGGGCACGGGCGTATGAGCCGCCGAGTATTGGCAACAGGGAAAGCGCAGGCGTCGTCCTTTTTTTAATGAGCATAGATAAACCAAGTAAGGAAGTCATTAATTCGGTGGCCAGCGCCGTTAAATGGTTCGAGGATTCGAAGATTAAGGGAATCCGGGTGGAGGAGTTCAAGACTCCAGATTTTGTAACTTCGCTGAGGACGCTGAAAACGGACAACAGGGTTGTCGAAGATAAATCTGCTCCGCCGATATGGGCACGGTTTTATGAGATTGGAACGCACAAGCCGCTGTTCTCCAACAGAAAAAGCGAATTGCTTTATTCTCTTGCCGATGTGGACAGAGAGCGACGCGCCTATGGCTGGTACACTTACCAGCCGCAGACGGTTTTGGACCAGTACCCCGCCTGGCAGAAGAAGTGGGCGGCTGGACAAAAGTGAAGATTTGAAATTTAATATTTCAGATAATATTTAGAAAAGTGCGGAATTTGGAAAGAGGGGGTTTGGGGGGAAGATTGGGAGGGGTAAATGGGTTATAAGCGGGGGAAACAGGCCAACGGATGCGTTATAGGTCAAAGTTGCGAAAAGTATGGAAAAGTATAAATTTTAAGAAATAACAAAGGAAAAGCGAGAAGAAGTGGGCGGCTTGAATGAAAAGAGAGTGAAAGTGAATGAAATTTTGATGCTCGATACTAAATTCTGGATATCCGATGCTCATCCTCCGAAGGGGGGAAGAGAGTTTTTAGTTTTGAGTGTTTAGTGTTGAGTTTTGGATACGTCTGTCTTCGCTGCGATACGGGAGAGCAGGCGGGTTAAACGGATTTTCAATTCTTGCGTTTAGCTCGTAACATCAGGGCGCCCAGGCCAAGCAGCATAAGTGTCATCGGCTCGGGAATGAACGTTGCGTTCCAAGTAATATACAAATCGACCGGATTCATCGGATTATGGGTGCCGGCCGACATGAAGGCATCGAGGCTGTAGGTGGTTCCGGGCTCCAGAAGGACGCTATCGCTTAAACCTGGGTCTAATATATAGGACACAGTTGCGCTATATACAGCCAATCCGGTTGTGTTGTCGGTAATGGAGATATTGCCGGTGCCGCCGGTTCCGGGCATAGATGTGAAAGATATGTCTATCCAGAGCTGCTCATCCACAGAAAACTCCCATGCGATGTCGGCAGTGGCATTCAAGGGCAACGGTAAGGGCAAGCCCATCCCGCAATCGGTGTTGACTTGAGCGAAAGACACGTCTCCAGTGGGTGTATTGTAAAATCCAGCCCCTGAATAGCTGGAACCGCCCATCATACCGGAACCGTATGCGTAGATATATTTGCCGGGACCCGCGGGCCCATGGTAATAGTGAAAGTCATAAGGTTGAGTCCATGCTTCAACATTCAAAGTGACATCGTCAGAGAGTAAAGTTACTGTTGTCGCTTGAGCAGTTGCAGTCCATGCGCAAATCAAAAGCGCTGCCAGGAATATTTTTCTCATCATCTCTCACTCCTCACAAAAACAGCTCATTTTGGCGGCAGGGGGACAAAAACCGGCGGTATTCAACCAGTTTCTCACCCCTTCAATCGTACCTGATAGAAAATTGTACCTCCACCATCCGTAATGTCAAGAGATTTTTGGGAATATTTTGGATATATGGATGGACTTACCACCGAGAACACGAAGGGGCACGAAGATTTTAGGGGCTTTTTTTGACGCGGATTGCGCCCGGCTTCGCTACGCTTCGCCGTGGCAAGCGGATTTGGTTCGTCGTGCGTCGTTCGTATATCGTAGTTCGTAATTATGAAAACAACTAACAAATTGTCCTAAACAAAGTTTGACACTGCGAACTAAAGTATTGCCGAATGCCGATTGTCGATTGCCGATTTTGGGACGCGGATTCTTAAAATTACTTGTTTCCTTTCCAAATTAACAATATACTGATAAAAGAGGAAACACACCTTTGCCCGTCAACTTTGCCGTCCGGAAGATGCCTTTATATTTTTAAATCATATATGGTTGAGAGAAAAAACCAGCGAACAGTCGTTGTGGCAATGGTTCCAACGGAGCCCGAGGGAGCTTTAATCGTCGGTCTGTTAAAAAACGCAGGTATTCAAGCCCAACTCGTCGGCGCATTGGCATCCGCATTTCGTGCGGAGGCGCCCGGCGAAGTTAAGGTTATCGTCCTTGAGGAGGATGCCCAAAAAGCTTTCGAGCTTCTCCGGCAGAGGGAATAAATGCGATATCGCTGCGCGATTAATTTTATTTTGACACTGCGTTTGTGAAAATCTATATTGGGTTTGGCGAAAAACAGTTTTTTATGGCCGGAAACGGCTGGAGAGAAACCCTCCTTCGCCTCCTCCGTCGCTAAAGCTATGGAGGACAAGAAGGCTATGGAGGGCAGGTTCACACCTTTGCCCGTCAACTTTTGCCGTTTGGCGAAAAGAGTTTTTAGCCACAGATTACACAGATGACACGGATTACAAATATAAATTTGTGTCTCAAGGGAATTTGTGGCTAAAATTGGAGAGGAATTTTGGCAGGTTGATTAAATGGTAGGGTTTGGATATAATTGGGGGACTTAGAGGAGAAGATAAATGAAGTTTGTTAAGATATTCTTCGGGATACTTGCGGGGCTTTTCGCTCTTATGCACTGTATCTATTTGCCCACGTTGATAATTCGCGGCGCTTATATATCGGAAATTCTGGGCAGTTTAGCAGGATTATGCGTCGGAGCGGTAATTTGTATCGTTCTTTTCAAGAGTGCGTTTAAGAAGAAAGAAGCGGATGATTGACGCCAAGAAGATGAGGATTTATAGTTAACTTAGTAAAAAAGGCCGGAAACGGCCGGA
>JBFZBL010000235.1:0-2556 GCA_041308485.1 Phycisphaerae bacterium | reverse complement strand
TGTAATTAATACAAATGTGCCCGAGGGGGATTGGACAATAAAGCCGCTCCTGTCTTTGGCGGGTTCTATGCCGGAGAGACGAAGCGTCAAATCCGTCCACCAGGCCACTGGCCCCGGATTATCCCATACCTTACAGCCGTGTTTATGAGTTTTCTCATTTACTTTGTCACCGTGTGCTTCGATTTGTTTTTTCAATGTGTTCATATATTTGTTATGCGTTTCGGATTGAGCCAGAATTACATGCCGATTGTCCTGTGCCATGTACATAACCACAAACATTCTTTTGGGGGCGCTCATTGTATCGGGCAAATCCACAATCGTTCGGCGGTTCGTCCAGTACGGATCTTCAGCCAGAATGTAAGTTTCAAAGCTGGCTTTCTCCGCCAAATCCTTTACAGAAATATTAAAATTCGCTGCGTCCGAGGCAACAGCAACAACACTGTTCGCATCAGATGCCGGTTTTATGCTGTTCAATTCTGCCAGGTTCCAGGAATATTCCGGGCTGTCAGCCGATTCACTCAGTATTCTTCGAATGACCATTTGCCGCTGGCTGTTAGTGATACATTCGATTTCCACAATAATCTCGTCGCTTTTTCGAACCTTAAACAGCCAATACGAGTTTAAATCGCCCATATTGGTTGAAAAACCGGCCTTATATACGTTAACTCTTGTTCCATCCGGCAACACATCATTTGTTACCTCCTGGATGGGCTGTCGCAGACATTTTTCACTGAGGCAGTGGTTAACTCCGGCAGTCAAACCGAGAAATTCAGCGGGATTTTCCGGCGTTACGAAGTCGGCCGAGACAGGTTCGCTTTTCAGTTTTACAATTCCGTTGTCGTCCGGCTCGAACAGATAAACGAAACTTCCATCATACGAGTTAGCGAAAATTATTTTACCATCGGTTTCCATTGTTCGAACGAAACGGCCGGTTGTATGCTCATACCATGCATCATCTGTGATATTATAATTTTGCTGTGAACCTTCCGGGAATTTAATGCGGTTCAATCTGGTATTTCCATCGGCCTGAAGCGAGAATATAGGCATCCAGTTCACAATCCATTCGTCCAAAAATTGGCGATTTATCTTATTCAGCTCTTCAGGGGATTTTTTTGTATCGTCAAGCTTTTCAATAAGTTCTGCCCCTTTAGATGTAATCGGATACACCGTAATTTCGCTGACTAAGTGCACTATTCCGCCTTTTGCGAACAGCGCCTGTTCAGCGGCTCTTGCTTTTGTCAGAAATTCAAACGATGTTATTGGCTGGGATGTTCCCGGTCTGGAACCCAACCAGCTTACTAATGCCACTATAACCACAGCCGCGGCAATTGCCGCCAATTTAGTTATTCTGCTTTTCATAATGAATCTCCCGATACTAATCTGGCTTTCGCCAGGCAGTTTCTGTTTGGACATTTCAAAGGCATCAAATACTTCGTCGAGAACTTTTTTGTCGTTATCGATATTTGTGCTGATGCCTGCGTTTTTGATTAACGATTCTATTTTATCTGCTGGTCTCATTTTTCACCTCACCGTTTAGTAATGACCGCAGTTTATCCAGTCCGTAGCGATATCTGCTCTGGACGGTGTTAATTGATGCGTTCTGTGATTCAGCAATAGCTACGAACGTCATTTCGCCGTAAAGATGAAGAGTAACTGCCTCTCGCTGCTCATATGGCAAAACTGCCATTGCATTTCTGATTCGCGCGAACTCTTCAGTTGCAATTAGCCATTGTTCCGGCCTTTGACAATCTTCATTTAAACTTTTCAATTGTTCAGGTTGAGTAACTGTCTGTCTTGCTTGCTCATAGTTGACATTGCGAACGCGGTTCACAACACTTGTTATTAAATATCCTTTGAGATTACCGCTGATTCTTAACCTGTCTGCGGCCTGAGCAAAGCTGATAAAGACATCGTGCACTATGTCTTCTGCCAGCGTAGTCCGGGTAAGCAGGGCAGCGGCTACTCTTAACAGGTCACACTTGTATTTTTCGTAGATACGTGCAAGGGCCGCCTTGTCGCCCGACTTAAACTTCCATATCAGCAGCATATCTTCTATCATACGGTTTTCTCAGCTAACTCTTGAATAAGCGCTATTCACTAATAATACAATAATCCTGCCAATTTTAGTTTACACAATATTAAAAATATTTGCAGTTTACCTGGGGGGCGCATAAAAAACGCCGTCCCTAAGAGACGGCGTTTTTGTATTTAGAGAGGATACTTACTATTTGGGCAACTGGTCTTCCGGCATTTCGCGCACCGTCAGATCAGCGTATATGACACGGTACATCTGGCTGCCAGCAGGGCGATACCAGAATATCGGCGTATTGGGGGTATTTATCTTCACGTTGTTACCGGCATATCGCCAATTGCTGTCGGCGGGCAGTGTCCCCACAAATAACAGCGCATTGTACATTTTAGACGGATCAACGTTTTTCCAATATTCGCCCTTGAGCTTGCCCTGTTTTGCCATATCCATTGTAACCTTTGCGATTTCGGCACCTGCGACCATGGGGGGGAACGTCTCATCGATATTGCCGTTGGCCCACCATCGCA
>JBFZBL010000234.1:0-4828 GCA_041308485.1 Phycisphaerae bacterium | reverse complement strand
AGCAAGGACAATTTTTTAAACGCATTTCAAAAAGTTCTGGAGCGAAATCTGAAAAACGCCAGGATGCCGGAGGGAGTTGTAATCGCTCAGTTTGCAGAAGCGTCACTGGCAACGCTTGACCCTTATACGATTCTGGTCTGGCCGAGAGATGTCTCAGAATTTGAACAGCAGATGACAAACGAGTTTACGGGGATAGGCATAGAAATATCGAGGCAAAACGGACAGCTTACGATTGGGAGTTTGCTGCCTGATACCCCCGCATACAGCTCGGAGCTTGACGTTGGAGACGTGATAGAAAAAGTTGACGGTATGCCTACGAAGGACGTGCCGCTTTCGTGCGCGGTCAGCCGTATAAAAGGTCCGGCAGGAACTAAAGTAACGCTGACGATTCGCCGCGGCAAAACGCAAACGCTTGATGTAACACTGACTCGCGCAAAAATAGTGGTTCCCACACTCAGGGGGCTGCAGAGGAGTGGTGAAGGCAAATGGCTGCGGATGATTGACGAGCAGGACAAGATAGGATACATTCGGCTGACGAGTTTTGCGGAAACAACTGCGACGGATGTAGAGACGGCGCTGAGGTCGCTGGAGGCAGCCGGGATGCGCGGCTTGATTCTGGATTTGCGGTCCAATCCGGGCGGGTTTTTCGACAGCGCGGTTGAAGTGGCGGATAAATTTTTAGATGACGGGCTGATAGTCATAACGCGGTCGAGGTTCGGGATACCGTCATACGCGTCGGCACACCGAAAAGGGACGCATCCGAATTACCCGATGGTTGTGCTGATTAACACCGGCTCGGCAAGCGCATCGGAGATAGTCGCCGGCGCCCTTACGGATCCGTCGCACAAGCGGGCAACGCTTGTCGGGGAACGGACACACGGCAAAGGCGTCGTGCAGGGAATATCAACGTATCCAGGCGATGGTTCGCAGCTGAAATACACAATGGCAAACTGGTATCTGCCTTCCGGTCAGAAGATAAAGAGCCATGACGAGGCGAAGAAAGAAAACAAAAATGACTGGGGCGTTGGGCCGGACGTGGCGGTATCGCTGCGAAGTGATGAGTTTCGCAAGATGTTCGAGCTGCAGCGGGACAACGACGTTCTTGTAAACGCCGGACACGATGACGCTAATTCGCCTTTGAAGAAACACACGATTGCCCAGACCATCGAGGCCGACCTGCAGTTAACGACGGGGATACTTGTAATAAAGAGCAAGCTGATAAAAGAAGAAACGCAAAGCGCGAAACCCTAAATACCAATATCTGAATTCTGAACAAAAGCCAATGACCGAATTTAAAAATACCAAAGATACGGCGGATAAGTTCGAACAGGCCAGGCATGAGAAGCTGCAAGCCATAAAACAAATGGGTATAGACCCGTACGGCGGGAGATACGATGGGGCGGAGCCGGCGGCGGATATTAAGACGAGATATCAGGATGGAGTAGAAGGTCAGAAGGCAAAATGTGCCGGCAGAATAGTTTTACTTCGCGATATCGGCAAGCTGATATTTATAACGCTGCGGGACAGTTCGGGCGCAATACAGGTGGGCTTGAGTAAGAGTTTGCTCGAGGCGAAGTGGAGTTTTATGAAGCTGCTTGAGCTTGGGGACATAATCGGGGCCTCCGGCGGCCTGGGCAAGACCAAGACTGGCGAGATAACGATATGGGCGGACGAGGTAGAGCTATTGAGCAAGTCGCTTATGCAGCCGCCGGAGAAATGGCACGGGCTGGCGGACATCGATTTGCGATACAGGCAGCGATACGTTGACCTGTGGGCTAACCCAGAGGTAATGGAATTATTCAGCAAGCGCAGCGCCATACTGCGAACGGTGCGTGAGCATTTGACAGGCCGCGGGTTTATAGAAGTGGAAACGCCAATGATGCAGACGATAGCAGGCGGCGCGGCGGCCAAGCCATTTATCACGCATCATAATTCGCTTGATATGGATTTATATCTGAGGATTGCGCCGGAGCTGTTTTTGAAGCGGCTGCTTGTGGGCGGGATGGAAAAGGTCTTCGAGATAAACCGTAACTTCCGCAACGAGGGGCTGAGCACGAGACATAACCCGGAATTTACGATGCTGGAATTGTACCAGGCGTATGCCGACTACAATATTATGATGGATTTGACGGAAGAGATGATTTGTCTTCTGGTGGAGAAATACTGCAAGGACAGCAAGATGACTTTCGGCGAGAAGAATATTGATTTCGCCAGGCCATGGAGGCGGGCAAAATACGCGGAGCTTTTGAAGGAATGCGCAGGCTGCGATATCGCCGACATCGGCGGCATTCGCAAAAAGGCGGAGTCACTGAAAATTAACCATAAGGATATGGACGATGCGGTGGTAATCAACGAGGTTTTCGAGCACACGGTCGAGGAGCATTTAAACAACCCGACGTTTGTGATTGATTATCCGGCGGCGTTGTGTCCCCTGACTAAGAGAAAAAAGGACCAGCCTGATATCGCGGAGCGGTTTGAGCTCTACATCGCAGGGATGGAACTGGCCAACGCCTATACGGAGCTGAATGACCCGGCGATGCAGGAGGAAAACTTCCGGCAGCAGCTTCGTGGACAAAAAGAGACGATGGCGACTATGGACCACGATTTTGTGACGGCGCTGAAATACGGGATGCCGCCGGCAGGCGGGCTGGGAATCGGCATAGACCGGCTTGTAATGATATTGACGGGCGCAACGAGCATACGAGACGTTGTGCTGTTTCCGCTTTTGAAACCGATAGTTTAACCACTCAGGCCTCGTATTTTTTACCAACACAGGACAGTAAGTTAAGTCCTAAAAACAACGCAATTCCACAAAAAGCGTCCGGCAAATGATACAGCCGGCCTTGAGTGCAACGCCATAAAACTGATAGGACGTTAGTTATGGGGCTGGTTAGGGCCAAAAGCAGGCATCTAAAGCGGAGGCGGACAAAGGTCGATTCTAACAGCGTCGGAAGAGGCACCAACCATTACTTTATGACTATATGACGCGAGGATGCGGTGAACGACGAAAGGCGAAACAAACGGCTGCGACTGCTGATTAGCCGGCTAAATAAAGAACGCAAAAAGCAGGCGAAGCAAATCGATATCCTGTGCAACGACTTTGTTGCAGCCCAGAAGGACTTTATAAAATCACTGAATACAATCGGTTTTGCCGCGGACTTTTACGAGGCAATAGCGGGTCTTAACGAGTTAAATGAATTGCTCTGCGCAGCCGGCAATCTAATCCAAGATCAAATCCCGGACGCAAACGTCGCATTTTTCCTGCTTGCCCCGAGCGATGTTGGGGGACTTGCCGCCGACAGCGCCGATGGGCCTCAGCACGACAATCCTGACTGTCGCCAGACAAGTTTTGAACTTCACATATTCGAGAGCGACCAGCCAATCGATCTTGAGGACAGACGAATCGAAAACTGTTTCACGTCTGAATTGGTCGGTAACATCGCCAAATCCAATCGAGTATGCACCATCGAAGATATGCTGGCAATGGGGCTTGCGGGTCATCCCGCCTGCCTGGAAAAAATTTCGGCGGCAGCAGTCCCGTTATCAACCCCAGCCAGCTCAATGGGGTTTGTCCTCATTTACCGTTCTTCGCGTAATAAATTAACCGCAAATGAGCTCAAGGCCGTCACACAGATTACACCCGGACTGGGGCGTTCAATCGCATCCTGCCGGGCATTAATCAGCAGTATATAACTCTTCTCCCCGAAGCCAAAGGTTTGCCCAAAACAGTTGCGTAAAACCAGTGAATATGCGCATAATAATGGCGTAAAATAATGTGACTGGCGGAGAACTTTAAATATGGCCGACAAAAACCAAAATGACCCCGAATCATTCGAGACAGTCGAACCGGTAGGCAAACGCGTGCTTATTCGCAAGGACGAGGACAAGAAACAGACAAAGGGCGGGATTCAGCTGCCCGACAATATCGAAATTCCAACCATAACCGGCAGAATCGTGGCGATATCAACTGAGATTGAGAATATGCCCGAGATACCGCTTCAAAAATACGACAAGGTCCTGTTCAATCCCAAAGGCGCTATACCGGTAGACTTTGAGGGTGATAATCGTCTCTTTGTCGTCGAAGTAGAAAACGTCGTTGCCGTATTCAGAAAGACGTAGCCGGCACACCGCAGCAACCATTGAAACACAGGCAAAAAAAGATGCCAGAAGGTGCTTGAGTCCTTCTGGCATTTCCGGGTTGCCGGACCGAAACTCGGCAAACAGGGGGATAATTCTGATTATTACGTTTTCTCTGTTATATTCGCAGCGTTGCGCCGGCTTCTCGCCAGTATAAGGCTACCTGCAAAGAATAATGCCGCTGATACCGGCTCAGGAACCGGGACAGGAACATCATCAGGCACCGACAAGTTATTCGACTCCTGACTCACGGCACCTCCGCTTTGTATTCCCCCGCCCCCGCCTTCAAAACCCGACGAAGAACGTGTAAGCCCACCGCTGCTTTCTACGCCGCCAACCATCTCACCGCCCGTTTCACCCAGCCCGTCCTCTTCGATCGATTCAAATTTATTCCGCTCAAAAACAGCGATGACCATTTTCGGAGAATCAAGAAATACCATGGTGGTACCGGTCGTGGTATCACTGACATTACCCAGCCAGCAAACAAACTGATATCCCGGTTTAGGCGTGGCTACCAGAGCGACGGCAGCATACCTGTCGTAAGAGTGAACGCCGGGGACAATGTTAAGATTGCCGCCCTGTGGAGGAGTCACATCAAGCATTAAAGATGTCCCCTCTTCCTGACCGGACGCCTGCGCGGAAAAGTAAAAAAGAAACGTCACGCAGCAGATATAGACCGCACAGCCCAATG
>JBFZBL010000233.1:0-4590 GCA_041308485.1 Phycisphaerae bacterium | reverse complement strand
GGGGCAAGTTACCCATTTTACCGCAGAGAACGCAGATTTTTTCTTTGACACAGATTACTATCCGCTACACGCTACCCGCGAAAATCGGCGCATAAAAAAGGCCGGATGACTCACGCCGCCCGGCCCAGCCCTGCCTGCACTGAGCCTGTCGAAGGAGTCGAACCAGTTCAAGGCATTGGAAATCGATTAAAATATTTGAAAATATTAACTTGACATTTGCTATTAAGTAACTATAGTCGATTGCAGTTATAGATTTTAATTGGAAGATAAAATCTATGAAACACTCAGACACCCAAATTGGAGGGCACATCCATGGCCAGGAAAATCATTCTAATCTCATCGTTTCCTATTTTTGCCGCCATTGCGATTATCGCGATTGTTCTGGCGGGAATCGGACACGGCCAGCCTGCGGTGAGCGAAGTCGAACCGACCGAAAGTATTCCGGCTGACGCCAATGCGGCGGTTGATAAACTTATTGCCGACTATATAGATAATGCGCGTCTGGCCTCGACCCTTGTGGGCACAGCAGGTCAATACGCCTGGGACAGAAAGTATACAATCGCCGGGAGGTTATACGGTGCCGTTATTGACACCCATCCTAATAATCCCTTTACAACAAAGGCCCGTCTGGGTTTGGCCCGGGTGAATGTCCTTACTCTTATTGAACAAAAGAAGTATCAGCTTGCCCAGGAGCAGGTCGAGTCAATGGCCGCTGATTTCAACAGTGAGTCAGAACTTGCGGTTGCATTATTTCATATCGGCAAGGAATTTACATGGCAGCACCGTTACAGCGAGGCAAAAGACACTTTTGCTCTCCTGATTGATAAACCACTGTCTGATTCGTTTTCAAGAGAGGTTCGATTGTGGTCGGCGAGGGTTAATGTCTGTTCGCTTATCGGCCCGTCGACAAGCTCAGGGCAGGTAAAAGATACGGAAGTCGTTACCGCCATAGATAAGCTGATGACTGATTTCGCGGGAGATGCGGGGCTGGCGGAGGCGGTTTACTGGATAAGCAAGGAGTATGAGTGGAAAAAGGGCACAACTATTAACAGAATCGGCTGGTACGACACGCCCAACAGCGTTTATCAGAAGATAATGCAGGAGTTCGGCGACAGTCCTTATGGCCAAGAGGCGCAATGGGACCAGAAGCGATTAGCACACCGGATGAAAATCTTCAAATTGATTAGTGAGCCGAATCAGGCACCAATAGATGCCGCGATTGAGGCAATGGCCACTGACCTTAAAGGCAGGCCTGAGCTTGCTGGCGAATTATACTGGGTTGCCTGCGGCTACGAGGAACACGCCGATAAACTTCAGCAGGCAAAAGAGATTTATGAGCGGGTAGTGCAGGATTGCCCGGGAACAGACGAGGCGGACAGGGCCGCACTCGATGTCAGGCGAAGGATTCTTTGCGATGTACTCGATTCAGGCGATGTAAACTCGGCTTATATGCTGCTGGATACGTTTATCGCCGACTTTAAACAGAATATTTACGCGGGCGACTGCCTTGGCCGGGTTGTCATGGGCTGCTATAAAAGGGCTGTGGAGCTTAGAGGGCAAAAGCAAACAGTAAAGGAAATGCTGTATCACGAGGTAGCCGCGAATATCTGGGAGCGGATGCAAAAGGAAAACCTGCAGATTGTAAACGATGCCGTGTATTTATACTTCTACGTTGCCATAAATTATCATGAAATGGACAGGTGGGCAGATGCCATCAACAATTATCAGAAGGTTCTTGATGACTGGCCCGATTTTGAGTTTGCCTGCGACATCAAGGCCGCAATCGCTGCCTGTTATGAGTTGTTACGGGATAAGGAAGGTGTGCCGAAAGAGGAGATTAACCCGCTGATAGAGCAGGCGTATAAGGCGGTGCTGGCCGATGCAGCCGGGTGCTTTATGACAAAGGATACCGCCTATAAGCTTGCCGGGATGCTTCTGGACAAGGGCGATAAGACCTGCGCGATAAAATATTATCAGAATTTTCTGGAACTGTCTGACCCGAACGTAGACCCGACAAGGAAAATTACTTGCGGCAAGTCAAAATCCTCATCGCAGGATAGCAGGATAGAAGCGGTTAAAGCCAAACTTGCCGAACTGACAGCAGAAGGAGGGACCAACTAATGAGAACATTACTCGCCAAAAAGACCATTTGGGTGTATCTTGCTATCGGTATGATTGAACTCTTGACGATGTTTGTTGATAATGCCTTCGGCTCCGGCCCTACGTGTCCGCCGTGTGCCAATCCATATTTTAACGGGTCCGGATGGGTGTGCGGGGGTTGCGTTATCGATTGTGGGAACTGTTATAAGTGCAATACATCAACTATTCCGCCCAGTTGTGAGGACAAGTGCGATAGTTTGAACTGCAAATACTGCCCTGATTGCTCCACCGGCTGCATATCCAAGTGTGACCCAGATCTGTGCCAGATCTGCAATGGACACGGTGGATGTATAAGCAGATGCGACTCATCCCAGTGCGAAAGTTGTAAAAACGGACACTGTGCGATTTGTAATGACGATGCGAATCTGAAGTGCTGCAATCCTGTTTGGCCAGGTGTATGTCGCGAAAAATGCAAGTTAGTTGATGGAGAAAATTGCACCGGTCCTGACGGGAGTTGTACGGGGTGCGCTGATGGGGGTACAGATTGTACATGGGGATGGCGTCCAATCCCTAAGCATTGGAAAAGTGGAACAGAAAAAAAATGTAATCCCAGAGGATGCCTAAATGATTGTGAGGAAAATGTAAATAAAGTATGCTATGAATTTGTGCCCTGTATACCTTCTTCGATTCCTATATTCACGATGATTTGTAAAGATATTTCTACTGGACCCCCTATACCTAGTGTGTATATGTGTCAATTTGGCGATGGGCCTGCTTGCCATTGGTGCGTTGAGGATAGCGATCCAGAAAATATAAAACAACATAAAGTACATAATGATACTTGTGCCGAATAAACGAAAATAATTTTTAAGCGATTTTAAATCTGTTTTTTAATAATAAGAAATCTTAAAGGAGCAAACAAATGATATCGATAAAACATAATTTTTACAAAAGAATCGCTGATGATATATCAATCATATTGATTGTTTTTAGTTTAATATATCCGGCCACAGGTGCTGAGGTGACGGAATTTCAAAAGGTGGAACAGAATAAAGTTCCGGATGAATTGAATATGCTGGTATCCGTTACAAAATCCAATTATGAAAAAATAAAGACGTGGCAGGGCAGGATTTCTTCTGAGAGCACATTAATTTATCGTGGTAAAAATGCCGCAGAGATGGTTAAAGATCAGGCGGGTGTCACAATCCAGGAACCAAACGAGCTTGCATCGACAGGCAAAGGTGTAACGGAATTCAAGATTGATTTGGAAAAAAATCTTTTATTTAGAAAACAAAATCGTCCAAACCCAACCGAATATATCGATTTGGATACCGGTTTTACCTGCTCGTCTTTGGACAAATCATATCAAAGCTTAATAATTACCGCCAATGACTATGAGATTGATAGCTCGCCATATACTATGAAAAAAGATGGAACAGTATTGACCTGGCTTGCCGAAAAACGGCCTCATAATCACGCTGCACAAACAGAAACAGATTTCGGTGAATCTGATCCCCGACATTGTTTTAGCATAGGTCTGCCGCCCTGGGTATTGCTGTCGAGGATGTCTGAAGGTGTTCGTCTTTACAATCAAGACCCCAATGGTGCTGATGGTAATATGCCTAATAAGGCTTTTAGAAGTGTAACTGTTGAAAAAACACAGACAGAAAAAGGCGCCGTATATCAGGTTCAGGCGGAACAGGGGTCGTATGAATTTAAATATGTTTTTGAAGAAAAGAATGGCTTTAATCCTACCCATATTGAAGTAAAAAAGGGCAAGGGTATAAAAATATCTGAAATTACCACGGATTGGGTCGAAATTCAGGGCATTTTCATGCCTAAGGAAGAGCAAATAATGCAATTTGATGACAATGACGGTCGTTTGCGTCGGCTGAAAAAAAGGATATTTAGTGATATGCAAGTGAATATGGCTTTGCCTGAAAACACCTTTTCAATAAAGAATCTTGGTTTAAAAAATGGGGACAAATTCGTAGACAAAATCGCTCAGAAGGAATACAAATACCAAGATGCAAATCTTATTTTTGTTGCCGATATAAACAATTCGCCGAAATGACGGCGGATGAAATAATTAATCTTTAATTAGATTATTCTTTATCCCTGCAAACACAGGCAGAAAACCTGTTCTGCCTTAACGCCCTTTCATAAGTAAATAAAGTAAGGCCCCTTCGATGGTTCGACTTTGCTCACCACGGGCTGCTCCTCTCGACTCTGCTCGGGGCAAGGCAGGGCAGCCAAACTTGCGGAATTAACTGCAGAAGGAGGGAACCATTAATGAGAACATTATTCGCCAAAAAGACCATTTGGGTGTATCTTGCTATCGGTATGATTGAACTCTTGACGATGTTTGTTGATAATGCCTTCGGCTCCGGCCCGACGTGTCCGCCGTGTGCCAATCCATATTTTAACGGGTCCGGATGGGCGTGCGGGGGTTGCGTTATCGATTGCGGGAACTGTTTTAAGTGCGATACA
>JBFZBL010000232.1:0-15673 GCA_041308485.1 Phycisphaerae bacterium | reverse complement strand
AATTTCGCTACCACCGCTTTCGATGCCTCCTGCATACCGCGGTTAAGAGCCATTGCGTCTGCGCCTGCCGCCAGGTTTTTGAACGCCTCGCTGAACATCGCCTCGGTAAGCACCGTTGCGGTTGTTGTGCCGTCACCTGCTATCTTCGAGGTCTTGCTGGCCGCCTCTTTTACTAACTTGGCGCCCATATTTTCGTTTTTATCCGATAATTCGATTTCTTCGGCTACTGTAACGCCGTCTTTTGTGACGGTAGGCCCGCCCCAGCTTTTATCGATAATCGCATTTCGGCCCCTGGGGCCAAGTGTTGCCCTGACCGCCTTGGCTAACTTCTCAACGCCATTCAATAATCCTTGTCGGGCCACAACATCAAACGCCAATTGTTTAACTGCCATTGCCTGCTCTCCTTACTAATTTATAAACATTTCTACTTAGAGTATCATTGCTTAGTGGTGATAAACTGCAAATACTATACCAATACGGCTAGTAATACCACTTCTTTTCCTAACTCCTTTCAATATAAGAAGATAGAATCGAGTTCATAATTAACTGTGCTTCCTTGTCAAACCACTTTTGGCAGTCCGGCCAAGCCATCTCTCGCCATTCTGGCAGGGGTTCGTTATAATCGCATCGATGTCAGATAGAAAACTTATGAAAATTTATGATTTGCTGTATGAGCGGTTTGGGCCGCAGGACTGGTGGCCGGGGGATACGCCGTTTGAGGTTATCGTCGGGGCGATTCTTACCCAGAATACCAACTGGACCAACGTCGAAAAGGCCATTAACAATATTAAAAACGCTGGCGCGCTTAGTCCTGAGAAGCTGCATCGGCTCGATATTCAAAAGCTTGCCCAGCTTATCAGGCCGGCGGGCTATTTCAATATAAAAGCGAAGCGATTAAAGAATTTTCTCGACTGGTTTTTTGGAAATTTTTCGAATTTTTTTGAAAATTTTGGAAAAATTCCGACCCCCGAATTGCGCGAGCAATTGTTAAGCGTAAAAGGTATCGGCCCCGAAACTGCCGACTCGATTTTGCTTTATGCCCTCAATCGTCCGGTGTTTGTCGTAGATGCCTACACCGCCAGGATATGTTCACGTCATCATCTTATTAGTGATGATGCTGACTATCATCAGATCCAGGAAATGTTCGAATCGAATCTGCCTTGCGATATTCAGTTGTTCAATGAGTATCATGCGCTTCTCGTTCGCCTTGGCAAAGACTTCTGCAAGCCGAAGCCTAAGTGCGAAGAGTGCCCCCTAAACGAGTTGCCCCATACTGTTTGATTTAGCCACGGCCCGACTTTGTTTTAAATCAAATGTTTTTTTCAATTTCTTTTCTGATGTTAGCCAGAATCATTGGGTGATTTCCGAGAACCAGAACCAAAAAATTCTGCGGACTCCATTCTTCAAACTGAGTGTTATTCAGGAAAAAGAACACGATATCCTCAAGATTCTCGTTTTCATGCCATGTCGTCATGACGAAGTTGGTATCACTGGGTTTCCCATCATTCCGCTTAAGATAAGCGCTGTCAATTGCATCGTGCCATTTCTCGCAGTCATATCCCGCACATACGGCATAGCGACATCCCTGGGCAAGCAGGGCGTCACTGACATCGGCTTGTTGCTGTGGAGATGTGTCAGTGTCCGCGATGTAAAACAGAACCGCACACTCACCTTTTGTGAAAGGGGATGAGAATTCATAAGGTTTTGCAATCTGTTTATATGCCAGATTCATTCATGTTATCTAATTAATTTTTAATTGTCCCTTAATCCGCCAGGCTGCCCGTTGGATAAATTCTACCCAAACCGAATCCTTTCCGCCAGAGGCGGATAAAGCTTTGGTTTTCGGCTTTGGTTTTGGACTTAAAGTTTTAAACTTTACACTTCATCTCTGCTTTCTCTGTCTGCCTCGGTGAAGCGCAGCGGTAAAACAATCACCAATCAACAATTTGTTAATCCGTGTTATTTGCCCGGCTTGTTAATGAAGGCCAAAGGCCTTCGCGGACAAGGCGAAAGGGTATCGCAGATGCTTGTATCGAGAATACCCTTAGCCGAAGAACGCAAGCCGAGCACACGGAGCGAAGCGACGAGCCAGTCTCGGAAATACAGTGTAATCTGTGTCGAAACTTTCTCTGTGTTCTCAGTGTCCTCTGTGGCAAAAAAAGTTAATATAGGTAACTTGCCTGTCCTGAGCTTGTCGAAGGGCCCCTCACCCCCAGCACACCAAAACGAGGGGCAAGTAGGGGCAAGTATCGTTTTCAACGTAATAATGAGGGTTTTTTCTCAAAGACTAAGGGCAAGTTGCGTTTTTAGCGTCCAAATGAGGGACAAGTACCGTTTTTAGCTCAAAAACGAGGGTGGTATTTCATTTCTCGCGGAGTTCTGAGCGGTAAACTTTTATATCCAGTCGCCGCAGGAGTCCCCAGTTCGACGCGATTGTGACAGGATTAGCGGCGCTGGGACTATCAGGTATTGTCTGCTGAACAATATAATCAGCAGAGCCATAATCGTCCCAGGGATGCTCGTGAGAAGTGCGAATAACTTCGGTCGCTCCAAGCTGCAAGAGGGCTTTGGCAATATCAGCCGTTCCTCTCGGCAGGATTTTGCCTGTCTGCAGGACATAATATACATTCGAGAGCTCTACAATAATAGAACCCGCGGCGCCGGCAGCGTCTCGAATTACTTTTTCTTCTTTGCTTGTTATATCATCATCGTCGAGAAGCGAAAATTTGAGCTTGTCGCCTTGTTCGGCGGTAAAGGGAATGGCACGAAAACCACTGGGAACAGAGTTAGGGCCGACGTTTACAGGCCATAACACTTTAATTCCCGGATATGCGCTGTGCTGGACGGCAAGATACAGTTCCGCTTCTCTCGGGCCGACTCCTTCTTTACCGAAGACAAGGTTGTATTCGACGCACAAGCTCCCGTTATTGCTTTTTATTATATCGGGTCTGAGGTGATATATGACAATCATGACAAACAGCGACAGAATCGACGCAGCAATAATCCCTATCATTATTTTCCTGCCCATATCTGTTCCTCTCACAAATACTTTTAACAAGGCGGAAACTATTTCTTCTAAATATTGAAACATAGCATTCAGACCAGCGTTGTCAATGGTTATGTCTTAGGGCCTCGCGCTGCTGTTTCTTTTTACAATAAAAACAGTGTTAATTCAGGGTAAACCTTTTTTAATTGCACATCAATCAGTAATCTCTATATTGCAGGCTTTATGATAAAGACGGATTCTTATATAGAACGCAATAGAGCCAGAGGGCTTAAATTCCTGTGCATCGCTTCGGCGGCGGTGGGATTTTCCCTGACTCTGCAAATCGCTCTGAACTCAAATTTCGCCGTTGAAGAAATGAATCTGGACGGTTTGCAGATGGGACTTCTGGAGATGTTCCGCGAAAGCTGCGGGATTTTCGCGCTGGGGTTTTTGGCGCTTCTGGCAGGGCTTGCCGAGCCGCTTATCGGGGCGGCAGTTCTTGTTTTTTTTGCTGTGGGGCTTGGCAGCTACTGTTTCGTCCACGATTATTATTGGCTGATAATAGCGAGCTTAGTCTGGAGTCAGGGGCTTCACATCTGGATGCCGCTACCGAATTCGATGGGGCTTGCGCTGGCCGAGCCGGATTGTGTTGGCCGGCGCATCGGCCAGATTCAGGCCGCCGGAGCCGCCGGTTCCGGTTTGGGGCTTGTCTGTGCGCTGGTGCTTGACCTTGCAGGAGTTGCGATTCGGCCTTTATATATTGTGGCCGGCTCTGTCGCGTTAATCGCCTCAGCGGCATGTCTGTATATCCCGCGTCAAATCCGAAGCGAAAAACCCAGACTGGTAATCAGACGCGAGTACGGTCTTTACTACCTGCTCAACTTTCTCGAAGGCTGGCGCAAACAAATATTTCTCGTCTTTGCGGGGTTTTTATTAGTCAAAGTTTACGGAACTGCCCTATCGACGATGCTCTTGATGTGGATTGTCGTGCAGGCCGTCGGGTGGTTCAGCTCGCCGGTTGTCGGCCGACTTATCGACCGCGTGGGCGAACGACGGATACTTGTCTTCTATTACTCCTTTATGACGGTTTGCTTTCTCGGTTATGCTTTCATAAGAAGTAAATACATTCTTTACGGTGTTTTCCTGCTGGACAGCTGTTTCTTTGTATTCGCGATGGCGCTTACGACGTATATCGGCAGGCTGGCGCCCACCAACGAAAAGACAATGACGCTGAGCATGGGTGTCGCGATGAATCATGTCGCGGCCGTCACGATGCCTCTTGTCGGCGGAATAGCCTGGAAATATCTTGGTTATCAATGGACATTCCTGATAGGTTCTGCGGCCGCTGCGGCCAGTATTCTGGCGGCGATGAGAGTTCCTGACCGCGTCAGGCCCGCAGTCGAGGGCGTGCCGGTGACTATTACTCCTCTTGCGGGCGGAGAACCTGATTAACTGTAATCCGGGGACACCATTGGAAGAATCAGGGCAGACACACAGGTCTGCCCCTACAAGTTTTGTCGTTTTAGTTTGTCCGCAAGGGATTGGGCTAATTTGGAGGAGTCGGAGATGGGGCCGGAGAGTGAATGTTCTCTGAAGTTGGCGCCATCGGGGTCGCTGAAGCAGGCGGAGATAGTAATTTTGTCACCAGATAGTTGAGCGAAGACGCCTGCTGGGGCATGACAGCCGCAGCCGAGTGCGGAGAAGACCTCTCGTTCAGCGGTAGTTGTAATGCGCGTTTCTTTATCGTCGAATTTCGAGATGATTTCTTTTGTTTCGGTATCATCGGCACGAATTTCAACAGCCAAAGCGCCCTGTGCTGGCGCCGGGATGAATTTTGTCGGGTCGAAGATGATTGATATTTTGTCGGCTAAGCTGATTCGTTCGAGGCCTGCCCGTGCCAAAACAATCGCGTCGAAGTCGCCCTGTTCTAATTTTTTGAGGCGGGTGGTGACGTTGCCTCGTATGGGGACGCACTTTAAGTCATTGCGCAATCGTTTGAACTGGACGGTCCTTCGTAAGCTCGATGTGCCGACGATTGCTTCTTTTGGCAATTCATCGAGGGATTTTATCGGCGAGGCGGTTACGAGGCAATCTTCGGGGAATTTGTGGTCGAGGACTGCGCCGATAGTCAAACCATCACGAATCGCGGTGGGTAAATCCTTAAAACTATGAACAGCGATGTCGGCTTCTTTGGCGAGGAGGGCATCTTCGAGGAGCGAGGTGAAAAATCCGGTGGATTTCAATTCCCAGAGGGTTGTCCGGCGGTCTTTGTCGCCGTGGCTTGCGATTTTTTTGACTTTGATTTCCAGAGAGGGGCAAAGTTTTTGAATTGCGGAGACGACGATTTGGGTTTGGGCGATTGCGAGTGAGCCGGTGCGGGTGGCGACTATGAGTTTGGTTTTCATTGTTTCACCGCAGAGACCGCAGAGGAAAATGTTATAAATAGATTCCTCGACTGCGCTTCGCCCCTTAGGGGCAAGCTTCGCTCGGAATGACAAAAAACAGGATTGCTGTGAAATCCATGTTTCATTTTTGCGGCTCTTCGTCGAGGAGGAACATTTTATTTACGAGGTCAAGGGCGTGGAGGTGCTGGTCGGCGTGGTCCTCGGGATTGGCGTCCTTGATGAAGCTGACCGGGCCGTGGACGAGTTTGCGGGCGAGAGATTCCGCGAACACCTCGAGTTTTTTGGCATTGCCGTCGCCGAAATCTTTGGCGTAGCGTTTGGCCTCGGCGCGTGCCAGCTCTATCGCTTTTTGTGTGAGCTGTGTGACTACGGGCACAACGGATAGCGTTTCGAGCCAGTGCGCGAATTGTTTTGTGAAGTCGTCGACGATTTTTTCGGCTTTGGGAATTTCGGTCGAGCGTTTCTCCTTGTTGACGGCGATTCGCATGTCGAGGTCATCTATATTGACGATTGTCACGCATTTGAATTCGCCAATGCGCGGGTCAATATCGCGTGGTACGGCTATATCAATCATCAGCAAGGGTTTGGTGCGTTTCTCAAGAGTTTTCTTTACATCTTCGAATTTAATAACAGGCTCATTAGCACCGGTTGAGGCGATGACAAAATCGACATCTTTTAATGCCGCTGGAATTGCCTTAAGGGTGACAGGTTTGCCTTTGCCAAGGCGCTTGACGAGGGCACTGGCATTTTTTTTGCTGCGGTTGGCTATAATCAGGGAGCCGATGTTACCCTTGACGAGGTATCTTGCAGCGAGTTCCGCGTTTTCGCCCGCGCCGATTAACATCGCGGAGCTTGACCAGAAATTCATTTTTTCTTTGGCAAGCTCGACGGCGGCCAGGCTGATTGAGACAGCGCCGCAGTTGATGTCGGTTTGAGTTCGGACGGCCTTTCCCGCGCGGAAGGCGATATGAAAGAGGCGGTGGAAGATGAAGCGGCTCGCGCGACAGCCGATTGAGTCAATATAGGCGGCTTTGACCTGTGAGAGTATCTGGTTTTCGCCTAACATCTGAGAATCGAGTCCTGCGGTGACAGTGAACAGGTGGCGGGCGACTTCAACACCTTTTTTCTGCTTGCAGTATTTTTCCCAGATTTTCTGCGCCTGGGGATTGAATTGCCCTATCAGCTTGCCTGTGGTTTGCCGCCAGTCGGCGTTCTTTTTAGCGTAGAGGTAAATTTCGGTGCGGTTGCAGGTTTGCAGGATAGCGGCCTCGGCGATACCCTTCTGGTCTATTAAAGCGCCGAGGATATCATGCTGCTGGCTCTCGCTGAGCGAAACTTTTTCGCGCTGCTCGACGGGGCAATCGTGATAATTTACGCTATGAAGCACTAATTCCATATCGGGCCTATTATAACCCCCAATGACTTCTACTGCTATATCTTACGATGCCAAAAACCGCATTGTGCTTGCGAACGTAATTATTTTTGTGATAATGCGTTATGTTTGCAGAAGGTTTCAGGGGTATATAAGAATAATGCCGGAAGCGGGATTAAAAAATAGTTTGAGGCGTGCTGCTTTGTGGGCGGGATTGATTCTGGTCCTGCTTTTGATTGTTTTTTCGATATACGGGGCGTTTATCGGGGCAGAATCGGCGACGAGGTTTTTCAATTCGCTGCCGCTGTCAGTTTACTGGATTGCTTTCGCGATTCTGTTGATCTCGGCAATAGCGATATTCAAACGGCTGCTTTGCTGGAGGGGACTTTTTCTGATTCATCTCGGCTGCATTATCATTTTTTCGGGCGGCACAATCGGCTCGCAGGCGGGATTCAGCCTGCAGGATAAATTGTTCAAAACCGACACGATACGCGCAGGTCAGATGATAATCAACGAGGGGGCGACGGACAGGGCGGTGGAAATGGAAAACGGCGCAATAAAGATGCTGCCCTTTGGGATAAAGCTGGCGGATTTCAGGATTGATTATTATGAGCCGGGACAATTGATTATCAGGACGACAAGAGGAGAAGGATTTAAGATTCCCGCCAAAGAGGGACAAAAGTATGAGCTTGGAGCAGATTATGGAAGCGTTGAAATAGTCAGACGGTTCGAGTATTTCAAGCTGGCACGGGAAGGAAACAAGCTGGTAGCGATTGAGGATACAGGCGGCGGACCTAATCCGGCGATTGAACTGCTGCTTAAAAAACCAGACGGCAGCGAGACGACAAGATATGTATTCGAGCGTTTTGGCGGCCACGTCAGACCTGATGATAATCTGCAGTTTTCTTATCACAGGGCGGTTAAGGATTTTATAAGCGATGTTGAGGTCGTCAAAAATAATAAGGTTGTTATACGAAAGAGCATCGAGGTCAATAAGCCGCTGCATTACGGCGGGCATCTTTTTTATCAGCAGGATTACGACCATGAAACAGAAAGATACTCAGTGCTTAGTGTGACAAGCGACAAAGGGCTGGGCATAGTTTTTCTCGGGTACATTCTGCTTTGTGCCGGGGTTTTCTGGCATTTCTGGCTTAGACATATATTCGGCGACAGGGAGATTGAAGATTAAATAATGGCGATTAAATATACCATTCAGGGTTTGCTGATTTACGTTGCGATGGCCGAGTATCTGCTGGCGTTTGTTGTGATGCTGTCGCGCCGACACAAAGCGGGACGCGATCTGTTTTTTACCGGTTTCCTTCTCGGCTGTGTGGTTCTCGCTTATCGCTGGTTACACGTCGGGCATATTCCGATGCAGAATTTGTTCGAGGTGTTTTTGTGCCTTGGCGTTCTTGTGTATCCGATTTCGATTTTCTGCAGGCGCGTACTGCGAGTCGGCGGCGTCACGGCTGATATGCTGATTGGTGCGATAGTGCTTTTTCCTGCCGGTTTTTTCTTTAGCGCCGAACCACAGCACTTGCCTCCCGCTTTGCAAAGCTGGCTTTTCGGGCCGCATGTTCTTGTATATATGCTGTCATATATTCTGATGGCTAAAGCGGCAGTCCAGGCAGCAATACAATTAACGGGTAAGAATTTGGAAGGTAATTTACTTTCACCGGAAGACGCGACGTATCGAATGGTTTGCGCTGGCTTTCCGCTGTTGACGCTCGGTCTTGTTCTGGGAAGCGTATGGGGACAAAATGCATGGGGCGACTGGTGGGGCTGGGACCCGAAGGAATTGTGGTCGCTGGCATCATGGCTGGTTTACGTGGGGTATTTGCATTTCCGTTATATGTTCGGCAAGCGATTGGCTCGATTGAATAGTACCTGGGCAATCCTCGGCCTTGTCGTTATCATAATTACTCTGTTATGGGTGAACCTCTCCAAGCTTTTCCCCGGCCTGCACAGCTACGCAATGTAGTTTCGTCATGCATCGTGCGTATATCGTATTTCGGGTTTAGGAATACATCCTTATAGTTTATTTCTGGCTTGAAAATCCGGGGCATATTATAATGCGGCCGATGCCGAATGTGTGAATGTGGTCTATTGAGCGCATTTTGAAAAAGGAGGTAAGATATGAGCAGCGGCGGCGATAATTGGAAGTGGTGGTATTTCGTATTAGCGGGCGTTCTCATTGGCGCATACGGGGGATACGAGCAAAGGAATCGGCAGCGAGGTATTGGCGGTGCTGTGTATTGCCATTGGCTTATTTTCGCGGAAGTCGGAAAGCCAGAAGTAGTTTTGAGCGTATCGCAACTGTGCTGCCTGCTGAGTCGCTGCAGACCACAAGAGCTTGTTCATAAGGCTTCGGCGGGTGCTTGGTATCAATCATTTTTGAAAGGATAATAAAATGGTCAGGAATGTGATTTTAGGTTTGGGGATAATTGTTTTATTGGCGGGAGCAGTAAATTGCGCGGAGCCGAACGCTGCGCCGGAAAAGAAAAAGCCGGAGATAATTCAGTGGGTAGAAGCTGATGGTCAAAAATGGATGGTTCATGATATGAACAGGCCCGTGCCGCCGGTGGTTACGCCTGGTGAGGCGAGCTGCGATGGTAAAGTTGGTTCGGCTCCGTCGGATGCGGTTGTGCTGTTTTTTGATAATAACGATGTTTCCAAATGGGAAGGTGTGAAGAATCCAAAAGCACCATTCCCGTGGAAAGTCGGCGATGGATACTTAGAAACAGTGAAAGACGCCGGCTACATCCGCTCAAAACAGAAATTCGGGTCGTGCCAGCTTCATATCGAATTCGCCACGCCGGAGAAGGTAATAGGCAGTAGCCAGGGGCGCGGCAACAGCGGCATATTTCTGATGGAGGCATACGAGGTTCAGGTGCTCGATTCATATAACAACCGCACTTACGCGGATGGTATGGTAGGTGCGCTTTACGGGCGCAGTGTCCCGCTTGCAAACGCGTGCAAAAAGCCGGGCGAATGGCAGACGTATGACATTATATTCCACAGGCCGACGTTCAAGAGCGGCAAAGTGGACCGCAAAGCGAGATTTACGGTTATTCTCAATGGCGTCCTGGTTCAGGATAATGTCGAGCTTCAGGGCGGTACCGGCTGGATAGGCCAGCATGCTATGAACGATTACTACCAGCATGGCGATAAAGGTTCATTATCTTTGCAGGACCACGGCAACCCGGTTAAATTCCGGAATATATGGGTGAGGGAGTTGAAGGACTAAAAAAGATTGTCGATTGCCGATTGTCAATTTGGGCCGGGCAGAAATGTCCGGCCTTTTTTATTTTTTTGTCGCAAAACAGGCAATTCCATCACTATATAGTGAAGACCCGGGTTTTTTGATATGTTAGTGTGTGGAGTTTGAAAATGCCTGAAAATGACGGATTTTACATTCAGCGATGTCTTGACGGCCATCCGGACGATTTTCGACACTTAGTCCGGCGATACAAAGGGCCCCTTATGGGTTATTTAGGGGGGCAGCTTGGAAGAAGCGATTTGGCGGAAGAGGCCCTGCAGGAAGTGTTTGTCAGGTGCTATTTCGGTTTGACTTCGCTGGAAAAGCCAGAGTCGTTTTTCGCGTGGATGCTGGGCGTTGCCAACCGCGTTGCCAAGGAGCAGGTAAGAATCGAACAGAAAGAACGCCAGGCGACCGAGAAACTGGCTCAAATACCTGCCCAGACAAAGAGCGGCCGCGACTGGCCGTTGGTGAAGACGGTTGCCAAGCTCGATGATTTTTCGAGGCAGTTGATTTTGCTTCGATATTACGGCGGACACTCCTGTAAAGACGTCGCGACTATAATGAATATCCCCATAGGCACCGTGACCAAGTCCCTTTCGAGGGCTTATGCGCGATTGCGCGAGATGCTTAAAGATGAAGCAGCGCAGGAAAGTGAGGTGCAGTTATGAATTGCGTTGAATGCAGAGAACTTTTAGTGGGTTACATTGAAGGACTGCTTGACGCCGGCTCAAACGAGGCGGTCAAATCGCATCTGGATACTTGCGCCGAGTGCCGCAGAGAACTCGAAGAAATTACATCGCTGCAGGAGCGCCTTGTTTCCAATGGTGACAGTCACAATCAAAAAGACCTCGAAAACACCGTAATGGACAGAATCGTCCGCGAACAGGCATTTCAGCTCCGGAAAGCCAATGAAAAGAAACCTCATTTTAATTTCTGGAGACCAGTTATGAGAAGTTCGATTACAAAATTCGCTGCGGCCGCTGCTGTCATCGTGGTCGGTGTACTTGGAATAAGTGTTTTTTTCAGGACACAAAGCCCCGCCTGGGCATTAGAGCAGAGTATCGAGGCGATAAGCATGTATAAAGCAGTAATTACTGAAGGATTTCAATCGCCGCGCGTATGGAAAAAAGACGGAAGTTTGGGACTCCTGCCGGCTAAAACCTGGGCGGTGGAAAATCAGGACCAAACCGCCGTCGAGAAGTGCCGGATGGAGATAGAGGGTTTTTTAATCCTGACGACAAACGGCCAAAAGACCTGGCGGTATGACCCCAATACCAACACCGTCAGTGTCGAAAATCGCCCTTACAAGGCCACTGAATTAGGAATCAGCCGGATGCTTGAACAATTGAAAGAGCTTCGCGATTCAGGAAAATACTCTTTCGCCGACTGGAAAGAGACATACGGCAAAGACCCTGCAAGCGGTAGGGTTCGGGTTTATCTGACTTTTGCTTTGACTCAGGGCCCTTTTTCACCTCGCTCTATGTGGTTTGAATTCGACGCGGAAAGCAAGCTGCTGATTGGTTACAAGCAGTGGGACAATACCAGCCGGGAAGGCACGCCCTTAATTGACGTAGAAAAAATTACCTATTATGAAATCCTCCCGGATGAGCTGTTCGAATTTGTGACTCCCGAAGGGGCCAAAGTAATTGAAAGTTAATAACGCAGGATGCCAGACAGTTAAGGCCGGCTGAACAACCGGCCTTTTTTATGCGCCTGAATATACTAAAACGCCTTGTCTGGGTGTTGTATAATTGACAGTTAATTAAGTGTCGAACCCATGGGAAGTATAAAGTGCAAATAGAAGATAAGATTCTTATCTGGCGGTTTAATCGCGGCGACCGCGAGGCGGTCAGGCGGATTTACGAGAAATACAAGCACGAGCTTGTCGGGCTGGCAGTCGCTCTGCTGAAAAATACCGCGGCGGCAGAAGACGTTGTGCACGACGTTTTCGTGTCGTTTTTGAAGTTAGAGCGATTTCGATTGACCGGCAGCTTGAAAGGATATCTGGCGACGTGTGTGGCAAATGCCGCCCGTAATGTAATCAGGGCAAATTCGAGACATAACCAGGGTTCGCTGGATGATGCACAGCCGATTGAATCTAAGACAAAAAGCCCTGAGTGCGAGGCGATTTTAGGAGAAGAAAAACGTCTTTTGAGTCACGCAATCTGGGAATTGCCTTACGAGCAGAGAGAGGTTGTGCTGCTGCACGTGCAGGGCGAGATGAAATTTGCCGCGATAGCCGAATCGGAGAATGTTCCGATTAACACGGTATTAGGCCGATACCGGTACGGCATGGAAAAATTGCGGTCCGCACTAAACGGTGAGGTGCAAAGATGAGACCGAATGAACAGATTAAAAAATTAATAGCGGATTTGAAAATCAACCCCAGCGCAGAACTGGACGCGAGAGTAAACAGTTCAATCGATAATGCGCTGGTAAAAAGAAAACAATTTGACTCGGCTGATTACAGGCCGGGTATGTGGAGAATAATCATGAGAAGTCCAATTACGAAATTAGCTATTGCCGCGGTGATAATCATCGCGGTGCTGGCGGGTATATACATTATAACAGGTAAAACGCCCACAGTGACATGCTGTGCATGGGCACAGATAGCCGACAAAGTGGCGCAGATAAAAACCTGTGTCTACAGTGAGCACACTCGACAGTCAGGCGGAACTATCGGTCAAAAGTGTCAGCAATTCGAGGCCAAAATATATATATCATCCGACTACGGATACAAATCAGAAACCACAATAGATGGGAATTTGATGTTTCAGTCGTATATGAATCCAGGGAAAAAGGTGATGGTTGTGCTGATGCCGCTGGAGAAAAAGTATACGCGTATATTGCTGACAGATGAAATGCTGGCGCAGATGGAGAAGGAAACGCAGGACCCGAGGGATATGGTAACTAAATTTATGTCCGGTCCGTACAAGGAACTCGGTAAAGACACTATTAACGGCGTTGAGGTTAAAGGTATTGAGGTTAATAATCCCCCTGCGGTCCAAACCTATTACAACAATTTCATCGGCCGCATGTGGGTAGATGTTGCAACGGAATATCCCGTGAGAATGGAAATAGAAGCGGAGATTGGGACAGGTGCGCAAAAGGTAAATGTGGTAATAGTTAAGGATGATTTCGAGTGGGGTACGGAGCTTTCGGCGGATATATTCAAGCCCGATATTCCGGCCGATTTCACTTTGAAGGCAGAAACAAAGGCGCCTGCTCAGGATGAGACGGGCGCAATCGATGGATTTAAATGCTTCTCCGAGCTGACAAGAGGCAGATATCCTGACAGTATGAACGAGATGTCGGTGATGCAGGAGCCCATGAAGATTCTCGCGCAATCTTTCCAGCAGTCCATTCAGCAGTCCCTCATCAAGGATATGAATCTTGCCATGGGTGTTAAGCCGAGCGAAGCAATGCGGCAGGAGCTTATCGACAAGGCAAAAAAATTGAGCGAACCAATGCAGCAGGAGCTTATGGACAAAATAATGAAATTAAAGGGACCAGTTTTTTTCTATAACAAGCTGGTTCTGGAAGGCAAAGACCCTGTGTATTATGGTGAAGATGTCAACGCTGGCGACGCGAACAGTGTGCTGATGCGATGGAAAATCTCGGATGATACTTACAGAGTCATATACGGCGACTTGTCCGCGGAGAATGTGACCGCTGAGAAGCTAAAGGAGATGGAGCGGGCGGCACAGCAGTAAGTTTGTTTCAGCATTAAAATCAAAGGCCGGGCGGAAAAGTCCGGCCTTTTTTATGCGCAAAGGGGGCAGTCAGGCGGCTTTTATCTCTTGCCTGTTTGTATTCCCATGTTTAATATAAAACGGCAGTTGATGTTTTGTCTTTTAATTAAAGGACGCGATATCTATGAAAAAAGCTTTAATTACAGGTATTACAGGGCAGGATGGTTCCTATCTGACCGAACTGCTGCTTAAAAAGGGCTACGAGGTCTGGGGTATCATTCGCAGAAGCTCATCGTTTCACACCGGCAGAATCGACCATTTGTATAAAGACCCCCACGAAAAACCCCGTCTTCGTCTTGTTTACGGCGACCTCACCGACGGTGGCAGCCTTTCGTCAATCGTCAGTGAAGTCCAGCCGGATGAAATTTACAACCTCGGCGCACAGAGCCACGTCAAGGTTAGTTTCGAAACACCCATTTACTCCGTCAATGTCGATGCGCTGGGGACGCTGCGACTGCTCGAAGCCCTGCGTGGGATGAAAACGCCCCCGAAATTCTATCAGGCGTCAAGCAGCGAAATGTACGGCAAGGTTGTTGAGGTTCCGCAGACCGAGAAAACACCTTTCTATCCCCGAAGCCCTTACGGCTGCGCCAAGGTTTACAGCTTCTGGCAGACGGTCAACTACCGTGAGGCATACGGTCTTTTCGCCTCCAACGGCGTTCTGTTCAACCACGAGTCCCCTCGCCGGGGCGAAACCTTCGTTACTCGGAAAATAACTCGCGCCGCCACTCGCATAAAACTCGGCCTTCAGGACAAACTCTACTTAGGCAATCTCGATGCCAAACGCGACTGGGGCTACGCAGGCGATTACGTCGAGGCGATGTGGCTTATTTTACAGCATGATAAACCAGACGACTTTGTAATAGCGACGGGCGAAACTCACTCTGTCCATGAGTTCGTCGAAGAGGTTTTCGGTTATCTCAATATGGACTGGCACAAATACGTTGAGGTTGACCCTATGTATTTCAGGCCCACTGAAGTGGATATACTGCAGGGCGACTCAACAAAGGCGCAGAAGCTACTCGGCTGGAAACCAAAGGTCACTTTCAGGGAGCTGGCGAAAATGATGACCGATGCCGATATGAAAATCGCCGAGCACGAGAAAATTATCGCCGAGCACGACGGAAGGCCATGAGCGACTTCTTTAAGAACAGACGAATAGCGGTTACGGGCGGGGCCGGTTTTCTCGGCGGCTATGTTATTGATGGTCTCAAGCAACGCGGCTGTGAAAATATCCTTGTTCCCAGAATAGAAGACTACAACCTCGTCAATCCGGCTGACGTTATCAGAATGTATGACGATATGAAACCCGATATTGTCATTCACCTGGCGGCGGTCGTGGGCGGCATCGGCGCAAATCGCATGCATCCCGGCAAATTCTTCTATGAAAACCTTATGATGGGTGTCCAGCTCATCGAGCAGGGGCGTCTGCGAAATATTGAAAAATTTGTCGCCATCGGAACCGTCTGCTCGTATCCAAAGTTCACACCAGTTCCCTTCAAAGAAGATGATTTGTGGAACGGCTACCCGGAGGAGACAAATGCGCCTTACGGGCTGGCAAAAAAAATAATTCTAATCCAGTGCCAGTCTTACCGCAGCGAATATGGTTTCAACAGCATATTCCTTGTCCCCGTTAATCTCTACGGCCCGGGGGACAATTTCAACCCCGAAAGCTCTCACGTCATCCCCGCTCTTATAAAAAAATGCGTCGAGGCAATTGACGCCGGCGACGACCACATTGTCTGCTGGGGAACGGGTAAAGCCTCGCGGGAGTTTATTTATGTGGAGGACGCCGCGGAGGGCATCCTTCTGGCCACTGAACACTACAACGGCCCCCAGCCGGTCAATATCGGTGCAGGATTCGAAATCACAATCGAAGACCTCGTCAATAAAGTA
>JBFZBL010000231.1:0-4024 GCA_041308485.1 Phycisphaerae bacterium | reverse complement strand
CGAAAAACCTCAAATTCACGGTCGGTAAGGTTGCCTATCGGGGTGTTAATTGCGTCCACATGATTGCCGGCAAGTTTACGCAGCAATTTTTTCGCCATTATATCACTGACATATATCTCGCCGTCCAGAACCGTGTGAATGGCTGTTATAATTTTATCTGATACCGCGTCCTTCATAAGATAGGCCCTGGCGCCTGCTCGAAGAACCCTTTCGGCGTAAATAGATTCATCGTGCATCGAAAGGACAATCACGGGCAATTTTGGATGTCGCGCCTTAATATCTTTAGTAAGTTCAATGCCGTCTGAATCTTCAAGGGTTATATCCACGATAGCGACATCCGGTTTGAGCTCGGATATTGCTTTGAGGGCCTGTCGTGCCTGGCCGGCCTGGCCGCATACGTAAAAGTCGCTTTCGTGATTGATGAGTGCGGTAAGACCGTCGCGTATGATAGGATGGTCATCGACTATGAAAACTTTTCTTTTGTTCGATGCCGTACTACTGCGCGATTCTTTTCTTATCATCACCGCTCCAATTGTCCGGTTTATTGTTCTTGTGTGGAAACAGGCATGTCACGACGGTTCCGCCATTACGACCCTTGCGGATATCAAGTGAGGCGCCTATCGACCTGGCGCGGTAATCCATAATTTTCAACCCGAGGCCCCCCTTTTGCGCCGGAACTTTCGAAAAACTTCTGCCGTCATTTTTTACTTTCAGGACCGACCGGCTTTCGTCCGACGCAAGCTCTATACTGACTTTCTTTGCTTTGCCGTGTTTGGCGGCATTAGTGGTAGCTTCCTGCGCAATGCGATAAAGGTGTGTTGCCGTTACAGGGTCCTGGATGGGAGGGTTATTTTTGCATTTGACCTGGCATGATACTTTAAACAAACTCTCTACGTTCGATGCCAGTGTCCGCAATGCCGCTGCAATGCCGCCGCCGTTAAGGTCAATAGGATGGAGATTCTTGGCGAGACGGCGGGTATGAGCTATAAGTTTATTGGAAAGCTGACATATCTCTGTCGCGTCGGCCGACTCCTCCAATGACTTGTGCCTGAGTTTCAGCTCCAAACTCTTGCTCTTAATAGCAATCCCAGTGAGTATTTGCCCCAGATTATCGTGCATCTCCCGGCCTATCTGCTCTCGTTCCCGCATGGGTATTTCTGACATTTCTTTTTCAAGGCGTTTGCGTTCACTAATGTCACGCTCGGTCGTCGTAATGGCAACCGGCCTGCCCGCATCGTTAGTCAATGTGGTTATGGTCAGCCAGATGTCCAGAATCCGACCGTCCCGGGCGATGCGCTGTGTCTCAAACGATTGGATAACCTCTCCTTTTCTCAATCTTTTGACTAAGGTCAATGTTTCAGCTCGCCTGTCCTCAGGAACAAGCTGGCGAATATTCATTTTAAGAGCTTTGGCCTTGCTATACCCGTAGATTCGTTCCGCCGCGGTATTCCAGACCCTGATATTCCCCTTAAAATCCTGTACGATGATTGCGTCGTTGGAGTCACGCACGACCGCAGCCAGCAAATGAAGCTTGTCCTCCCATCGCTTGTGCCTGTTAATGTCTTCTTTAATGGCCATTTCTATGATCCCTCGACCACAGATACTGTATCAATCTGCAGACGCAAATATAACAAAGATGAAACGAATTGTCAATCGCAATAAGTACCAGCACAGGGCTATTTGTTGAGCAGCGCGTGGTCCTCAAATCGCAGGCCGGTCTGGCACAAACGCTCTTGCGCGTACCTCTTCAATGGTGCCAACTCGTTTGATACTATTATATCGGCCCTGAATGACTTGTAAAAACAGTATTTTTATCGGTCCATCGGCGGAATGGCTTGTGCATCGTGCGTGTTGCGTATCTCGTTGTTTAGAATGAGGTTACAGCGAATGGCGAGGGGAACGCGGCCATCCTCCTTCGCTAAAACTACGGAGGGTCGGCTACGGGAAACACAAAGATAATACTTCGTGCCTTGGGACTTAGTGGCTAAAATTAACCCCAATAAACTTGTGCGTTAAGCCTCAAAGGGTATAATCATCGCACGCACCGGGAGGAAACAGTGTGGCGTTTTTGTGCCGAATTGCATCGTCAGTGGGATATATGAATTGGAGAACTCAAATGAACCTCGAAGATGTAAAGAAATTCATGAAGGCAGTCGGCTGGGGAATACTGGCCACAAGCGACGGAGCCCATGTAGGCGCAAGGCCAATGGGCGGCTGGGCATGGAAGGAAAGCCAGTTTTTGTGCGCTACGCTCGAATCATCCGATAAAATTGCTCATCTTCGAAAAGTGCACTACGCGGAATATTGCTTCTGCAATCCTCAAGGTAAACACGTTCGTATCGCGGGGCCTTGTACCATCAGCACCAGCAACGATGAGAAGCTTTGGCTCTATAAAGCGGTACCTGCGCTGAAAAAGTATATATCCGACCCGGCCGCGCCGAAATACGTGGTCATAAAGATGACGCCCGACAACATTCGTTGCGCAGAAACTACAGACCTCAGGTACACAAAGGTAAAGCTAAAGTAAAAAGAGTGCGGTTAAGAAAAAACTGCCTCGCCTTCAAATTTAGTGATGCGGTTTTGTAAACAGGTTTATACGGCATATAAGCATTGTTCGACAGAAAAGGAGGCCTAACATGCTTTTAATCAGCACTACGGGTTGGGTAATGATTGGTCTGGCTGTTGTGATTTTGGCTCTATTTATTGGGTTGAAAATAAAAGATAGATTTTTTTAGAAAGGATGGGAGCCCAATTCATTGCGAGACTGCTGCGCCTGCCCTGAGTGAAATCGAAGGGCCTGCCCTGCAAAGTCCTGAGCGCACCTGTGGTGAGCGTAGTCGAACCAGTCGAAGGGACGGCATGGATTAAAAATATAACTTTGTATCTTAGGGACTTTGTGGTTAAAATTGAAACGGAATCGCACCTATGACCGCCTGCCCTCCGTAGCCCTTGGCGACCTGTCCTCCGTAGCTCGTTAGAGCGAAGGATGGAAGGAGGGTCAGCTTTGCCCTCCGGCAAACACCTTTATGAATAGTGAGGAAATGAATATGCCATCCGAAGATTTTCGGGAAGAACAACTTAATTCAGGTGCAACGCAACTGAGCGAATGGGTACCACAGATATTCTACGACGTGATTGGAAGAGTAATTCCAGGCGCTATCCTTTTACTCATGTCTTTTTACATACTTAGAGATTGTCCTTTTTTCGTGTATTACCAGCCTTTTCTTTATGTTCAACAGATAAGCCACTTTCTGCTTTTTATTATTGGCATCCTTGTGTCATACTTTGTTGGTATTGTTCTGGGCGCCATTGGATACTGCATAAGCGGAAATGAAGATAAAATAGAAGTGGATGACATTAATTTTGATTCTGTCGATTTTAATGATAAGTCGGCTAAGCTTTCTTATATCTACGATGTTATTCAACATATGGCGCCAAAAGCGGGTGCACGCCTGGCCAAATTGAGCGCAGAAAGGAATATGTGTCGAGTATTCATTGCTGGGTTCATTATTCTGATTATCATAAATATTTGGAACTGCATCATTGTTCGTAGAAGTCCATGGGGCACTATTTTATTATTAATATTGTGCATTGCCAGCGCCAGATTATTTCTTAAACATCTTGTGATTCGCTCACGCTGGTTGATGCGGAACTACTGGCATATATTAGGCAAACCGGTCCCGGGAAATCAAAATACCGGTAAATCTGATAAGACTGCGAAGAAGTAAATTTGATATTTAAGGCAAAAATTATGGCCGGAATCGGCTTTTGAAGAGGATTCTCGTAGCGAAGCGAAGATCCCCGCATGTCTTTGGCGGGGAACCAGACTTCTTTGAATTTGCATACGAAGGATCAACACCCGCGACCCACAACTTTGCCGCCCGGAAAACGCCTTTATAATAAGGAAATTAATTTGGTGGCTGCTCATTATGCATTCTTTAGGAAGCATTTGCAATCCAACCTTTTTTTAATTTTTGTTGCAGCATATTTGTTAACAGGTTGCACAGGGCCTATCCCCGAAATA
>JBFZBL010000230.1:0-5444 GCA_041308485.1 Phycisphaerae bacterium | reverse complement strand
CGATTTTTTGGCCGGGGTTTACAGTTACGAGCTTGTCGGCCCCAAACTCGGCGTCATGGTCGCAATAATACTGCCCTGGCTGGAGCTTTTTGTGGGGATATGCTTAGTGGGCGGCGTTTTTGTAAGAGGCGCGATACTGGCAAGTATGGGGATGTGCGCGATGTTCAGTTTAGTGCTGGCTTCGGCATTATGGCGGGGCCTTGGAATAAGCTGCGGATGTTTTAGCACAGCCGACCAGAATATGATAAGCTACTGGACGGTTATTCGCGCGGTAGCATTACTCACAGTATCGGCGGCAATATATATTTACGCAGTATTCGGCGAGCAAAAAATAAGCCGGAGTTAAAAACGATTTATTGCTCCGGGGCGGCATTCATCAGCTCATTAACTTCCGCCCGCAGCGGCTGACCGGATTCGAGCAGCTCGGCAGAGGTCTTTGTGAGATTCGCAGCCGTATAGTCGGGGATTTGATATACCCAGCCATTGTGCGTTTCCGAAAATTCTTCCGCAGCGTCACGGGCGAGCAGCTTGGCTTCTTTTATCTTCAACTGCTCATCAGATTCGACCTCGCCCTGGGTTTTTGTTACGGGAGTCTGGTCGGCAAACTGGGCGTCGCATTTGGCAAACCACAAGTCACCGTCTTTGGCAAGCCAGATGGTATAAACGGTGGTGTCTTTGAGCCGGCAAAGGTATCTTCTGTCAAACAGCAGACCCCGCTTTGAAGATTCGGCGTTGACGTCCTCAAAACTTAAATTCGCAAGGGCAGTGAAGACCCTGTTGGCGATAGTATTGTTGAGCTTTTTGCCTTCGGCGAGGTCCTCAAGTATTATGGTTTTGTAGTCGTCGCCCGGCCTGAGCAGATAAGTATCGTTAGGGCAGCTTACCGTTACCGAGTTGATATCCTCCCTCTTTACGCTGGTAAGTCCCTGCGCGACATAATCTATCGCCTGCCCTTTTATCATTGGTATCTGTGCCGCGGCGATATAGACCTTGTTGTCGTCAACCCGCCTGATGTACCCAATGCCCTGCCCCGGTTGTTTTTGCCTGCCCACGATGATGCCTGTAATCAGCGACAACTCGGCTTTGTTATCCGGGGCGGCTTTATAAAATTTAACCAGAACACGAGCGTTCGATTCCGTGACGCCGAGGTCCTTGTGGTTGGCGGGATTGTCGGTGCAAAGCTCTGCGGTTTGAATATCCAGGCAGGTGGTTATGAGCTTGTTTATTTCGCCTGTCTTCGCGGGATAGTTGTCGAGGTTGGGGACCACGAAATTGGCGCCCCGCCTGTTGAGAACTATCTCTTCGCCGGGTTTTCCTATTGTGATTCGCGCTATCTGGTCGGGGTCAAGTCCCTGGATAAGGTAGGCGATCTGGTCTTTTTTGGCGTATGGTTTGTCGCCAATACCAGCAACCACTACCGCGATAGCTGCCATCGCAACTGCTGTCAAACCAAGCAACGAGAAATTACGGTTACTCATATCATTAACTCCCTGCCACGTCAGGCGTCGCTGGCGTGACTGATGTAGTGTCTTTTCATGACGCTGCGCCTGATGCCAAGCACGACGGCTATAAGCAGTATCACCGCCGGCGCCGCCAGCATATTGAAGGCCCGCAGCTTGTTGCCGAGGGCTTCAATTCGCTGGCGTTTCTGCATTTTGACCTGCCTCAGCTGCTGCCGGGCCTTTAGTTTTTTCAATTCGAGGTCTTTTGTTTTTTGGGCAAGCGAACTTCCTATGATTTGTTTTTCTTTTTCGTTAGCGGAGGTCACGAGCGTTTTCAATTCATTTTCAAAGCCTGTAATTTCAGCGTTGAGTTTGGCCACTTCATCGGCGGTTTCGGCCTCGGCTTTTTCCTCGATTTGGTCAACGACGGTAAAGGGTCTTCTGAAATTGCCGCGAGACCTGATTGAGATAAGGTCTGTCGATCCGGCCAGGTCGTCGATTGTGTTCATCAACAGCGCGCTATTGTCTCCGACGACGATGTTGCCGAAGACCTGGTTGCGATAATAGGCAAGCGCATCGGAGAGAAAATCGACATCAGAGAACACAGCCACGGCACAATTTTCCGTCGCCTGGGCAAGCCCTGTGATGCGCGTTTCGGGTACCGGTTTATTAGCATCTTCGGTCTTTGAATCGGACTCTACTAAAATGCCGTCCGGGAAGCTGCTTTGGAATTTGCCGGTAAGCAGATAGCCCATGACCACCGGCTTGGTGCCGTCGGAGAAATTTTTTATAAGGGCCGCAGCATCGATCATCTGTAAATCGTAGGTGCTTGAGGCCTGGAAGGTGTTGCCTTTCGCGGTCGTCATAATAAGCGGAGTTCGCTCTATGCTGCCGGCGCTGGCAACATCATTTGGCGAGCCGATTACATTTAACGCCCCCGCGAACCACACCCTGACGCTGTTAAGCTGGGCAGTAATAACGCTGCCGGTATTAAAGCAGGCGGGAGGGGTAAGATTCAGAAAACCGATAATTTTTTCCGACTCACGGCTGGCTGCCCCTGTCGTTCCGGGGGACAACTGCCTGTCGCCCGCAAAGGTGAGGTCGGGCATATCAAGCCCCCATGTATTGAGCAGCTTGTTGAGGTTTGACGATTGCGTTGCCTTTTCGGGCTGCATCATCGCCGCTATCTGGTTTTGCGGCCGGTCGGCATAACAATACGGGTCGATGCAGATAATAGTCCTGCCGCCCTTCAAAACAAACTGGTCTATAGCAAAAAGCGTGCTGAGAGGAAGATTCTTGGGGTGAATAACAATAAGAACATCGACATCGTTAATTTCATTCGTATCGGCGGGAACGTCTTTGACCTCGTACTTTTGTTTCAGGTGCTCGATAATGGTCCAGGCCATTTGGGGCTGCTGTCCCTGCATAATCAGCATCTGCGCCATATAATCGCTTCCTTCGCCCATAACGCCAAGCGAGCTGAGGACTCCTATATTTTTTTTCTGACGTGAAACGGCCGTATCGATAAGAGAGCTTATGTCGTATTCGACGAAATTCTGCCGGTCGGGGGAGAAAAACGGGATTGATTTTTCAGCGCCGAACTGCGTCTGGACGACAAGGCCGAAGAAGAAATTTTCCTCGTCAGTTATAGGAAATCTTTTGAGTCCGCTGCGGGCGGCCCCCACCTCGTCATCGGAAAACGGTCTGGGGTCGATTATCTCAAGCGCAACCATCCCTTTCGAGGCGGCGACGTATTCTTCGAGCAGCGCCTTTACGTATTCATAGTAGTTGTTGTAATACTTAATCTGGTCGGGGCCTTTCAACGCGGCGGTCTTGGCGTAGTAGAGCTTGAACTTTATTGGCTGGTTCAGTTTAGCGAGAATCGACCTTGTGCCCGCAGAGAGTGTATAAAGCCTGCGGTCGGTAACATCGATTTTCAGGCGTTTGCCGAGTGTCTGAAATATGCTTATCGCGCTGAAGGTTATCAGCAGGATAAAAATCACCGCGAGCACCAGTTTTATTGTTCTGCTCATCAGCCCGCCTTCCTTTCTTCGAGCACAACCGCACAGCCAGCCACCCAGCCGACAATCAGAAAGAGGAAATAGGAGATGTCCCTGAAATCAAGGACGCCCTTCTGAATCGACTCGAAGTGCGCTTCAAAACTCATGTTTCCGACAGCCGTCACCAGCCCGGCTGGGAGAAACGTGGAAAGATAATTCATCGTCGTGGGGACACCGGCGAAAACCAGTACCGCACAGGCAACGACCGACAGGACAAAACTGATTACCTGATTTTTGCTTAACGCGGAAAAAAAGCACCCCACCGCGAGGAAGCCGCCCGCCATAAGGATACTGCCGACGTAGCCGGTGATAATGAGGCCGAGGTCGGGGCTGCCGAGGTAAAAGACCGTGATGACCATCGGGAAGGTCAGAGCCAGGGCGATTAGAAGGAATACCCAGGCAGCGAAGAATTTGCCCAGCACCGCCTGCATCACGGTAACAGGAAGCGTGAAGAGAAGCTCGATTGAGCCGGTTTTGCGTTCCTCGGCCCAGAGCCTCATAGCCGTCGCGGGAACTAAAAAGGCGAACAACAAGGGCATATTGACGAAAAACGCCGTCATATCCGCCTGGCGAATCTCGAAGAAGCCGTTTTTGAAAGTTAGGTAGCCGGCGAAAAAGAGAAACACCACGAGAAAGACATACGCAATCGGCGTCGTGAAATATGACTTTAATTCTCTTTTGAATACCGCCTTAAAACCGCTCATCTTCAACTCCTGTCTTCTACGCTGCCCTGTGCTGGGTTATTTTTCTGAAAACTTCCTCTAATGAGCACTTGTATTGTTCGCGAAGTTTTTCCGGCGTCGAATCCGCCAGAATTTTCCCGCGAGCGATAATTATTGTCCTGTCGCATATCGCTTCGACCTCTTCGAGGATATGTGTCGAGATGATGATGCATTTTTCCTTTGCCATTTTGCCGATGAGCTGCCGCACCTCGTGTTTCTGGTTAGGGTCAAGGCCGTCGGTCGGCTCATCGAGAATCAGCACCTGCGGATCGTGAATCAGCGCCTGCGCAAGCCCAACCCGCCGGCGGTAGCCCTTTGAGAGCGTGTCGATGGTCTGATGATAAACCGATTCGATTGCGCACATCGGCACGACGCGGTCGAGCGCCTGCCTGCGTGCTTTGCCGGTGATTTGACGTGCATCGCAGACAAAATTCAGCACTCCACCTACCGTCATCTCATTATAGGCGGGGACATTTTCGGCAAGATAGCCGATTGCTTTGCGGACTTCGAGGGGGCTTTTTAGAATGTCGAAGCCGCATACCGTCGCGGTGCCGCTGTCGGGCCGCAGATAGCAGGCAAGCATTCTCATAACGGTGCTTTTGCCCGCGCCGTTTGGTCCGAGGAAGCCCAGCACTTCGCCTTTCTGGACGTCGAACGAAACGCCGTCAACCGCGATAATCGACCCGAAACTTCGCCTCAATTCCTTTATGCTTATCATTCTTTTCTCCTTAGAGCACATCTCATAACCCCGATAATCCGCGATTTCAATACTGATAATGCGACTGCTGCCCGGTTATGAAATGGCTTCTAACGCACAACCATATATCGTCAAAACAGTCGTTTTTTGTGCAGCCGGTACAGGTTGTGATTAACAGAAAATCTACGCTGACCCAGATACACTGGTTTTAATTTTTTTTGAGCATTAGGAAGGATAAAAGGAAACCGCCTCAGCAAAGGCCGGGGCCGAAAATCTATCACGAGGTTACCAGTTATCGAAATCCAATCCCTGTGTTTTTCCTTTTAGTACCCGGTCAAGCTCAGTGAGGGCATAGAGGAGATTGCCGACGCCATCGGTGGATTCATAGTAAGGTTTCGCGGGGTGGCCTTTGAACATTCCATTGATATACAGTTTCGCAATCGCCTCATCCGCGAATTTCTGAGCCAGCGCCAGATACTTCTGCTTGTTTGTCAGGGCATACATATCGATAAAGAACGAAATC
>JBFZBL010000229.1:0-3518 GCA_041308485.1 Phycisphaerae bacterium | reverse complement strand
TATTTTACCGAGTCGTCCGTCGGCATACTGAGTTGTTTGTAAATATTTCGTCTGGCGGCTTTGTCTGACTCGAGCGTCTTTCTGGCGTATTCAGCAACTTCTTTGGCTTTTGCCCTGGGGACAACGACAACGCCATCACCATCTGCGACAATAACATCGCCGGGCTCAACGAGGACGTTGCCGCAAACAACGGGACGGTTCACTGATTCCATTTCGTTCCTGCCCGGGCGAATCCCTCTGCCGACTTTTTTAAGGTAAAGCGGGATTTTTTCAGTGATGATTTCATCAGTATCGCGGCAGGTGTCACTGGAAATTACGCCTACGCAGCCGGCCTTTTTCCAGCCCATTATGTTGTTTGAGCCGATGGAGCCGGTGTCACTGTCGCCCGCCTCTTCGATAACAAGGACGGTCCCTTTGCGAATCAGGGGGACAAACGGCTCTGAGGTAATTGTGTTATACATGTTGCCCATCCAGGCATCAAACGTGTTGGTATCCATCGCCGGGGCATGCGGCTTGTTTGTCGGAACGTATCTGGCAGTAATCGCTATGCCCTGTATGCGGTGCGTATAATGCTCGGTATCTTTCCACAATGGATGTATATCCGGCGACATTGTCCCGATGCTTCTCAGGCCGACCTTATCCATTCCGTCAGTGACGTCGCAAACGCGCAGGCCCTGATACAGTTTCAACGTTTCCTCGTCTTCCTCCGCGCTGTAAACTTTTGTCGCGATGAAATTTTTACCTGCCCTTGCTCCCTCGACCTTCGGGTCTTTGGCGGTTTTCTTCGGTTCGTTAGGCTCGCCAAACGCCGGCACACTGAGTATTAAGCCGATAATCGCGGCTAAAATAGAAATGATTGCTTTCGGCTGTTCGGTTTTCATTTTTTTGTCTCCTTGAATAGCTCGGTTTTATCCTGCCAGCTCCACGTCAATTGATTTTCCCGTCGCTGGACCTGCGGCAAGGGCGAGTTCTTTTCCAAGTCGAATCGCCTCTTCCATCGCCTCTGTGTTGTCGGTGATTTTACCCGCTTCATCAACGTTACTGACAAATAGATTGGCAAATGAGGTCATTTCGATTGTGTCCAGGTAGTATTTCATCATCAGCCGGATGCAGTCGAACGCCTTATTTCCTTTTTTCCCGCCGACGGCGATAACAAGAGCCAGACGTGAATTTTGCCGTGGGCCGATGATGGGCTTTTTGAGGATGTATTTGGTCGCCCACAGGCACTGACAGCGGTCGATGAGTATTTTCGCCTGCGCGCAGACGCTCATGAAAAATATCGGCGTCGCAAAAATCAAGCGGTCCGCGACGAGGATTTTCGGGAGCAACGCCTGAAAATCGTCCCCGACAGGGCATTCACCCGTCGCGTAGCAGGCCCCGCAGGCCGAACAGGGTGCGATATTAAATTTGCACAGGCGCAGGTATTCCGCTTCTGCGCCGGCGGCACTGGCGCCGGACAGAACCTCGCGCAAAAGCAGGTCGCTGTTGCTGTTTTCCCGCGGGCTTGTGGATATTCCGAGTACTTTCATAATTTGGTCGCTTAAAGCAGGATTAATTTCGCCGTTTTGTTTCTCTTAACGCGCTTTCGTAGGCGGCATTTAACACATTCAATTCCTTCTCTGCGGATTCGGTGTCGATGTGCAGGTCGGGATATCTTTTAGAAAGGTTTTTGATGGTTTCGACGTCGGTTCTGGCCTCGCGCAGTATAGTCATGAATTTAGGCACCGGCTGCGGATGTTTCGATTGTTCGACCTTAAGGTCAAAATCCCTGATCGCGGCCTCCAGTTTCCGCCGAGCTATCTGGAGGTCTTTTCTGGCGGAAGCAATTTTTTTGTCTGTAACAACATTCGCGTCACCGGCCTGAAGCTGCCGGAGCAATTGTTCCCGCGAGCCGACAAGCCCGTCAGCTATTGTGCATTCGACGGCTTCATTGGCGGTAAGAGTAAGCAGCGACCCGGTTTTGTTCCAGGTTCGAGTAACCTGCTGGTTCGGCTTTTTGTTTATCGGCTCTATGAACAGCCGCTTCGCTCCCTGGTTTACTTCGACAACCTCGATACTGCTGTCAACCATTGCCCTTGCCAGTAATCCGGGCCGGTCATTCTGCTGCGCCAGCGAGGCGAGATACGCCTGCCAGATAGAGCTCATTTTTTCGTTAATCACGTCTTCGTATTTTTTGTCTTTGAGCTGCTCTATGTCTTTCGGGTTACTCACTAAGGCGGCAGCTCCTATTGTAGTGTTGTCGGCCATATAGATTTTGCTGCAGGATAGCGATACCGCCGCCCCGGCGGATATTGCGCCGCCGTGTTTTCCCCCTTTGATGAACGCTATTACGTTGCAGTCGGCATCTATAATGGCCGTACACATCCGCTGGGCGAGGTCAACCCGTCCGCCTGGCGTATCGATTTCAACCAGTATGAACAAAGGGCCTTCGTCGGAGCTTTCAGCTATCGCTTTCCCGAAGGCGTCGGTTTCTATCTCATACATTATCGCATCGTCCACCGGCACAACGATGACCTTATTGTTCCTGCCAAGGTTGTCCCGCTTGATTTCCCATTCTTTGAGATTCAGCTTGAGCAGGCCTTTTTCCTGTGTAAAGACGCTTGTTGTGCCATCTTCAGCTTCGGCGGGTTTCGGCGAACTGCCGTCCTGACGGGCGCTTTGGGCGGAGCCGGGCAGCCGAGCCGTAATGTAGCCGTGGAGCGTTTCGTTTGTCTGGTGATTAGTAAATGTGTCCGCAAGACAAGCGCCGGCAAACAGGATTATCATCGCCGATACAGGAGTAACTGCAATTTTTAGATTTTTCATTATAATACCCTGCCATTTTCTAACGCCTTTATTATATCATAAGCAATCCAAAATAAATATACGCTTAATCTGTTAATTCGTTTTACGCAGGGGCTTGCAAAAAATCGTCACTGTGGTAAAAGATTCATTGCCTTATTTCAACTTTTTTCTCAGGAAGCCGGTATGGCGGTTAGGTTTATACTTGGCAGGAGCGGCACGGGCAAGACACACCATTGCGTAAAAGCAATAGTGGACGCATTGACACAGGCAAATAATCAGCCGTTGGTGCTCCTTGTTCCCGAACAGGCGACCTATCAGGCGAGCGAGGCAATACTCAGCGATGCGCGTATAACCGGCTATAATCGGCTGCACATCCTGTCTTTTGACCGGCTTTGTTATCTTGTCCTCGGCAAAAATATCGCAAGGCCCGCGATTTCGCGATTGGGCAGGTCAATGGTCATCCAGAGAATCCTCCGACAATGCGCGGGCAAATTGAGCGTTTTCGCAGATTCGGCCGGAGCTCCCGGTCTCGGGCAGCGTCTGGCCGACACGATTAACCAGCTGCAGCAATACGCAAACACGCCGGACGATATAAGAAATCTTGTGCAAAATCTGCGAAAACAGCAGGGCGATACCCTGGCGGCGGCAAAGTTCACAGATTTGGGAATTGTTTTCGAGGAATATATTAAGTTTATCGAAGGCAAGTTTCTTGACCCGGATATTCAACTGACCTC
>JBFZBL010000228.1:0-2637 GCA_041308485.1 Phycisphaerae bacterium | reverse complement strand
TATTGTTTCAAGGCGGCGGTGCTGGAGCGATTGTTTTACGGTTCTTTCGAAAATGGTCGGCACGATTCGGTCGATGCCTAATTCGGTGCATTTTGCCACAAGAAACTCGAATCGCTCTCCTTTGGCAATGCTTGAGGCTATGATTATTCTTTGCCGGGCCGGTTTTGGATAATTTTTTATGGTTTTGACAGCCAAAACGGCCTGTGTTTTTTCGATTTTTTCTATAATTGCCTGGGCTATGGCACCTTTGCCGTCAAACAGCTCGACGGTATCGCCGATTTTGAGCCTGAGGACTTTTGTCAGGTGGCGAAACTGTACATCGGTAAGAATTGCGATGGTATTGGGATTAATCGAATCGCAAAAGAATCTTGCTGTTCTCATAGGCGGGAGTCTAAAACTGCTCCATTGTCCTGCTGCGGACTGACGGCAGGGGTAATCGTTCCATTGCGGAGAAAATCCGCGATGAGTTTATAGTCTTCGGCTCCGTGACAGGCTGATTCGTATTCGAAAATGGTTTTTCCATAACTGGGAGCTTCGGCAAGTTTGATATTTCTTCGTACAAAGACGGGAATTATTTGAGCTTTGCTCCAGGGACAATCGGAATCCCTTGCGCCGGTGAGAAATTTGTTAATGTCACTTTTGATCTCTTCGGACAGCGATGTTCTGCTGTCGAACATACACAGCAGTATTCCGCTTACACACAGCGAAGGATTTATTCTCCTGCCGACGAGAGTTACGGTCTGCAAAAGTTTTCCCAGACCCTGCAGGGCGAGAAAATGAGGCTGCAAAGGAATAATTACTTCCTGGGCGGCGGCAAGCGCGTTGAGCGTCAGAAGGCCAAGCGAAGGAGGACAGTCGATAATCAAATAATCGAAATTAAGTTTTGATTTTAAAACAGCTTCGCGGAATATGGTTTCTCTTCCGACGACGCTGACCAGTTCGCTTTCGGCTCCGACAAGATGAATATTGGCGCCGAGCAAAAACAGATTCGGTCTTGCTTCAATTAAGGCATCGTCAAAATCTACTGAGCCGGTCAGTAATTTATATGTACCTGATTCCACACTGTCTGGTTCGATTCCGAGGTGGATAGTAAGATGTGCCTGCGGGTCGAAATCAGCGACAACGACCTTTGCGCCGCTTTGGGCCAGTGCCGCTGCGATGTTGACAACTGAAGTGGTTTTGCCAACGCCGCCTTTCTGGTTGAGCATCGCTATTTTTCGCATTGGTTGTCCGAATCCGTTCTTAATTTTCTATAAATCGCGTCCAGGACGCCGTTTACGAACCCCGGAGACGATTCTGCACTGAACTTTTTGGCAAGTTCTATCGCCTCATTAATGACCACTTTTGCCGGTATGTCCGGGCAGTATTTTAACTGGTATGCCCCGAGCCGCAGGATGCTTCTATCGACCTGATTTAATCTCGAAAGCTCCCACTTGACGGCGGCAACGGTAATAAGGCTGTCACAATCCTTAACAACTTTCCATGCGTCTTTCGACCATTTATCCGCCAGCTCCCTAACCTGGGGGTCATCAGTATTTTCAGCAAAGAAAATACCGAGCATATCCAAAGCGGCGTCACCTTGAATGTCCATTTGGCAGAGTGCCTGCATCGCAAGCTCTCTTGCCCGGGTTCTTCTATCGGTTGAAGGCATACTAATCCGAAATTATTTTTATATTTGACAGAGCACGTTGACCATTTCCATCGCGTTTGCAGCGGCGGTAGCGCCGGCATTGCCCGATTTTGTGCCGGCACGTTCTATCGCCTGCTCGATAGTATCACAGGTCAGAACGCCGAAGATAGTCGGCACGCCGGTGTCATAATTAATCTGACTTATACCGCGGCTCACCTGCTGGGCGACATATTCATAATGATTTGTCTGGCCGCGGATAACCGCACCGAGACAGATTACGGCATCGAATTTGCCGCCGGCCGCGAGCTTCTTGGCAGCGGGGGTGATTTCTATCGAGCCGGGAACCCAGACGACTGTAATCTGCTCATCTTCAGCGCCGTGCCTCTGCAGGGCGTCAATGGCGCCTGCGAGAAGCTTTGAGGTTATAAACTCGTTGAAGCGGCTGACAACTATCGCAAATTTCGCCTTACCGGCAGCAAGTTTTCCCTGTATGTGTTTTATCATAACCGATTACTCCTTTTGTAATTCCGCCCGAAGCGGATAAACCTTAAAATTATCAAAGCATTATAAGACCAAAAACAAGTATTTTCCAGAAAAAGGCAGCGGTCAATAATTTAAGCAGATAAGCACAGATTGAGATATTTCCGCTAACCTGCCATATTCTAAAGACTTAAGCGTTATATTACCACACAAATAATGCGTTTTTTGTAAATTTTTCAAATGGAGATTTTCCATACTAACCAGGGGCATTAGTTTTGCCGATTTGACTTGCGGATAAGTCTCTATTTACAGGGAAATTATATGAATTCCGACAGCGGGTTTGAACAGTTCGACCAGTTTAATTCGTGGGACCAGGCTGAACAGAAGGCCATAAAGGCTTACGAACTTTACGAAGAGGGTCAGATGAGCGAAGCCCTTTCGGCGATGAACGAGGCGCTGGATATGAATCCGAGCAACGATAGATGGCATTTCAACACGGCGCTGACACTCGATGCGATGGAAAAATT
>JBFZBL010000227.1:0-12148 GCA_041308485.1 Phycisphaerae bacterium | reverse complement strand
CATTTTTTTCAGATACTCCGGCTCGAAACATCCCAGTGAAAATCCCTTTTCTCTTGTGTTTTTATTTTCAAGCCAGACGTCGGAGACCTTTTTTAACTCGTCGAGTTTTGTCGCGACCTGTGCCGGCTCGATGATGGAAAATGTCAGGCCCAGTTTTGTCATTTTGTTATAGGCGTAGCGAAGGTCTCTGCGTTCGTGGCCTTCGAGCGAAAAATCGGGCAGCTCGACTCTGCCTTCCTCGCCGAATTTAATGAACGTCAGACCAAGGTCGAGGTAAATATCAAGATGCTCGGTGTCGATCTGGTAGAAGACGGGCCAGGCGTCATATTCGTCGCAGAGTTCGCGAAATTCCCATGCAAGCTCTCTTGCGTCGTCTTGCGGCCCGACGGGGTCGCCCATGCATATCCAGCTTCTGCCCTGCACGCCGAACATCAAAAACGCGTTGTCATTGTCGCTTAAAAGAAATCGTTTGTCGCCGAGAAGCGCAAGCCACGCGTATGTTTTCGGGCTGGCCCGGACGATATTTTCGATTGTTTTAAGCTCTTCGGCCGGCGGGGGGGCAAGTTTTTGTTTTGCGGGAACAAGAAGCCGGGCAAGACCAAACAGCAGAATCACGACAACAACGCCCGTACTGGCGCGCAGAAATCTCGGCGCGTTGGCATCAAACGCGAACTTCCACCATAACTGGTCCGTCTGTTCGAGATGTCTGTAAGTGAAAAATCCCAGCCAGATGGAGCTTGCCGCTACTGCCACAACGAGGACCGCCCACGGAAGCGAGAACCTGTCGCGCAGCAGCGAGGCCTTGCGGTAAAAGCGGCCTTTGCACGGGATAAAGGCGGCGAGCATAATAGACAGGATAATCGCCTCTTCGTAGCCAAAACCCTTTGCCAGTGAAAATACGATACCCGCAGCGAAGAGTATTATCGTGAGATGATACGCGGCATCCAGGCGGCGCTGCAGGCCTCTGGCGAGGACAATAAGTCCCGCGCCGACGATGCTGCCCAGGAAGTGCGATATTTCCACGGCCGACAGGGGCAGTATATCTCGTATTATTTCCATACGACTGTTTTCTGCCGGCAGTGCGCCAGATACGAGCAGGATTGCACCAGCCGTCATACTGCCTACGGCAAACACCTGCGGGATGAGAATAGCGGCCCATTTGCCTATTGCCTCGCCGAGCCGTTTTAATGTTTCTTTTCGGGCGGACATTTCTTCTATGCCGAGAACGATTGAGGCAAGGCCGAGCGGGAGCAGATAATATATTACCCTGTATAAAAGCAGCGAGCCGATGAGCGATGAAGCCGGCGCCGCTTCGGCGAGCAGCAGCAGCATTACTCCTTCGAATACTCCCAGACCGCCGGGGACACTGCTGACAAGGCCTATGCATTGGGCGAGCAGGAAAATCTCCAGAAATTCCGGGTAGTCCATCTGTATGGTTCTTGCCAGCAAGACATAAAGTACGCTGCCGGCAACCGCCCAGTCAATTGAAGCCAGAGCGATCTGGCCAAGCGACAGGCCGGGCGACGGTATCGCCAGTTCCCATCCGCGAAGGGTCACGGTTTTTTTTCGCAGCATCGTCACAATGAGGTATGCGGCGAGCAGGATAAGGAATATTACGCCTATGGGCCAGGTTGTCTTAAAGGGCAGGCGTGTGCCGTGTTCGATTGCCTGCGGATTCAGAACGAAGGTGAATCCGCCCAGCGCGAGAAATCCAAGCCAGAAAGTGATTGAGCAGAATAAAATAAGGCGTGCGACCTGGCCGGCGGAAAGACCCAGCCCCGAGTATATGCGGTAGCGGGCGGCGCTGCCTCCCAGGATTGTCGCGTTATGGCTGAACACATATCCTATGAATGACGCGACCGCTATCCTGCGGTAAGGCAGCCGGTGCCCGATGTAGAAAAGCGCGAGAGTGTCGTAGCCGGTCAGAAGAAAATAATCAAGGAACGTCAGCGCGATTGCCGCCGCCACGTATAAAACCGGCGTCTGTTTCAGCTCCGCGATGATATCGCGATAGTGATACTGTTTGAGCTTATGATGAATTATAACCGCGGCTATCACAAACAGGATAACGCTTATCCACGGAGTTATTTTATGCAGGAATTTTCTCATAGCCGGTTTGTTTCCCTTATTACCAACGCATAACAGTTTAGCAGAGCGTTTTGGTGACGGCAAGCGCCGGTTTTGCGCTCCTTTGTCAATTGCGGTAAGGATTTCCCTATATTGATTATAAGGGAATTCCTGATGTCCGCCGCGGGCAATAATTTACAAAAAAAATTCATTTAACTCGCATTTTTTTGTTGCAATTATCCGACGAACTGATATATTAGATGTTATAAGAGGTTGCTTGACCTCGATGATACAGGGGGGGTCAAGATTGTGATAAAGTGAGATGTTATCATTAAAATCTAATCCGCCTTGTGCGGATTTGTAAAAACCACGGGCTGAGGTTAAATCCTCCTCTTCCTCCCTCCTGACCTCAGCCCAGTTTTTTTCTTTCAGGCGGCCATTCAAATATCATGCAGATTCCAGATTTTAAAATTTTTGATTGTGCGCTGCTGCCTCAAAGAGCTGTGCGCAAAATGGTTGATTTAAATGCGCAAAATGGATGATTAAAATATCAAGGTTATGATAATTTTTGCGGTTTTTTTGGGACGTGATTCAAGACCCTCAAATATGCGAGATTTTTTCAAAAGTGTTGTTCGGGATAGCCGGATAAGAGTGGTTAGTAAACGGTTACTGGCTTGTCTAAGCGGATTTTTGTTTTGGCGGCTGCCTGTACCTTCGGTGGGATTTGCTGGGGGCGTATTCTGTGAAACCTGCCCCGGAATTTCTTGCAGGACGGCAATGATTTTGATAAAATAACGAAGAGTATACTCACTAAGGCCGATAAAGCGTGGGTTGTTTGGAACGGTTTACAGTCTTTGTCTTTGGAGTGCTATCTTATGGGTAAACGAAGAGGGTCTGTCACGGCGAAGTCCCTTAGGGATGAAGCCGGATTCACATTGGTTGAGCTTCTGGTGGTTATCGCTATTATCGCACTATTGATGGCGATATTGATGCCGGCGCTCGCCCGAGCGAGGGAAATGGGCAAACGAGCGGTTTGCATGAGCCAGATAAAGCAGTTGCAGGCCGCCTGGTTTTTGTATTGTGATAGTAACAACGACAAGGTGCCAGTCGGTGATATAGGATACTCTTGGGGTTTTAGCCCTACTATTGGAGGTCCTCAACTGGCCTGGCGTGAGTGGCCCCATAACCTTCATCCAGGCGTAAATCCAACTGCCACTACTAACTGGGGCGGCGGCCCAGGCAGCGGTAATGCGATCGGCTGGCAAGCCGTTCTTGGTGCATCGGATGAAATATGGAATCACTCTATCTCGGAAGGGACGCTGTATAAATATATCAAGGACTACAAGGTTTACAGGTGCCCCGTCGGCCCCAAGGGCGTTCGAGCAACATACACTATGTCTCACGCGATGAATACCTGGCGTGTTCTGAATCCACCTCAAGGTTCAGCCGGTACACTTTCTGTTCCCCGGACGATAACACTAAGAAGTCAGATAAAAAGAACAGCGCAGAGGGCCATTTTCTTTGACTATGGGGAGCGCAAAACCGGCGCATATTTTGTTCAATATGGTGATAGTGCTAATGACGCACGAAACGCAAAATTTTATGATGATTCCTGGCAGCACGGCAGAGGGATTATTGTTTCTTTTGCTGACACCCATGTTGAATATCATAAATGGACTGACCAGCATCATTTGAGAGAACATGATGCAGGTATAGGTTGGGGCGAAGGAACCCGGGATCCTACTGATTGTGATATCCGCTGGCTGACTTATATTACCTGGGGTGATGTGCCGTTTACTATGGGTACCACCAGCAAGAAATGTGAATATTGAGGATTCGTTTTTTTGATTAGCCACAAAGACCCTAAGGCACGAAGATATTTAAAATATAGTAATCTGAATAAAACCCCGGCCTGAAAAACCGGGGTTTTCTTTTCCTGCCTTGAGCGAGCGCAGCGAGTCGAATGGGTTTTATACGGCTAACATAAAGCAAATCACTTCCTAATTTTCTTGACAATTCAGTGGCGCAGCCTTATTTGTCGTTGTCTTTCGGGCATTTGGCCGATAGTTGTAATAAGTAAGTGTAAAGTGTTAAGTGTAAAGTGCAAAGTTAAATGAATGGATTTCCGCGTTTACGGAACAGGTTCACGGGAATGACAAAGGAATATGGCGAAGAGAAAGACGAATCCGGACAGTTCGACGTCGCTCACTGCAGGTGGCAAGTCGCTGGTGATAGTAGAGTCGCCGGCGAAGTCGCGGACGATAAATAAATATCTCGGCCCCGGCTTCGAGGTAAAGGCGTCGATGGGGCATATTCGCGATTTGCCGGCGAAAGAATTCGGCGTCGATTTGGAGAAGGATTTCGAGCCGACATATACGATTATGCAGGGCAAGAGCAAGGTTGTCGCCGGGCTCAAGGCGGCAGCGAAGGATTGCAAAGACATTTACCTGGCGACCGACCTTGACCGTGAGGGGGAGGCGATTGCCTGGCACCTGGCGCATATTCTGGGTGTGTCGCCCGACAAGGTGTATCGCGTGATATTCAACGCGATAACGAAGACGGCTATACAGCAGGCGTTTGCGAATCCCGGGCGGATTGATACCGACAAGGTGATGGCGCAGCAGGCCAGGCGCATACTCGACCGGATAGTCGGCTACCAGATAAGCCCGCTGCTGTGGAAAAAGGTCGCGCGAGGTTTAAGCGCGGGGCGCGTGCAGTCGGTCGCGGTGAAAATTGTTGTGGCGCGTGAGCGGGAGATACGGGGATTTAAGCCCGATGAATACTGGCTTATCCCAGCGGTTTTCACAACCGAACTGGGAAGTAATTACAGTCAGGAGTGGCAGAATTTTATAGCTGCAAAAGCTGTGGAAGGAAAGCCCGACTTCGCTAAAGCTACGCCGGGCAGGCCCGACCAGGGGCCTACACTTGACCGGCAGAATAAATGGCTCGCTGAGCATAAGGCCTTCAAGGCGGAGATTCATAAGGTTGGGGATGAAAATTACAAGGCGTCGAATGATCAGCAGGCGAAACGGATTTACGAAGCCGTAAAGAACGCTGACTTTAAAGTTGCGCAGGTTGAAAAGAAGGAGTCGTCCTCCCGGCCCGGGCCGCCATTTATTACGTCAACGCTTCAGCAGGCGGCGTCGAACCGGATGGGATTTTCGACCAAGCGCACAATGTCGATTGCGCAGCAGTTGTATGAGGGTGTTGATCTCGGCGAGGAGATGGGGCGGCTTGGCCTGATTACTTATATGCGAACCGACAGCACATACATATCGCCTGAGGCAATCGGCGAGGCGCGTAATTTTATTCATAAGCGTTTTGGCGATGCGTATGTGCCTGAGAAGGCGAATATGTTCGCCGACAAGAAAAGCGCGCAGCAGGCACACGAGGCGATTCGCCCGACCGACGTTGACCTTATGCCGGAGGACGTCCGTGAGCTTGTCAGCGAAGAGCAGTATAAACTTTATGATTTGATATGGCGGCGTTTCATCGCATGCCAGATGTCGGCGGCGAAGTGGGATGTAACGAATCTGGATATCGCAGCCGATACCTCGATTGGCAAATGCCTGTATAAAACGACTGGTCGGGCGATTGTTTTCGATGGTTTTACGAAGGTATGGTTGCCCGGCACCTCCGCGGGTGCTGAACAGCAGCTGCCTGTCGTCAAGGTCGGGCAGGAGCTGGCGGCGGTGGATATCAAGGCCGAACAGCATTTCACAAAGCCGCCCGCAAGATACACCGAGGCGTCGTTAGTTAAGGCGCTGGAAAAAGAAGGCATAGGCAGGCCCAGCACGTACGCCAGTATCATCAGCACAATACAGGACAGGGAATACGTCGAGCAGAGAGAAAAGAAACTTTACGCATCTGACCTCGGCGAAGTGGTAACCGACAAGCTCGAAGAATACTTCCCGAAGGTTATGGATTTGGCGTTTACCCGCTATATGGAAGAACAGCTCGATAAAATCGAGGAGCAGCACCTCGACTGGGTTCGAGTTCTCAATGAATTTTACGGGCCGTTTAAGAAAAGTATAGAGACGGCGACCGCGGAGATGAAGCACGCGAAAGCGGAGACGACACCGAGTGAATACGAATGTCCCAAATGCGGACGTCCGCTGGTTTATCGTTTCGGCAAGAAAGGAAAATTTCTCAGCTGCTCCGGCTATCCGGAATGCAAGTTCGCATGGCAGTGCGACAAGGAAGGCAAAATGGTCGAACAGCAAGTCACTGAGCACAAATGTCCCAATTGCGGCAAGCCATTGGTTCACAAAACCGGGCGGTTCGGCCCGTTCCTCGGATGCAGCGATTACCCCAACTGCAAGACAATCGTGAAGCTCGATAAGCAGGGCAATATCGCGCCGCCAAAGCCGCCGCCAGAACCGACGGGATTGAAATGTTATAAATGCCGGGAAGGTGAGCTTGTCATCAGGCAAAGCAAGAAAGGCCCGTTTATGGGCTGCAACAGATTTCCGCGATGCCGGACGATAGTCAGCATCAAGCAAAAGGAAAACCTGCTGAAGCTGCAATCGGAAGGCAAATGGCCGCCCAAAACGGCCGATGCCGCCGACGAACTCTTGGGCAGGAAGAAACCGGTAAAAGTCGAAAAATAACCTTACCAGAGGTTTGTTACCGAAAAGCGTAATCGGTTGACTTTAGCTGCGGCGAGTGTTTTAATAGCCATATCAAGCGATGAACCACAAGCGACGATAAAATGGGGTTATCGTATGCCATATAATATTCGGATAGTCAGCACTTATCCGCCGAGGCGATGCGGGATAGCGACATTTTCAAAAAACCTGGCAAATGCCCTGTCGCATTTTACCGGCGAGGTGGGCTACATTCGCGTCGCGGCGATAGACAACGGCAACGGGCCGTATAACATACCCGTGGACCTTGTAATCGGCCAGTATAACCCGCAGTCGTGGGAGAATACGGCGGAAAGCATAATCAAAAGGTCGCAGGAAAGCACCAGCCCGACAGTGATTTTGCTCCAGTACGAATACGGCCTTGACCCGGACAAAGACGGCAGCGACGCACGGGGGACGCACTACATCGAAATGGCCAAAGTTTTTACCGCTGCGAAACTGACGACGGTTGTGTATCTGCATACGGTTTTAGATAACCCCGATGAACATCAAAGGACCGTTGTGCAGGCCCTTGCGAAGATATGTGACGGTGTGATTGTCACAACCGAAAGCGCAATAGATATACTCGAATCGGATACCTATCACATTGAGCATAACAAGCTCAAGCACATCGACCACGGCATAAGGATGCACAACCCTTCGCGTTACGACCGGCGGGAAATAAAAAAGGAATTAGGCCTTGAAAACCAGTTTCTCGTTACGACGCTGGGACTGCTGTCGCCGGACAAGGGGCTCGAATACGGGATACGCGGGTTTGGAAGGTTTCTGGAGGAATCGTGCACGCCTGAGCAGCGCAAGAGCATCGTGTATCTCATAGCCGGCGAATGTCACCCGGATTTTGTGCGGGCCGAAAACGGCGAACCTTACAGGCGCTTTGAGGCCTCTATCTCGCTGGCGCTGAAGCAGGCGAAGGTCAAATGGTGCAGGGTCAAAGACCTGCGGGGCGCCAATCTGGAAGATTACGATGTTGTGTTCTTCGATACCTATCTTGACGAGGGGATGCTGCTGAAATTATACGGCGCGACCAACGTGATGGTGCTGCCTTATCTGAATATGCAGCAGATATCCAGCGGGGTGCTGGCTGATACGCTGGGCTCAGGCAGGGCGGCGATTGCGACAAAATTCAGGTACGCGCGCGAGCTGATTTACTCGAACAAGCGATGCCCCGAAGGGCTGGTGATGGGGCGTTACGTCCGCGGGATTCTGGTTGACCCGATGGAGCCGTCGGTTGAGCAGATAGCGGCGGGGCTGGATTACCTGGTATTCAACAAGCAGCGGCGATTATTCATGGAAAAGCAGGCACATCAGCGCGGCTACCAGATGAGCTGGAACAACACCGCCTGGGCGCTGCTGCAATATATCGATTTTCTGCGGGAGGAACAGGAGATAGTCACCGGCAGGGGAATAACATTCACTCGGCAAAAGCCTTCGAGGTATGAGCACATCAAACGCATTTCCAGTGCGGAATAAACTAATTAACACAGGTCTGATTCTGAAAGGAGCATGTCGTGAGATTTATTACCGGATTGGCTGCAGGAGTTTGTTTTGTTCTCGCGGTCGGCGCGGCCGCTGAACGTTATTATGTTACGCTTGAGGGAGAGTTTGAAAAGGTCGGGATATATCAGCCGGCTTTTTCGGGCGTATCCGCCGAAGGCAGCTGCTACCTGGCCGTAACTAATACGCGAACGGGCAAAACGGAAATATTTTCCGTAACAAAAGACACACAGAAAAAGTTTTCAGACAACGTGTTTCAGATGTCCCGCGAAGGCAGCGTGATAGTTGAGACACAGGATACTTTAAAACGGCAGTAAAGGAATCTGCGTTTTTTTACAAGGATATCATAAAGCGGTCTTCATGCTGCCCGTGCGCAAAGCTGCGCCGTAGAGCAGGGCCATTACAATCATTACCGCCGCGACACAGCAGATAATTGAGATGGTTCCCATCAGCGCAATGAAATAATAGCCGGTTGCGAAGGTGCCCGCGATGCTGCCCGCTGCTCCCCAGGCGTAAATATCGCCTACGGTCCTTCCTGTGGGAAGTCCTTTTTCGAGCGCCATTTTAGCGACTATCGGGCTGATTGTTCCCAGAAAGGCCGCAGGCAGCAGGAATACCACGGTGACATGCAGAAGGATTCTTGAGGGCCAGTTGAGCTGCCACAGCCATGTCCATCCTCCAACCAACGTGTTCAAGCCGATAATTACAAGGCACGCGCCAGCGCAGGCGGCGAACATAATGGTGAGCACTTTAACTGTTTTGAAGCGGTCGGCGAGCCGTCCGCCGACGTAGTTGCCGATGGTGATGCCCGCAAGGACAACACCGATTATACTTGTCCATGTGTAGAGCGAGGAACCGAGGAACCGCGCTATTATCCGGCCTGCGACAAGCTCGATAACCATAATGCAGAAACTCGATATGAACACCGTTGCGCAGGGAATAAACAGCGATTTCAGAGTCGATAATGCCGATTTTTCTTCACTCATTTACAAACCTTTCAAAGCAGGCGCAAACTATCCTATACCTGAAATTATAATCATACATTATTTGGCCGTCTTAGGGAATCCATAATCAATTGCCACAACGTAATATCCTTGACAAATTCAGCCCCGGTCTATAAAGTATAGTAGGACAATTGGGGCTGGATGCGAGGGGGCATTCGGTGTTGCCAAATCCGTTTTGGAGAGGATTTGTATGCAAATTTTAAGGAGGTTACCAGTGTTCGCCGCACGTCCAATTCGTTCAATCATTGTTTTAGTATGCCTTTTGACAATAAGCAACTGTACAACACTCGTAGCCGATATCAACTTCAATGTCGCCTGGGGTCCCCAGCCGGCCAATAACGCGACGAACGTTCATTACAAGGACGGCAACAGCATCACGCTTAGCTGGCAGCCGGGCGACTTGGCAAAGCAGCACGATGTGTATTTCGGAACGTCTTTTACGGATGTCAATTCCGCGACAACAGCGTCGGCGGAATACAAAGGTTCGAGATATGACGCAAACAGCGACCCGCGAAACTGGACTATTGCCGATTTTAATTTCAAAATGAATACCGATTACTATTGGAGAATCGACGAGACAAACGACAGCAACGTGTTAGCGCAAGGTCTTGTCTGGAAATTCACAACCCATGATGGCAGGGCATATAATCCAATGCCGGTAAATGGAGCTACTGCGTTAAGTGAGCCGTTGCAGTTAAGCTGGACGTCAGGCGACTGGGCAACTTACCACAGGGTATTCTTCGGCACTAGCGCTACTACTGTCACGGTGGCCTCAACCAGTTCATCGGATGGACGTTATAGAGGCACGGTAAGCACTCCTTGCTATCCTCTCTCCAGATTAGCGGAACTCGGGCCCACCCCCCCTGGAGGTTCTTGGACCTTACAAGCCGGCCACACCTACTACTGGCGCATCGATGAAGTTAACGGCACCACAGTAGTGGGTGGTAAAGGCAACGTCTGGAGCTTTACCCCCGCGACATATGTCAATATCGACGACTTTGAGGATTACAACAGCACCAATGATGTAAACGTCAACTGGCCGGATTATTATCCGGTTACCGGTTGCAGCACTCAGATCGCACATTCTGGACGCGCTTTAGTACGAGATGCAACCGGGAAGTATCTGCGATATACATATAACAACAGCGGCTACAACCCCGCTTTCACCTTGCCCTACACAGAGGCCAAACGTCCGTACAGCGGCGGCACCACTTTTACAGGCGGCGGCGTTATTTCTCCTGCGCTTACGGCATTGCGAATCGATTATCGCGGCTCCGCAACTAATCCGGCTAATCCTCCTGAAGGATATAATCCACTTGCCGACAACATGTATGTGGCGATTGAAGATACAGCGGGTAATGTAGCTGTTTACCTGAATCCAGATGTCAATGCTCAGCTGGTCACCAACTGGACATCGTGGTACAGCAGTCTCACTGACATCAACGCTTTAGGCGATCCACTTCCTGTAAACTTGGAAGCGATAAGCGGCTTCGCCCTGGGTTTTGGTATCCGTTGCAACAACTACGATTTCGATGGCCGCGGCGAGACCGATCCCAACGGCGTAGTGATGTTCGACAATATCCGGCTGTATGCTCCGACGTGCGTTCAATGCCCAACGGCTGACTTGGACGGGGATTGTGACGTGGACATTAATGACCTGGACATCTTCGTGAATTACTGGCTTGAGGGCGACGTGAACTGGTGCTGGCCGGAAGTAACGCAGCCCAAGGCTCCGATACTCTGGTACAAGTTTAACGGGTCCGACCCGAACAATTTAGTTTGCGACTATGGAACAGGCGACGCGAACAACTATACGGGCACCATCAACGCCTATATCGCACAAAACTGGAGCATCGGCGGCGGCCGTGATGGCAACAACTGTCTCTACCTGCCTTCGGGCGCTGGGTGCTATGTTAATGTCCCGGTAGTGTCGTTGGGCTTTATGGGTGATGCCAACCATAATACGGCCGGTGGCGGCGGCATAAGCTTCTCTGTGTGGATAAATGCGGATTTGTCGGGGCCTATGCTTACGGACTGGAATGGGCTGTTTAGTGTATGGAACTCGACTGTTACTATGGAAACACTGGAAGTGCATTGCCCGGGCCCGTTCCCGCCGACTGACCCAACCGGTCCTCGCGTTGACTTCATCAAGAGATCGCCGTTGGCAACTGCTTCAGCAACGTTGCCGGAAAGCGACTTTTTCGGGAGATGGAACCACTTCGCCTTCACCAAGTCAGCAGATGAAATGATTATTTACTGCAATGGCGTAGCCGTAGGAGACGTTAACACAACAGATGACGCGGATGTCTATGGACCATTGTTTGATAGGAATGTCGGAGCATTCCGTATCGGCACACGTGGCTTGAACTGGGGTATGTGGGCAGGTTATATTGACGACTTTCAGGTCTATGACTATTGCCTGTCTGCGGAGGAAGTAGCCTACCTAACAAGTGACGGCGGTTATTGTCGTATAATACCGATGACTTCTATTGCACAGAAAGCCAATCTCAAGGGGTCTGTCGTACCAGGAGAGGAAATTGTTAATTTCCAGGATTTCGCTGTGCTGGGGCAGCAGTGGCGCACTGAAATACTCTGGCCATAAAGCAAATTATTGACCATAGAGGAGTATTTTATCAAATAAAAAAGCCGGAGCTACTCGCTCCGGCTATTGTAAGACAGTGGTAAAATATTACACAGTTATTTAGATTTCCGCTGCCCTACAGAAACCAAAACCTTATTGGAAGAAAAGAACTATTCACTTTTCATCATTTATTATACGCCAATTCGGGCTTTTTTTGCAAGCGATTTTGCCTGTTTTTTGTAAATTTTTTATTAGCTTGTAAGTGTCTATTATCAAAGGTCTTACGATTGAATCGCTGCTTAATTTCAACGATTTTTCTATTACCGCTTTGTCTGCGGCATCGCCGCGGCTTCAAT
>JBFZBL010000226.1:0-14746 GCA_041308485.1 Phycisphaerae bacterium | reverse complement strand
GCGGGCTATCGTCGGCATACGATTAACAATCGTAACGCCCTCGATGTGGTCGAACTCATGCTGTAAAGCGCGGGCGTAAAGTCCTTCACCCCGGTCGGTAAATGGTTTGCCATCGAGGTCGGTGGCGGTAACGGTCGCCTGACTGTACCGTTTGATTTTTGTGAATACGCCCGGGACAGACAGACACCCCTCTTCGTTTTCCACAATCGGGCCTTCGCCCTTGACCGTCGGATTGACATAAACGCGGACTTTATCTCTGCTACCATCGAGGGAAATGATAAAGAGGCGTAATGGCACACCCGCCTGCGGGGCCGCGAAACCAACGCCTTTAAGCTCCACCATAAGGTCCGTCATTTTGACAACCAGCCGGCGAATAGTATCGTCGATTTTCTCCACCGGCTGCGAGGGTTTGCCCAGTACATTCGCCGGGTAATGCGTTATACAACATTTTTCAATATCAATCGTCATCCTGATTCTTCAATCAAACTCATCGCCTTTGAAACTATTACCTAAATACGCTTTTCTGACGATTTCATTCTGAACAACTTGAGCGGGGGTTCCTTCAGCCAGGACCTTGCCGTGATCGATGATATAGGCCTTATCGACGACTTCGAGGGTTCTTTCGACATTGTGGTCTGTAATCAGGATGCTTACGCCGGAGGCAACAAGATGACGAATGTCGTTCTGCAGTTCCTGGACGGTGATGGGGTCAACGCCGCTAAAGGGTTCATCGAGCAAAATCAGTGAGGGCTCCGTTACCATAGCGCGGGCGATTTCAAGTTTTCTGCGTTCGCCGCCGGAGAGGAATCGCCCTTCGCTGTCGGCCACTTCGGTCAGGCCGAAACGCTCAATCAATTCGTCGGCGCGGCTGTCTCTATGCTGTTTTGTAATGGCCATTGTTTCGAGAATGGCGTAAAGATTATCGCGGACACTGAGCCGCTGGAATATGCTGGGCTCCTGTGAAAGATAGCCGATGCCGAGACGCGCCCTTTTGTACATCGGCAGTTCCGTGATGTCATTACCTTCGAAGACAACCTTGCCCGCAGTGGGGATTATCATCCCCATAATCATTCTGAAAGTGGTAGTTTTGCCCGCGCCGTTTCGGCCAAGCAGGCCCACGATGCTGCGATGCGCGATTGCAATGGATATGCCGTTGACCACGGCCCTGCCGGAATATTTTTTCACTAATCCGTCTGCTTCGAGCAAATTCGTATCAGCCAAGATAATCCCCTTATCGTAGTATCGTATTATGTCCGGGTATTATATCATCGGCAAAATTCAAAGCAACCCAATAGAATCCTCGCAGAGGGCCCCAAAACATTCGCAAAAAACCAACAAATACTCTGGCCTTTTGACACTTTTTCTGTTATGAATTTACCTTTGCGTTATGCCATCCTCGGCATAAAAAGATAACTGAGCGTGAGTTAACTATGTTTGCAATAATAAGCGACATACATTCGAATATCGAGGCGTTGACGACGGTGCTGGCGGACATCGAAAACCGTGGCATTAAGACCATTTACTGCCTCGGCGACGTCATCGGCTACGGCGCCAATCCGCGCGAATGCCTTGACCTGGTTATCGACAAGACCAAATGGTGCGTCCTGGGCAATCATGATTACGCCACCCTCTACGAGCCGACAAATTTCAACTACGGCGCGGAACAGGCCAGCTTCTGGACCCGTTTCAATCTCGAAGGCGAGCCGGACAAGCAGGCAAGAGATAACCGCTGGGAATTTTTAGGTAAACTCCCTATGCGGCGCTCGGTCAAGGCAAAACTCGGCGACGTCGCCGCCTCAATCGACTTCATCCACGCCTCGCCGCGCAGGCCAATCAACGAGTATATTTTCCCCGACGACGTTTACACCAACCCCGTAAAAGTCCGCCTGCTTTTCGAGCGTGTCAAGCACATCTGCTTCGTAGGCCACACACATCTGCCGGGCGTATTCCTCGACGAGCCTGATTTCTATCTGCCGAGCGAATTAGGCAACGTTTATCCGATTGTCGAAGAGGAAAAGGCAATTATCAATATCGGCTCGGTCGGCCAGCCGAGGGACCGCGACAACCGCACCAGCTATGTTTACGTCGAGGAAAACGAGGTGCATTTTGTCCGCCTCGAATACGATTACAAAACCACTGCCGAAAAAATCAAGGCGCTGGGCCAGCTTGATACCTTCAACGCCGACCGGCTCGCAGAAGGAAGATAAGAGAACGTAATATGAGATTCAAAATCATTTTGGCGGTTGTTTTAACTGTTTTTTGTTCGCCCTGCATAACCCTTGCAGCCGAAGAAGCTCCTTCCATGCAGGCGGCCCCACAACCGGCCTTCAGCGCGGTCGGCGGAGAACCCAAAACCATTACCCTCGGCTCACTTGACCCGAACACGGGCTACAAATTTCTTATTGACTTCACTTCACAAGGCGCTGCTATCAGTGACGTCAAACTGAGTGAATTCAGTGACCTCAACCGCAAAAATCCCCAGCCGCTTGTGATACTTTCTCCTGTAACTAGACCAGATGGCTCAAAGGTTTTCTCGATGGGCGATCCACTGGACATGACAAAAAAGAAATCACTCGACTGGAAAGTTATAGACGTTATACAAAATGAAAGGTTCCAGACGGCTGTTTTTGAAGCGATTTGGGAACCGAATTTTAAAGTAACCAAAACTTACACCATCCAAGCAGGTATCTATCACGTCGATTGTAATATAACAATCGAGAACCTCTCTTCAAAAGAGCAAAAAATCCCTCGCTTTGATATGTCTGGCCCGGTCGGCATAAAAAGAGACGACCCGAGAACCGACCCAAGAAGAGCTATCGCAGCATTCAGAGATAACAAAGGTGAAATCGTAAGCACCTTCCTCGATATAAACAAACTCAAAAAAGCGACGACACCGGAAGACCGCCAGTTAAATCAGCATAACACAGGATTTCTCTGGGCGGCAATTACCTGCAAATATTTCGCTGCTATTGTTATTCCAACGCCTGACGCGAACATGAATTTCTGCAACTGGATAACCGATAAATCCGGCTGGTGCGCAAATCCCGACAGCAGCGAGGAAACAATCGGCATCAATCTCAAAACCACAACCGTAACACTTGCGCCGGCGGGCAATAAAACATTCCATTTCAAGCTATTCCTCGGCCCAAAGGACAAATCTCTGTTCGACAAATACCCGATGTATCAAAACCTCGGCTTCGTACACACAATGGACTTTATGGCCTGCTGCTGCCCGGTCGCTATCATTCATCCGCTGGCCTTCGGAATTCTGTGGACGATGAAATGGCTGTACTCGTTTATCCCAAATTACGGCATCGTAATCATCATCCTCGTCCTGATTGTCCGGCTGATTCTCCACCCGCTCACCCGGCTAAGCCAGGTGTCGATGAGCAAATACGCGAAGTTTAACGCCTTGCCCGAAGTGCAGGCGATAAGGAAAGAATACGGCAAAAATTTAATGGAGATGAATCGCCGACTCGGCGAGGTGCAGAAAAAATACGGCGTATCTCACTCCGCCGCGGTTATGGGTATGCTGCCGACAATGGTCCAGATGCCCATCTGGATTGCCCTGTACGGCGCAGTTTACGCCAGTATTGACCTTCGAGGCGCACAATTCCTGCCCTTCTGGATTACGGACCTTTCGGCACCGGACGCACTGTTCAGATTCAAGGCGGTAGTACTGCCCCTGTTAGGCACGCTTGACTCATTCAACCTCCTGCCGATTCTGATGGGCGTGGCGTTTTACCTCCAGCAAAAACTTATGCCCGCTCAGGCCGCAGCCGACCCGCAGACCGCGCAGCAGCAGAAAATTATGATGTTTATGATGCCCGTGATGTTCCCGCTGATGCTGTACACCTCGCCATCAGGTTTGAACCTTTACATTATGGCCAGCGTTTTCGGCGGGGTCCTTGAGCAATACTTCATCAAAAAACACATTGATAAACAGGAACAACTTCAGGCGGAAAACCTCGTCCCCGTAACGAGTAAAACAGGCGGCAAAGTCAAAAAGCCTAAGCCGAAACCGTTTTTTAAAATGTAGAGAGCAGCGTATAGCGGGTAGCGGATGACGTATAGCGGTCAGTTAATGTGTATAACTCTAATGATACAATCGCAGCAATCAGTTCGCCGAGCAATGACCATCGGGTGATTGTTCGTTTAGCAGGTCCTGATACGATTAACATTCTGAATCAAATTCTCACGCCTGAAGTTTCCGGTAATCCAGGAATCACCGCAGGCAAAATACTGAATTTTGACTGCGTTGTGTATTTGTTTCGCCAGCCGCATTCTTACACGGGAGACGACCTCGCTGAAATCCACTTATGGGTAAATCAGGCAATCACCGAGGCGTTGATGGAAAAATTATTATCGCTTGGCGCACGGGCGGCCTTTGCGGGCGAATTTACAGCGAGGGCATACCTGAATAATAAAATGGACCTCGCGCAGGCGGAGGCCGTAAACGAAGTTATTACCGCCTCGAACACTTTTCAGCTTGCCGCCGCGGAAAACCTGTTGGCGGGCCGATTAGGATACTTGTCCAAATCAATTCGCGAATCAATTCTGGATATCTTGAGCCGGCTCGAAGCGAATCTCGATTTCAGCACTGAAGATATTCCCCCCGCCAATAAAGCAGACATAATCACCAAATTGAACGAGGCAGTAAGCCGACTCAATGACCTTCTCGCCGGCTCAATACGCTGCGAATCAACCATTGATTTGCCCGCCGTGGGAATTGCTGGTGCGCCAAACGCAGGTAAAAGCACGCTGCTCAATAAATTGCTTGGCAGACAACGCAGCATCGTCTCACACCAGCGAAAAACCACCCGCGATGTCCTTACGGGAGAATTTGAACTGGCCGGCTGTCGCTGTATCTTATTTGATTGCGCTGGTCTAATAGTAAAATCCGAAAATATACTCGACGAACTCGCCCAGCAGGCCGCAATCGAGACGATTAAAAACGCCGCGGTAGTCGTCTTCTGCGTCGATATCGCAAAAGATAACTGGGTTGAAGATTTGGCAGTGCTTCAATTGATACAGCCGAAAACACTTATATCCATCGCCACAAAAACGGATTTGCTTTCGGAAAAGGATTGGGCTGAACGGCTCTCAAAACTAAGAACACTCTTCGGCTGCGATTCCCTTCCTGTCTCCGCGCATAACAACGCAGGCCTCGATAAACTTAAAACCGAAATCGCCAACCATGTAATCACCGAAACAACCAGCCACACAAAAGACGCCGTCGCACTTACCACAAGGCACAGACAATCCCTAAACAACGCTATTCACGATATCGTCCAGGCCGAAAAGGAAATCAAGGCAGGCAGCGAGGAACTGGCCGCTATGATGCTCAGAACCGCCTATAACCAGCTAAGCAACATCGAGCAGCACAACATCGACGAACAGGTTCTCGACCGAATCTTCTCCCGCTTCTGCATTGGAAAATAAAAAGAGCGCAAGTTAAACACTTGCGCTCATGGTCTTTATGCCCTGTGTTCGTTTACGCTCTTATTTTTTATCTTTCGCCTCAAATTCGGCATCGATTACATCGTCGCCGCCTTTTCTGCGGACTTCACCTTCGGCAGGCGGAGGCGGCGCATCCTGTGGAGACGGGCCGGGCTGGCCTTTGCCTCCGGCGGTTTTCTTAGCGGCTTCCTCATACAGCGTCTTGCTGAGTTCCTGACTTGTGGTATTGAGGTTATCAATCGCCTTTCTTATCGCGTCTGCGTCATTACCCTTGGCAACTTCCTTTAGATTATTGACCGCACTCTCAATTTTGCCGCGAGTGTCACCCGAAACCTTGCTGCCGTGTTCCTTGAGCGTTTTTTCCGTCACGTAAATCAACTGGTCTGACTGATTTTTCAAATCCACGACCTCTCGTTTCTTTTTGTCTTCCTCGGCGTGCGATTCGGCATCCTTCTTCATCCGGTCGATGTCCTGGTCGCTTATGCCGGAGCTTGATTTAATCTCAATCGACTGCTGCTTGCTTGTCGCCAGGTCTTTGGCCGAGACGTTCAAAATTCCGTTTGCGTCGATATTAAAAGCAACCTCAATCTGCGGGATGCCCCTCGGCGCTGACGGCAAACCGGTAAGCTGGAACCTGCCAAGCGAACGGTTATCGCCGGCGAACTCGCGCTCGCCCTGCAGGATGTGAATATCAACTGTTGTCTGGTTGTCCGCGGCGGTCGAGAATATTTCGGTCTTGCTGGTGGGTATCGTGGTGTTGCGGTCGATGAGCTTTGTCATAACGCCGCCAAGTGTCTCAACGCCTAATGAAAGAGGCGTTACATCGAGCAGTAGAATATCTTTCATCCCTGTGTCGCCCGCAAGGACCGCGCCCTGAACAGCCGCACCCATCGCCACTACCTCATCAGGATTCAAACTCCTGTTGGGCTCCTTCTGGAAAAGCTCGCGAGCAATCTGCTGAACCTTCGGGATTCTTGTCGAGCCGCCGACAAGCAGAACTTCCGCGATATCCTTGTTCGCCAGTTTGGCGTCCTGTATCGCCTTGAGGCAGGGGTTTTTCAGCCGGTCGAATACCGGTTCGCACAACGCCTCAAACGTGCTACGGGTAATCGTCATCTGCAAATGCTTCGGGCCGGAGGCGTCCGCGGTGATAAACGGCAGATTCACTGTCGATTCCAACTGGGTACTCAACTCACATTTGGCCTTTTCGGCCGCTTCTTTGATTCTCTGATGCGACATCGGATCTTTGCGGAGGTCAATGCCTTCTTTCTTTCTGAACTCCTCGGCAATGTAATTAATCATAACTGCGTCGAGGTCATCGCCACCCAGATGCGTATCGCCATTTGTACTCAATACCTCTATGACGCCGCTTTTATCCTCGAAACCGCCTATATCGAGTATCGAAATATCAAACGTGCCGCCGCCGAAATCGAAAACGGCAACTTTTTCATTTTTCTGTTTATCTACGCCGTAAGCAAGCGCGGCCGCCGTCGGCTCATTGATAATTCGCTCGACCTTCAGGCCTGCGATTGCGCCGGCGTCTTTGGTCGCCTGTCTCTGGGCATCGTTGAAATACGCCGGGACGGTAATAACCGCGCGCTCAACCTGTTCGCCGAGGTAATCTTCCGCGGTCTTTTTCAAATCCTGCAGAATCATCGCGGATATTTCCGGAGGAGTATATTCCTTGCCGCGGACGTTGACCTTGACCAGCTCATCGGGATTGCCCACGATTTTATAAGGCACAATTTTTTCCTCGCTCCCGACTTCGTTGTGTCGTCTGCCCATAAACCGTTTGATTGAGAAAACCGTATGCTCAGGATTGGTTACCTGCTGGTGTTTTGCAATCTGGCCGATTAAGCGTTCGCCCTTGTCTGTGAAGCCGACAACCGAAGGCGTCAGCCGTGAGCCGGATGAGTTAATCAGGACCTTCGGCGAATTACCTTCCATTACCGCAACCACCGAGTTTGTCGTCCCCAAATCAATTCCTATTATCTTGTTCGTAGCCATATTTAGCTCCCTTTCTATTTATCGCTTATGCGCAATACATTTTGTTCTGCTGATAGAGTTGCAAACGCTGTGCCAAAGGTCGAACAGGAGGTCAATACGCCATAACCATATTAAAATAAAGAAGTTACAGTTATCAGGCAAGACAAAGCTATATATGTTTTTGCCATTTTGGCAGGCGATAACGGCAGTCAGGGACACCGCTTAGCCGTTAAGGGCCGAGCGGATGATTTGGGCGCGGAGGGCGTCGCGGTGGGTCGAATCAAGCTCCTTGCCGTAGTTCATCTGCAAATGGGCGGGCAGAGTAAGTAAAAAGAGGCGATTTACCGTGGCAATCGACAGCCGGTCGCTTGCGCCTGCGCCGCCGATATCATTACCCAGCGCACAAAGCCGGTCGATTGCGGGCGTCGATGCGCCCTGATGTTTGCGCATATTAAGCCCAAGCCGAACGTGACTGAGCAGAAACAGCGCTTCCTGAGAGCTTATCAGGTTAGCGTTTTTCAACAAGGCAAGGGCTCGCGATATTTTGTCGTCAAGCAGACTTGATTCATGGGAAAGTAATTGCGCGCGGGCCGCGTGCTCATATTCCACAATTTCAGGGATAATCGTTTTTTCGAACTGGGTAACAATATCACCCTCGCGGACGCCTAAAGTTATCTGGTTCGAGAGCTGATAAAAATCTCCCGCTGCCTCGGTGCCTTCGCCGAAAAGTCCCCGTACTGCCAGACCAAGCGCCTTTGTGGCGTTGAGAAATTTTTCAATATGGCCCGTCATTTTCAGCGCGGGCAGATGAAGCATAACCGAAACCCTTATTCCTGTCCCGAGATTCGTGGGGCAGGCGGTAAGATAGCCGTACTTGGGACTGAAGGCGTATTCGACCTTCTGCTCAATCAAATCATCGATGCGGTTAATCTGCTCGATGCAGGCGGGCAACTGGCAGCCGGCCTTTAACACCTGCAGGCGCAGGTGGTCTTCCTCGTTAATCATCGCGGTGAAAAATTCCCGCCTGGCAATCACCGCGCCTCGCGGGCCTTTGCCGAAGGCGTGATGCTGGCTGATGAGATGCCTCTCTACAAGGAACCGCTTTTCCAGCGCAGGCACTTTGTCAACACCGATGTAAAACACCTCATCGCCGAGATCGAGCTCCATCAAAACATCCTTGAGTTTTCTCAATATTTCGCCTTTTTCGGTCGCCGTGCAGACGGCCAAAAACCTGTGTCCCGCGAGATTTCTGGCAAGTCGAACTCGCGATGAAATTACCACATCCGAGAGAGGCCCTTCCCCGCTGAACCATTCGTTGATATTCCCGCTTATTTCAGTCAGTTTCATAGCAGCAAGACATTTTATGTAAGTTCACTGAGCTTGTCCCGCAGTTTCGCGGCCAGCTCATAATCTTCTTTTCGCACCGCCTCATCGAGCTGCTGCCGCAGCCGGGCAATCTCTAATTGTTTTTTGGAATCCGTCGGGGTCCTCGCCGGCACTTTGCCGCAGTGGCACGTCGCGCCGTCATGCGCCTTTTTTATCAGGGGCGAAAGCTGTTTCTCGAAAACCTCGTAATCATTGGGGCAGCCGAGTACCGCTTTCTCCCGGAACTTATCGAGCGTGTAGCCGCAGTGCGGGCATACCGGCTCGCTCTCAACGGGTTGGGCCGGCTCCTCACCCTTCGGCCCTACCGAAAGCAGGCTGCTTAAAAGCTCATTGAGGGGGATATAGTTTTTTGTCCCCACGCCCTGCTCCTGCGCGCACTGCTCGCAGAGATGCATCTCCGTCCGGATGCCGTCGGTTATCTCCGTCAGATGTATCGTCGCCTCTTTACTCTGGCAAACTTCACACTGCATAATCGCCTCGATTTAAACTGATATTATTATACCACACCAGTGCTGAATAAATCGTCAATTTCCCCGCCCTGCTCAATATCCAAATCGACGCGGAGCGTCGTTTGTCGGCGTAAAACCTCAAACTCTATGCTATTTTTTGCTGTAAATCGCCCAGCAGCCCACCTGCTCGCTGACCTTAACGCTTTTGAGCAGAATATTTTTGGGCATCGTCGGCTCAAGCCGGTCGTAAATATACACCGCCACATTCTCCGCCGATGGGCACTTGCTGCGGAAATAATCCGTCTCGTTGAGGACCGTCTCATGGAGATTGGAGGTTATTTCCGTAACCCGCGATTTGAGCTGAGCGAACTCCATCACCATCCCGTTATTGTCCGGCAAATCACTGCTGACCTCAACATCCACCGCCCAGAAATGCTCATGTTCCGGCTCTTTTGTCCCGTCCGGCAAAGGAACGCTGTGCCAGGCCTTGAATTGCGTTTCGACTCCAATCGTAAACACGTTTAAACCTCAAAAAACCAATCCTTGAACGGCAGGCAGCATCCTTGCCTTAAAAGCCGCCCTTAACTATGTTTCGCCAATTTGCCTATTGTTTCTTGAATCGTTCCCGCAATCGGCGATATACATTCTCAGGCACTAAATTAGAGATATCCCCCCCAAGCGACGCCACCTGACGAACCAGGGTCGAGCTGATAAAGCCGTATTGCTCGGTCGTCATCACAAATATCGTCTCTATCCCCGTAACTGACCGGTTGGTCATCGCAAGCTCAAATTCATAATTCACGTCCGTCAGGCTGCGCAACCCGCGCAGTATGATGCTGGCCTTTTTCTGCCTCGCATATTCCACCGTCAGCCCGTCGAAACCCTCGACCGATACCCCGGGCAGGTCCTTTACAAGCTCCGCTATCATTTCAACGCGCTCGCCGGGGGTGAAAAGCTGGTCTTTAAGCGGACTTCTGCCCACCGCCACTATCAGCTCGTCAAAAAGCTTCAAACCACGGTTTATTACGTCCAAATGCCCGTTTGTAATCGGGTCAAAAGACCCCGGAAAAATCGCACGCACAAATTTACCGCCCATAATCGCTCGCCTCTGTTTATTTATTGCCGCAGAGAATATCTCATTATAGCCACTCCCATAAAGGAAGGCTCACGCCATCACGCAGCTCGCCGAGAAAATCAGGTAATCAGGGTGCAGGGCATCAGAAATCAGAAAATCAGGGGAATGGACAACACCTGATAACCTGTTATCCCGATACCCACTACCTGATAATCTGATTTCCTGATATACTGATAATCTGTTAGCATTATACCCCCCCTCGCCGGCAGGTCAAATCTTCTCCCGCAGGCAAAATTCCCTATTGAACCCTGTCTGCGAATATGGTATATTTGAGTTGGTAAAAGAACCTCGCACCATAATAATATATGGAGTTGGCTCATGAACAGAAGAAAAGCACTTGTCACGGCGAAGTCCCTTAGGGACGAAGTCGGATTTACCCTTGTAGAGCTGCTTGTTGTTATCGCAATCATAGCCCTTCTTATGGCTGTCCTGATGCCGGCGCTTTCCAAGGCCCGTGAACAGGGCAAGCGCGTCGTCTGCCTTAACAACCTCAAGCAACTAACCCTCGGCTGGATGAATTACGCATCGGCGAACAACGAAAAACTCGTTAATGGCGCAGCTGCCACATATCCTGCCCCAGCTAATATTGTCTGTCCACCCGCACTTGGTTGTCCTTCCGGAACTAATGCTGCGGCCTCACTGCCCCTTCCCGGTAACGTAGACTGGTATACCATGCATCAAAATGAATTACCATGGATTGGGTACGCTGTTGAATCGGTTGGCGGCGTATACAGACCCGCTGATTTGTGCAACCAGAAATGCGCTATGCAGACAGGGGCACTCTGGAAATATGCCCAGAATGAAAAAATCTACCGTTGTCCGACAGGCGAAAAAAATGCTCTTATTACATACCCCATACTCGATTCGATGAACGGCAAATGGTATTGGAATCTAGCACCTAATAGTGGAAACAACGCTAAAACAGTGATGGTTAAGTACCTCAATCAAATAAGAGGCGCGTCGATGAGAATGGTATTCATCGACGAGGGCACATTAAGTCCGGATAGTTACGCGGTCTATACCAATGCCCCGAACTGGTTTGACCCGCCGATGGCAAGGCACGGCAACGGAACGGATGTCTCTTACGCCGACGGCCACGCGGGACGCTTAATGTGGAAGGCGCCCGAAACCCTTAAGGCCGGAAAAGATAATATATATAACTATCAGCCGCAAACCTGTGCCGGCATGGAAGACCTCTACAAGGTGCAGTTTGGCACCTGGGGCAAATCATTACTTTACAGGCCTCCTGCGACCGTAGGCGGGGGAAATTGCCATTACGCACCGGCAGAGTAACAAGCAGACTCAATTTAAGCAACTCGAAGGTTCATGACTTGTTAATATGAGCGATATGATATTTGTCTGCTCATACAAATAATAAACACAATCCCTTCCTCCATAAAGGATAAGCCTTCCCCGCCAAAAAGCACTCCTTTAGAGAGCAACAATTTTGTTCTTGACATCTTTTTGCCTTTTAGTTTATATTATGACTCTGTTCCGTGACAAAACTGGCGACACCTGACAGTTAAGCAGGGAATTAGAAATATGCTCACACTCGAATCCAGGAATGTATCCACCCGGCAACCAAGAGTCTTTCTTCACCCCGTTTCCCATAAATATAGTATCTTATCTCAAACCCATTTTTAATAAATCAGAAAAGAGAGTTATTATGAAAACACACCATATTATTTTGCTCATCGTTTTAATTACCTCAACGCCATTATGGGGAGCCGAATATACCGCTGATCCATATAACTTTCATGAAATCCAAGGAGAGGCTCAATCCGGCGACACAATATTAATGGCACCTGGATTATATTCTGGTGCGTTTTACGAACAAGGTTTTCTTTGGGCTGTTATATATCCAGACGGGAGAAACATAATATACAAGAAAGACCCAAATACATCCGGAGAGGTAATTCTGTCTGGTTATCGTCCTTTTCAGTTTAATCCCTTAATCGGCGATTATTGGCCTCCCTGCCAGATAACAAACAGCGAAGGAAACGGCTGCCAACTTATCGGTTTGACCATCTATTGTAGCCCTCGTCCCGAAGAAACTATAAGTACAGAATATAAAACTGGAATTGTATGTAATAATTCCAGCCCTTTAATTAAGGATTGTAATCTGGTTGGCTGGAAGGATGGTTATCATGGAATTGACATCTTTAACGCCAATGCCAAGTTAGTTATCCAATCCTGTCAAATGCCCGACTTCAATGGTGCCGGCATTGTTTTGAGTTACGATGTAAATGTAGAAATTAATGATTGTACAATCTCTGGTGTCCAAACAGAATACATCGGCATCGGTATCGGAAATTATCCAGCGAGTGGCACTTTACAAGTAAATAATTCAGCAATTTCCAACTTCGGAGGAGGTGGAATATCTGTCGCAGGAAGCGAAGAGAGGGTTGTCAATCTCGACCTCATGGTCAATAGTTGCAATATTGCGGGAAATGGTCTCGTTTATGGAGGCAACGTCTATGGCGGAGGTATCGCATGGAATTCAACCGATAATACGATGCTTGTGAGCAGATGCAACTTAATTGGAAATGCTGCCTTAGATATGGGAGGCGGTATATACTGCACTAGTTCTATGGCCCGGATTGAGGACTGCAACATCACAGGCAATATAGCGGGTAATAATGGTGGGGGAATCGAGTGTAGCGGCAGCAGTAGTGCTTTTATCAAAAATTGCAAGATAGAAAACAACTATGCATACAATGCTGGTGGCGGTGTCAATGGCTCAACATGTCTCGAGCATTGCATAATCCGGGGCAATAACACAACATGGTATGGTGGAGGCATCAAAGTTTATGATTCCAACATTATAAATTGCGTTATAAATGAAAACAAAACCAGCGGAGACGGTGGAGGCGTATATCTGAATGGTAACGCTTTTTGTTTGTATAATTGCACTATAAGGAACAACGAGGCAAATGGATTGGGCGGCGGCGCTTATTTCGAAGGAGGCCCGGTAAATGTCACAAACTGTATCTTCTGGGGAAATGCCGATACTGAAGACACTCCTAATTACCAGCGTCATCACCAAATATATTCCTTATACTCGTACCCATTCTCAATAAATCTTCGCAATTGTGATATTGAGAGTACCAACACAGACGCCAACTATGTCTACGACGATAATATAATCGATGACGAAAATAATCCTGATACAAACATAATCGGCAACAATCTCGGCGGCAACATTAATAACGACCCCAATTTTACGGATGATTATCATATCGGCGTCGGTTCGCAATGCATCAACGCCGGAGACAATAACGCCGTTTATTGGACTTATGATATAGATAATCAACTGCGAGTGATGTGTGCCCAAGTTGATATTGGCGCAGATGAAGTGCCATATTGTGGCGGCATATATTTCCCAGACTACAACTTTGACAATTTTGTCAATTTTCTCGATTTCGCCATATTCGCCAATGCATGGCTGACTGAAAATCCTTTCATATCGCTCGACGAAGACAGCGACGTTGACATCTACGACCTGAAAATTTTCTGTGACTACTGGCTGAAATACACGAACGAATTATGAGTGAAAAAAACTACGAATTCACCACTCCCAGTCCCGGAAAGGAGTACGTATTGCGTCAAGCTTTCGATAAAATCTCTCCTTGCAAAATGGCGGCAGATATGATACTATTGATGGTTTAAAGAACCTCACGCCCGAATATATGGGGTTGGATTATGAAAAGACATAAGGCACTTGTCACGGCGAAGTCCCTGAGGGACGAAGACGGGTTTACACTCGTAGAATTGCTTGTTGTTATCGCGATTATCGCGCTTCTTATGGCCGTGCTGCTGCCCGCCCTCAACAAGGTACGCGAACAGGGCAAGCGTGCCGTCTGCCTCAGCAACCTCAAGCAGCTGACCCTTGCCTGGATGACTTATGCCGAGGCCAATAACGATAAACTCGTCAACGGCGCCTCGTCGTCAGATCCATCAGCGGCTGGTATCTGCCCGGAATGCCCCTCAGATGAAAATCACTGTAAAGCTGTGGCGCCAGGCTCATCTGATCTTTATCATGCAAAAGAACTCCCTTGGATTGGCGATGCCTATGGCGCAAGATACGATTGTGGCAAAAAATGTGCCATTACTACCGGTGCTCTGTGGAAATATATGAGAGATTACAAAATCTACCGTTGTCCAACAGGTAATAAAGGCGAAATGATTACATACACTGTTGTCGATGCAGCAAATGGACGCCCCGATGGAAGAAGTTCAACCGCGGTCCCGGCAGGACCATGGAAAAAGACCCTCAGCCAGATTAAAAAATCTTTCTCGCAGCTTGTCTTCGTCGATGAAGGAAGAGTAA
>JBFZBL010000225.1:0-7241 GCA_041308485.1 Phycisphaerae bacterium | reverse complement strand
GCAAGTCAATCCCCCGTCTGATTAGCTTGGCCACAATCCAGCCGACTATCAGGATGATTAACGCGCCAAGCAGGATTGGAAGATAAGCCAGTATCTTCGCCAGCATTTGGCGTATCGGGTCCGCTACAAGTTCGTTCCAGTTCATTTTTTGCGCCTCCAAAATTAAGTTGATAATGTTGGATGTTTGTCTTTTTATTTCCCAACGACTACCTAATTAACATGGTAAAGCCGATATGCAAACAAAGATGTCCCTGCTTATATCATCGACAGGGATTCTACGCACCCCGTGTTCAAATGTAAAGAAAATTCGTCCTGTTAAAATAAAAAACTATCTATTGTATTCTCTTGTCGGCAAACGACTTGCGTGATTTAGTAATTGTCTTCACTGCTCAATCCGCTTGCGGTAAAGCTTGGTTTCGAGCGGTTTTTGCCAGCCGGTCCAGTTGGAATCACCCGGCTCACCCTCAATCAGCCGAGCAACCTGGTTCATTTTGGCATCGAGGTCATCGATATAGCAGACCATAAACGCCTCGGCTGTAGCGGGCAGCTTGGGCGAGCCGAACTCGTACTCCCCGTGATGCGACAAAATGATATGCCCCAGCGAATCCAAAATCGCCCCGTCAATCTGCACGCCTTTGGCCACCAGTGCGTCCGCCTTTTTGTGCAGCATAATAATCGTCTTGGTTATATGGCCAATGAGCTGTCCTGAATCGGTGTATGAAAAAGCCGTATCGTAGGTAAGCTCCTCGGTCTTGCCCATATCGTGAATAAAAATCCCCGCCAGCACCAAATCCGCCTGCACCTGCGGGTACAAAGGCAGGAGCACCGAAGCAGCCCTCAGCATATTCCATGTATGCTCCAAAAGCCCCCCGATGCAGTCGTGGTGCATCGACATACCGCCCGGACAGCGGCAAAAACTCTTCATCAGCTTTTCGTCCGCCAGGAACGCATCAACAATCGCCTTCAACTGCTTATTTTTCACCCCGCCCACAATACGCTTGATTTCCGCGTGCATCTTGTCCACGTCTTTATCCGTGTGAGCAAGATAGTCATCAATACTAACCTTACTCGAATCGATGACGCTTATATTATTCACCACCACCTGTAAGCTGCTCTGATATACCTCGCTCCTGCCCTTTATCCGCACAAACCCAGGCTTTGGCAGCTCGCTATACATCGCCTCGCTTGCCTGCCATATCCGGCCGTTCAACTGTCCCGTCCTGTCGCAGAGGAACATCGCGATATAAAAATCACCACGCGACGTGCTCCGCAGAATCGGCTCTCTCACAAGGTAGATGTCATCAATTACCTCGCCGGGTGCTATCTCACTTATATATCTGTGCGCCATTACTTATTTCCTTTCGTTTTACCGCCTCACTGTACGCTGAACGCTGATTTAGATTATCAACCCTGCCCTATCGATAATCAACCAAAAAAACAGGGCATACATCCTCACGATATACGCCCTTTAACCGCTGAACCAAAAGCTGAATTTTCCCTGTCGTCTATGTTACCGCACCGACACGCCCCACACTGCGTTTTCCATCCACTTGGCGTCAACGTTTTTGCATTCAGTCACAGCCCTGCTCCAGTAGACATCATAATTTGCCGCAGTAAGTTTAGATAATTCCAATGTTGTCGCGCACTCCCATTTATGATAATCGGCGTGGCCGTCGGCAAAACCGAAATTAGCCCCGTTTCCATGCATGACGTTCGGCAAATCGCCGTCCCAATAAAGATGGGGCACCACTCCGTCATCTGTTGTTTTATACGGAAATACGAAAGTGTCGCCCGATAGTCTCCTCTCCTCTAAAAACACAATCCTCTCTTTCGATTTTTTAATCTCCCCTATCCTCTTTGCCACTGCGCCTTCGACATGGAAAGGAGGCCGCCCCCATTGCGCATTCATAGATTCGGGCATAACATACGTCCGGTGCATGTCTTTTTCAGCCTCCGGACAGCGGTAAAGCTTTACGTTCGCGGCATATTTAAAAAGCGCACCTTTCTTGAGCTTCCCTACTCTTTCTGCGTACGTCAATACGCCTGGATAATCTCCAAATACCTTCCAGCTCCAGTCGTACCCGGGATCGGCGGTTGTGTTAAAAGATGTGCACCACAGAGGTTCTGCCCTTGCGATTTCTGCCGTTGTCACAGGCAGCGGGAGTTGTCCGCCGTTAACAAGTTTGCCGTCGTTGTTCTCGGCGTATGCTATCCATGCCGCAGCAAGCTGTTTCAGGTTACTCAAACACACAATTCGCTTTGCCTGGGTCCTGGCCTTGTTCAGGGCCGGCAGCAGAACAGCCATTAATAACGCGATTATCGCGATAACGACCAAAAGCTCGACCAATGTAAATCCTTTGTCTTTTGTTTTCACCACTGTGTCCTTTGCCTTGCGTAACATTTTATACGTAGTAAGGCGGCCATTTTTTCGTTTAACACCAGCCCCTGAAATTACGGCATATCCGACGGGTTGGGACGATATTTAAGCGTGTCGCCCCATACGGCTACCTGAAATTTGACAATGTCCTTTTTGCACGCCGCAGTATTCGGCTGCGCCGGCGGTGATTTTTTGAGCGAATCAATCATTTCCTTACATTGCCATCTCCAAAAGTCGCAATGCCCGTCAGCCATTCCAACAGTCGTCCCGGTATCGTGCATAACGCCGGGCCAGTCGGGATACGGCTGCCATATGGCCTGGTCAGCAAGTATCTGCAGTGCATCCGGCGTCATTCTTACCTCTTCTATAAACACCAGCCGCTCGCCAGATTTTTTAATCTCACCCGTCCTCTTAAATACCTTTCCCTCGTGAGCAGTTCCGACACCGTCACTGTGCGCATTCATAGACAGCGCCATAGAATACGTCCGGTGTATGTTTTTTTCGCCCTCCGAACACCGGTAAACCTTTGGATTTTGAACATACCGATAAAGAGCGCCTTTCATCAGTTTTGCCACCCTCTGTTCATAAGTCAGAACCGGCGTGCCGCCTGTGCAATATTGTATGCCATACCAGTCGCCCCCGATGTTCCAGTCGTAGCCGGGGTCGGCGGCTGTGTGAAAAGACGTGCACCAATACGGTTCTATCGGGAACGGATTATTACCCGTCCATTGCCCGCCGTTGACGAGTTTGCCGTCGTTGTTCTCGGCGTATGACATCCACGCCGCCAGAAGCTGCCTCATATTGCTCATACAAACGATGCGCTTAGTTGTTCTTCTGGCCTTGGTCAAAGCAGGGATTAAAACAGCCATCAATAACGCGATTATCGCGATAACGACCAAAAGCTCGACCAGCGTAAACCCATCTTCGCTTGCGCTACGATGGGCAGGTGCTTTATTTCTTTCCACTTTTTCTGTTTCCACCACTGCGTCCTTTGTTCTCTGCCTGCCCTGCGGCTTGTCCTCCGTAGCTTTAACGCAGGAGGAAGCCCTTTGGCGAAGTAGGGTCTTACGCTATCCGTTTTCCGGCTTCGGTCGTTTTCCCGCGCGCTCTGCCGTTTATGTTACTGCGGCATTACACCCCACACCGCGTATTCCATCCACTTGCCATCAGCATTTCTGCATTCAGTTATCGCCCTGGTCAGGTAAGTGTTAAATGACGCCGGCGGACTAAGAAGTTTGCATAGTTCCAATGTCGTCGCACACACCCATGCATGATAATCGGCGTGGCCGTCGGCAAACCCGAAATTCGCCCCAGCGCCGTGCATAATATTAGGCATATCAGAATCCCAATACGCTAAGGTACCAGAGGTAAGATAAGGATACATAAAAGCATCGGGGGATATTCTCTTTTCTTCGAAAAACACTACCCTCTCAGTCGATTTCTTTATCTGTCCCATTCTCTTGATAATTTGCCCTTCGTTGTGATACGCTCCTGGATTGGGATACATAGATGCATTCATCGATTCTGGTATAATATACGTCCGGTGTACATCTTTCCCGGCCTCGGGACATCGGTAACTTTTTACGTTCTGACAATATTTATAAAGCGCACCCCTCTTCATCAAACTTACTCTCTCTGCGTATGGCAAAGTCAGGTCCCAGTCATATCTTGTTGTTGAGGCATATGTGCCGGTCTCGTCGGTTAAAGGCACGGGTGCTAAAGGCGTACACCAATATGGTTCCCTTGGGTACGGATTATTACTCGGAGGTTGTCCGCCGTTAACGAGTTTGCTGTCGGAGTTATCCGCGTATGCCATCCAGGCCGTAACAAGCTGCTTGAGACCGTTCAAACACACAATACGCTTCGCCTGTGTTCTGGCCTTGTTCAGTGCCGGCAGCAAAACAGCCATTAATAACGCAATTATCGCGATAACGACCAAAAGCTCGACCAAGGTAAACCCATCTTCGCGTGCGCTACGATGGGCAGGTCCTTTGTTTATCTCAACTTTTTCTGCTTTCATCACTGCCATCTTTGAATCCGGTTGCTTACGTGTGTTCTGCGACTAACAGATTATCAATCCTTCTCCGCCTATAATCAACCCCAAAAAACAGGGCATATATCAACCAAGATATATGCCCCTAAACTGCTGATTCAAAAGCATTTTTTCTGTCGTTTATCTTACTCTCCCCACACAGCGTTCTTCAGCCACTTGTAATCTCCCTGCTTTCCTGCGACTAACCCTCTAAAACAGGTATCTGAATTCGAAGGTGCAGCACCACCTTTTGCCCATTCAATCGTTGCCGCGCATTCGTATTTATGATATTCAGCATGCCCGTCGGCCATACCGAAATTTCCGCCATCCCCGTGCATAATGTTTACCGGATCGCAGAGCGCAGTCGTGGGAAAATCTATCGGAACCTGGAAGGCATCGGGGGATATTTTCCTCTCCTCAAAAAAAACAATCCTCTCTTTCGATTTTTTGATCTGTCCCATTCTTTTTGCAACCCTGTTATACGGGTAACCGCCTATCCCTATCGTCCCTCCAACCGTCGTCGTCCACGCCGCATTCATAGGGGTGCACATAATATACGTCCGGTGCATATCTTTATCCCCCTCGGGACATTTGTAACTCTTTAAGTTCTGACAAAATTTGTAAAGAGCGCCCTTTTTTAGCTTCTCTTCTCTCTCTTTATACGTCAATATACCGCTATAATACACATCCGGCGTCCAGTTCCAGTCGTACCCCGGGTCTGCCGGTGTATTGTAAGACGTGCACCAAAGCGGCTCTGCTTTTGCAATTTGCACACCCGTAGGCATCGGGGCTTGTCCGCCGTTAACAAGTTTGCTGTCAAAGTTATCCGCGTATGTCATCCAGGCCAACACAAGCTGCTTGAGGCCGTTCAAACACGTAATTCGCTTCGCCTGGGTCCTGGCCTTGTTCAATGCCGGCAGCAAAACAGCCATCAGCAGCGCAATTATCGCTATGACCACTAACAGCTCAACTAACGTAAACCCATCTTCGCTAAAGCTACGATGGGCAGGTCCCCTGGTATGTTTGTTTGAATCATTGCAGGTCTTCATCAATAAACTCTCCTTTTGGCCCTTTCCGGTGTCCCCATTTTTTCGTTTTGTAATAAAATGGCTTCTGTGGCACGATAACCTTTATATTGCGCACAGATAACCTTCATATTGCGCAAATATACCACATCCACAGCCCAAAAACAACCACAATTTTCAGTATCAATACTGAAAATTTTACTCCCCGCCCGCTATTTACCGGACGAAATCAGGCCCTTACCGGCGGCTTTGTGATGATTTAACCTTGCAACACCCGCTTTTTTACGTTATAAACCACGACCAGTGCCTTAAATAGTTAGACACGGATTAACACAGATTTACACTGTAAATAAAGTCATCTCTCTGTGTCCTCTGTGGTCTCTGTGGCTAAACAAAGAATTAACCTCTGCGGCTAAAAAATTATGCGATACAGTAAAATGCTGATACCGACGGTCAAGGAAGCCCCCGCCGACGCGGAGATTCCGAGCCATAAACTTATGCTTCGCGCCGGGCTTATGCGTAAATTAGCCAGCGGCACATATACCTATCTGCCTCTGGGCTGGCGATGCCTGCTCAAGGTGATAAGCATTGTCCGCGAGGAGATGAACAAGGCGGGCGCACAGGAAATCCTTATGCCCTCGGTTCAGCCGATTGAACTGTGGCAGCAGACAGGTCGCGATGTCGATTACGGCCCGACAATGGCGCATTTCGAGGACCGACACGGCAGGCAAAACGTGCTCGCCCCAACCGCCGAAGAGGTCGTTACGAGCGTCGCCGCGGGCGAAATCAAATCCTATAAGCAGCTTCCGATTAATCTCTACCAGATAAGCTTTAAATTCCGCGACGAGTTCCGCCCCCGCTTCGGCGTTCTGCGCAGCCGGGAATTCATAATGAAAGACGCATACAGTTTCCACGCCAACCCCGAATGCCTTGATAAAGAATACTGGAATATGTATGAGACCTATAAGCGCATCTTCAAACGCTGCGGGCTCGATTATGTTATCGTCGAAGCAGAAACCGGCGAAATGGGCGGCTCCGGCTCGCACCAGTTCACCATCCCATGTCCCTCAGGTGAAGACGTCATCGTATATACCGAAGACGGCTCATACGCCGCAAATATCGAAAAAGCCGCCGTCGATGCCCCCTCTGTCATTCCGAGCGATCCTGAGCTTATCGAAGGGGAGTCGAGGAATCTATTAAAACCAGAAGAAGTTTATACGCCGAATGTGGGTTCGATTGAATCCGTCTGCGCTTTCCTGAAAACCAAACCACAGGATATGATAAAAACCCTTATTTACTGGAAGAAAAATGAAGTTTTGCTCGGTGAGTATCAAATCGCCAAAAGGCGAGTGCTACAGCATGGGAAGACATTTCTTAATTGGATAAATCAAAGGTTCGGGGAGAATGCGCAATGGTCTGATGACAAAAAGTTTAACGAAGAATTACAGACTGTAGCGTTAGAGGGGGAAAAGCCGGACGCCGAGAAAGTCATAGCAATGTACAGGTCAGTCGTCGAATTCAAGGACGCACTATCAAGAATTCGGGAGCTGTTCACAGCTGTTTTGGTGCGTGGTGATCACGAGGTAAATCCCGAGAAGCTTGCACAACTGACGGGTCCCGAACACCTTGAACTTGCGAGTGAAGCCGCTATCGAGACAATCACTAATGCCAAGGTTGGTTTTGCCGGTCCTCTAAATTGGGGAGTACCCCCACATACGATACTTATCGACCACGCCGTCGCGGCTATGGCAATCGGCGTCACAGGCGCGAATAAAACCGATTACCACGTCAAAAATATCGTCCCCGG
>JBFZBL010000224.1:0-6053 GCA_041308485.1 Phycisphaerae bacterium | reverse complement strand
GCGGGTTATGAGAGCAGCGATAGGCATTACTGCCCATTGCCTTTAATCTCTTTATCCGGAATTCCTGCAAAGCATCCGGTATGGCTGTACCCACGCCGGCGTGGTCATGGTGATTGTTTGTGCCTTTTATATCCACGTGTTTGTCATTCAAAAACAAACCCCCGTCAGGGTCAAACCGAATTGACCGGATGCCAAACGTGGTTTCATAACGGTCAACCACGGCGCCATTCGAACACAGCGTCGTGACAAGTTTATGCAGATAAGGGGATTCGAGAGACCATAGTTTGGGATTTTTGACGTCCATGACACAGGGGTATTCTTTTGTTTCGCCTGGTTTGAGAATGAGGGATTTTACTTTTCCGGTTGTAATCGGTTTTCCATCGACATCCTGAATGGTTTGAGTAATATCGAAGGCGGCTTCGTCGTTGCCGTCATTGGTGACGGTCGCCGCAGCGGTTATTTTAGCTGATTCCGATTTGATATCAGAGGTTACAAAAGTGCCATATTGTACGACATGCAGTGGTGATGTTTTAGTGAGCCAGACGTGGCGATATATTCCCGCCCCTTCGTAAAACCAGCCCTCTTCCATAGTGACATCAACGCGCACGGCTATTACGTTCTCGCCGCCGTAATTGAGATAATCGGTAATATCGTACTGGAAGCTGCTGTAGCCGGAGTGTTCCTCGCCGATGTAGAAACCGTTAATCCAGAGGCGGGAGTCACGATGAACGCCGTCAAATTCGATAACGATTCTTCGGCCTAGGTCGGATTGAGGAATGGAAAACTTTTTGCGATACCAGCCGACGCTATTATCTGGAAAATTCCTGCCGACAGCTTTGTACCCGTGGCTATGGCTCCCTTTGCTGTCGAAGGGCATCTCTACCGCCCAGTCATGGGGCAGGTCGATGACTCGCCAGGCGCGGTCGTCAAAACCGGCTGATGCCGGGCCGTCACCGTAACCTGTTTTTGCCCAATAGGAAAAATAAGATGTGCCGTGTTTGAAATCTTTATCTGTGTCATAAGTGTGACCTAAAGCAAACAGCCAGTTAGAATCCATTATCAGCCGCTCCCGCCCCGGCTCAGCCGAACTTGAGGTAAGAGTTTGACAGCCGGCTGTTAAAAGCAGTTGGCCTAATATCAGGGCTGCAAATAATGACTTTTTCTCAAGCTTCATTTTGTCGCTCCTGCTGATTTCACAAAACTCATTTTAGCTTGCGATTGCAAAAAACCAGTGTAGTAATCCTGTGGTGATTTTCAATTAAAAACCGGGAACCGTTCAATAGTTGAACAGGTCTTTGAGGGAATAGTATTTGCCTGTGGCAGCATTCAGGGCATTTAATACTTTGGTCTGGGCGTTAAGGGTCAGGCGTCTGCCCTTGCAGGCGCGCGAGACCATTTTGTGCGTCAACTGCTGCGTTGAGGCCGCAACGAGGTCGTGCGGCTTCAAATTCAGCTTCGCTAATATCGCGGCAATCGGCTGCGGGCCAAGGTCACGTTCGATTCCATCATCCATATCTCCATACTATAACCAAAGACACCCCTTCGACAAGCCCAGGGCCGGCAAGACACAAGAGATTGCCGATTTAAGAAGAGATTGCTTCGGCCTTCAGCCTCGCAATGACAACACGGCGGGAAGAAGTTGCGGAGGCAAGGCAAATACGGTAATCTATCGGCCGGCGTAGCGAAACTGACGAAGGCAAATTGAGCAAAGGGCCCAACATGAACAGACGCGACTTCCTGAAGACGAGCAGCGCACTCGCGGCGGCAGCCATCTCCGGATGCAAAACAACAACTGATGCCAAGACCTCAGCCAGCGAACAAAACCAGCCGCTTAAATGGCCTCGCTATCGCGGATTTAATTTCCCTGTAGGATTCAGCACAAAAATCCCGCCGAGAAGGAAATTCGAGGAAAAGGATTTCGAGATAATAAAAGAATGGGGCTTTGACTTCGCGCGGATACCGATGAATTACTGGGACTGGGCATCGAAAGACGACTGGTACACAATCGACGATGAAGCCCTGAAGGGAATCGATAAGGTTGTGGAGAAAGGCAAGCAATACAAAATACATATCAATCTCAACCTGCATCGCATACCGGGATATTGCATCAACGGGCGGGACCGGGAGCAGATGGACCTTTACGAGGACACGCCGGAAAGAATGCAAAAGGCGCTTGACGCGGCGGTCTTTCACTGGAAAATGTTCGCGAAACGGTATAAGGGAATACCAAGCACGCGATTGAGCTTTGATTTGATTAATGAGCCGCCCTCTTTGAAAGAGGACGCCCGGCACGTCGAGGTTGTTACGGCGCTGGTAAAGGGAATAAGGAAAGTGGACCCGAACCGGCTGATTGTGGCAGACGGCAAAGACGTGGGCAGATTGCCGATTATGGGCATAGCTGATTTGGGCGTAGTACAGAGCACACGCGGCTATGACCCGATGAGTGTCAGTCATTATACGTCAACGTGGGTGCCGAAAGACGCTGACCTGACATTTAAGGAGCCTACCTGGCCGCTTAAAGGCGATGACGGCAAGATTTGGGATAAGGCCGCGCTGAAGGCAAAGATGATTGATACGTGGATGCCGCTGGTGAAAAAAGGCGTGCCGGTGCACGTGGGTGAATGGGGATGCTTTAACAAAACGCCTCACGATGTCGCGATAAGGTGGATGACGGATATGCTTTCGTTATTGAAAGAGGTCGGCTGGGGGTACTCGATGTGGAACCTGCGCGGGCCGTTCGGCGTCATGGACAGTGGGCGCGAAGACGTTGAATATGAGGACTACAAGGGCCACAAGCTCGACCGCAAAATGCTGGAACTGATGAAAGGATACTGACATGAAAAAGACAATTTCCCTGGTTTGCCTGACTATACTGTGGCTGGCTTTCGCCTGCGATAACGCCGGCGCGGCTCAAAAGAAAATCTACGAAGCGGAAGATGGGAATCTGCTGGACGGCATTTCGGTTTTAGAAGACACAACGGCAAGCGGCAGGAAATTTCTTCGAATGGGCAAAACCGGGGCGGTGGTTGTCCACGTTGATGTCAACAGCAACGCAAGATATACAATCGGCATAGGATACCGCTCGCCAGGCAAAGATAACGCCCAGCGAATACTAATCAACGGCAAAGAATACGCGCCGGAAATAGGCTTTTCCTCAAGCTCGAAATGGACAGAGACTGAAACCAACGCCGGATTGAACGCAGGGGCCAACACAATCGAAATCCGTAACTCATGGGGAAATATGGATATCGATTACATTACGGTATCCGGACCGATTTCCGAAAGACCTGAAATCTCTCCAGTTACAAATACTTTTTACAAGACCAAAACAACTTCGGACCTGTTCATTAAATTAGACAAAAACGGAAACAAGCTTGTCTCAATAACACAGAATGCCAAACCCATGCCATTCGAAGAGAAGGCCGTTGCCTACACCCAGGACGGCGTGATTGTCAAAATACCAAAAGAGTATTTATCATCGCTGGAGACGGGCATTATTGAAATATGTTTCAATTTCACCGATGCCGAACCCGTAAAATTCAAACTTGATGTGAGAGACACGAAAATAAAAGCTGAATGGACAATCGCCGCTTTTGATGTTAGCCACGGAACCTCGGTTTTGATGCTTTTGCCCACCGGCAAAACGCTGCTTATCGATACCGGCACTCAACAAATGTGCAAAGAACGAGTTATTCCATTTTTGGACAGGAATAAAATCACCCTCGATTATTTGTGGATTACGCATTATCACGATGACCACAACGGCGGCGCAGGCCTGATTATGGGTAAATACAAAGACATCGCCAAAAAAGATTACAAGGATTTCAATACGGCAGACCAATTTTTATTTGAAGATGTAAATGTAACGATTTTGAACTCATACAAGAACGGCGCAGGCGGCGGCGATGAAAACCCCAAATCCCTCTCTATGAGAATGGAACACAATGGATTCGTTTATACCCACGGAGGAGATATTTACGGCCTGAATCAGCAACAAATACTTAAAAGATACGCTCAGAAAAACCATTTGGACTTCTTAAAAACTCACCTTTACCATGCAAACCATCATTTTCACGGCTCGGTCGATGTGAATTACCTGAAAACGATTGACCCGTATCTTTTTATCGTCTCAGGGGACGAACATATTTACGGAAGAGCGGCTTATACACAGCAGGTGCGGCGAAACGTTTTATCGTATCTGAAAAACGAACATAAACGGTTCATCGAAGATTTACTTTTATTCGAGACGGGACACGTTGTAATAAGGGTGGCGGACGGCAATAACTGGAATTATGAAACTTATAAGGACCTTAACGCTGTGATACCTTTTCTGAAAAATGATTGAAGGAGACGGAAACAATGACTCGCAGGCAGCTCGGCTCTACACTGTTTATCATTATAGCTTCTTTTTCGCTCTGCATTTTTGCCGCAGATTCACGGAAACCGAATACAGACGCGAATCAGCCGGTTAAGCCAAAGGCATCGGTCATCGTCGCCCAAAAACCAGTCACGCCCAACGCATCGCCTGAGGCGGTGAAGCTGCTTGAATATCTATACAGCATTTCAGGCAAACAGACGCTGGTGGGTCAGCACGCAGAACCACTTAATGTCATGACGCGATTGCCCACGGTGCAGAGATTAACCGGCTCTTATCCGGCCGTTTGCGGATTTGATTTCGGATTCAGCGCACCGGGCACATGGGATGGCATAAATTATCGCCAGAATATTGTTGATGAGGCGATAAAACGAAATAGTGACGGATTTGTCATTACTATTATGTGGCACGCGGCTCGGCCCATCGAAGATGAGCCGGTGACATTCAAGGAATGTGTGCAGGGGGAACTTACAGACGAGCAATGGCAGGATTTAATCACGCCGGGGACAGCGATTAACGAGAGATGGAAATCGCAGGTGGATGTAATCGCGTTTTTCCTGAAACAGCTCAGGAACGCGGATGTCCCTGTCATATGGCGACCCTATCATGAAATGAACGGCGACTGGTTCTGGTGGGGTAATAAATCAGGCGATAACGGCACTAAAAAGTTGTATCGAATGCTTTACGACCGGCTGGTGAATTTTCACAAACTCAATAATCTGATTTGGGTTTACAATTTTAACGAAATCAGAGAAAACACGGCTTCTTATGAGTCGATTTACCCCGGCGATGACGTGGTGGATATTCTCGCGACGGACGTTTACAGAAACGGCTTTGACCCTAACGATTACAACCAGCTTCTTGCCTTAGCAGGCGACAAACTCATTGCGTTAGGTGAAGTTGGAATCCCGCCGACGCCGGAAAAACTTCGTGAGCAGCCGCGATGGACATGGTTTATGATATGGAGCGTTCCTTTCGGTCCCGACAGAGTCGGGCCGGCGAGGGAAATTTACGACTGCAATGAGACGCTCACCTGGGAGGAACTGCCCTGGGTAAAAATTAAGAAGCCAAAAATCCATTATCCGATTCTGAAATAATCTGCTCGTATTGACGGATATATATTACAGTTTCACAAGTTTTGCATACTTGAGCATCAGAGTTTTTGTCTGGCCGGTTTTGAATGCGATGGTAACGACGGAGTTGTCGCCCATATCGGCAAAATCCTTCACCGTTCCTATGCCGAATTTTTTATGCACAACAATATCCCCCTGTTTGAACGGCGAAGATGATTGATGATTTGAAATTGTCGATTGCCGATTGTCGATTGTCGATTTCAAATAACCGTCGTCGTTGCGTTCAGCGGATTCGGAAAAACTCAGGCCAAGCTCGAAGAGAAATTGCGAGGGAATTGTTCGCAGTGTCTGACCTCTGATTTGGCGGTATTTTGCAAAGGCGAGAAAAAGATTGACCTTTGCGCGTGTGATGCCGACAAAGAAAAGACGACGCTCCTCTTCAGTCTCGTCGTCATTATCCGCGCTTCTTTCGTGAGGCAGCAAACCTTCTTCGACACCGACGATGAAGACATTATCAAATTCGAGACCTTTTGCGGAATGCAGGGTCATCAGCGCCACCCGCTCGACCGATGAGTTGTAAGCATCGGCGTCACTGAATAACGCGA
>JBFZBL010000223.1:0-3751 GCA_041308485.1 Phycisphaerae bacterium | reverse complement strand
CTGGTCAAGCCGGCTTCCCGCGGGCAGTTTGCGGCAGTATGAAACAACCTGAGACATAACGCGATTGTAGGCCTTGAACTGGAAATCTTCATAGTCGTCGCACAATTCTTCGATAACAACGCCGAAAAAGATAGAAGATACCGCGCTGTTAAGCTCAATATCCTGAAAAGATGTAGCCATTTCACAGATGAGGTCGATATAGTCCTGCTCATAGTGGCCATCCTGATAGTAATGGTCGAGGAAAGAATGGCCTATTTGCCGGGACAAATGCGCGAGCGAATCGGCATCAACAGAGGAGTTTTTCAGGGCGTGCCATTTGTCTCGATAATATGAAGGTTTCATATCAGTTGTGCCCATTCAATAATTTTTTGCCTGCTTCAAAAACCATCTCTGGAGTAACCTGTGTCATACATTTGTGGTCGGTCGGGCAGGTCTTTTTGTGGCAGGGAGAGCAATCCATATCTATTCGAATTACGATAGTTTTGTCCAGGTTCGATTCGGTGTAACGCGGGTCAGTCGGTCCCATTATAACGACGGCCGGCACGTCAAGCGCAACCGCATAATGGCGGGGGCCTGTGTCATTGGTGATAAGAAGATTGCAGCGTTTGACGATGGGTTTGAGCAGTTCAAGGTCAATTCGGTCAGGGGCCGTGTTGATAATTTTTGCAGTGGTTTTTGAGAGGATGGCGTTAACGATTTGCTCTTCTCCGGGGCCCGCCAGCAGCAAAATATTCGCATTAAATTTTTGCTGGAACAATTCTGCGGCTTTTGCGAAGTGTTCGGCGGGCCAGCATTTGGATGAGCCGAAGCTCGCCCCGGGATTAAGGCCGATGACTGTATCATTGGGGCGTATGCCGTATTTAAGCAAAAGTTCCTCCGCGCGTTTTTGTAACTGCGGGCTGATAAAAAGCGTCGGTTTTTTGACGGCGGGCAGTTTCATACCGAGCCATCGGCATATCTCGAGATAATATTCCTGCATAGGCATGGGTGTAATACGAGAGCTTTCGCGCAATGGTTTAGGCCCTCCGCTGATGAAAAGGCCGCGGAGATTTCTGCGGTAGCCGTATATTTTTTTTGTCCGAGCAAGCAGGAAAGGCAGGGCCGAACGGATTGAATTCGGCAGCAATATTGCCATATCAGGTTTTAAAGCCCGGATTTTGTCCTTCATACGTCTCAAGCCGGTGAATGTTTTATCATCGCAGTCGATAAACTCATCAAACCATGGGCCATCCCGGACAATTCCATGGGCGTTTTTTCCGAGTACGCCGATAATCCGGGCATCCGGGAAATTTTGCCTGAAACAATCGAAGACGGGGATGGCCATAACTATATCGCCGACCCAGTTCGGGCATCGAATCGCAATTGTTTTAACTGATTGCTGCATCTTAGCTCCTTATTCTATCTTATAGTGTTCTGTTTGTCATCATCAGCGGTAACCGGGAGTGGGAAATAATGTTGAGAGCAAATGGCAGGTCTGGTAAAGTAAAGCAGTTTTGAGTTTTTGGTTTTGAGTTTTTAGTTAAGGAAAATTGGAAGATGAGAGTATTACTGATAGGCGGCGGCGGACGTGAAGACGCGATTGCGTGGAAATTATCCAAGTCGAAAGAATTGAAAAAGCTGTATATCGCGCCGGGAAATCCCGGTACGGCAAGGTGGGGTGAAAACGTCGCGATAAAGGCGGAGGACGTGGCGGGAATAGTCAGCTTCGCCAAAGAAAATAAAATCGAGCTTGTGATAGTGGGACCTGAGGACCCGCTGGCTGAGGGTGCGGTCGATGAACTGGAGGCAGCGGGGATAAAGGCGTTTGGGCCGAGTAAGGCGGCGGCGCAGTTGGAGGCGGACAAGGCGTTCTCAAAACAGATAATGCGATCGAGCGCGGTATCGACGGCTGAAGGCAGGACGTTCACCAGATTCGAGGACGCCAAGGCATACATAGCGAGCAGGGATGAGGCGGTGGTGGTCAAGGCGGCAGGACTGGCCAAAGGCAAAGGGGTGATAGTGTGCGACGAGCCATCCGACGGGATATTGGCGGCTGAGAAGATCATGGTGGACAAGATATTCGGCTCAGCGGGCGATAAGGTCGTTGTGGAGGACAAGCTGATAGGAGAAGAGGCGTCGATACTGGCGTTTGTTGACGGCAGAAGCATTTACGTGATGGAATCGGCGCAGGACCACAAGCCGATAGGGGATGGAGACACGGGGCCTAATACGGGAGGTATGGGGGCGTACAGTCCGGCTCCCGTAGTTACGGATGCAATGATGAGCCAAATTGAGCGGGAAATTTTAGTGCCTGTTGTGGACTGTATGAATCGCAACGAAACGCCATACAAGGGCGTACTGTACGCGGGGCTTATGATAACGGCGGGAGGGCCGAGGGTTTTGGAGTTCAATGTTCGGTTTGGAGACCCGGAAACACAGCCTATGCTGATGAGGCTGAAGAGTGATTTGCTGGAGGCGTGCGTGGCTGTTTGCGAACAGAAACTGGATTCGGTGACTTTGGAATGGGACAATCGCCCGGCGGTGTGCGTAGTGATGGCATCGGGCGGGTATCCAGGTGATTATGAGAAAGGGAAGGTTATAACCGGCATAGAGCAGGCGGAGCAGCTGAAAGATGTTGTTGTATTCCAGGCTGGGACAGCGATGAAGGATGGCTCGTTAGTGACGGCCGGCGGCAGGGTGCTCGGCGTAACGGCAATTGGGGGGACTGTTGCCGACGCGAAAAAACAGGCGTACGAGGCAGTGGACAGGATAAAATTCGAAGGAGCGCGTTATCGGCGTGACATTGCCGACAAGGCAATAAGAGGCAGAAAGTGATTTTGGGTGGCGAGAGTTTATGCCGTCGGATTTGAAAAAGCCAGGCAGTAAGGCGGCGCGGTGGTTTCTTGAATTTGCAGCGACGAGCGTCCTGATATGGGCTGTATTTGTTCTTGGAGGCCGTACGCTGCCGCAGATTGCAATTGGGCAGCTCTCGGATTTGACGAATACAAAAATAGACGCTAAATCGGTTAAGTTCCGGTTTGATGGGTCTGTTTATATCAAAGACCTTGTGGTTAGGCCTCGAGATTCTGCGGATTACGACAACACCATTTTGAAGGCGGATACAGTCCGGGTACATTTCCGGATTGGCAGTTTGCTGACGCTGAGGCCAAGAGTAAAGGAGATATTCGTTGACGATTTTACGCTGAGAATTCAGTATGATTCCAACAGCGGGGAATGGAATCTGGCGTCGATGAAAATACAATTGCCCGGGGGCAGGGTTGGCCGGCTGCCGAAGGTAGATTTCGAGCACGGGACAGTTGAGTACAGCAAAGTCGTAAACGAGCGTGTAGTGGTGGTAGCGAGTTCGCCTGTATCGGCTTATTGTTATAACGCGCGAAAAATTACCGGCGGGTACCGTTTTGATATTTATAGTGCGGGCAAGCAGGATTTCAGCAAGAGCCACGTTATAGTGAACTGGTATCCGGGCCAAAAAATTGTTATAGGTGGGAGAATTTCCTCGAACGATGTCCCTGGATTTGAACGGCCATGGATGGTCCGGGCGATTGATGCGGAACTGATTTATGAGCCGAACAAGACCTGTGCGCTTATGGCAAGGCTAAAGGGTTTTGCCTGTCCGCCGAGCGAATCGCGGAATTTGTTTGCATTTGACACGAAATCATTAGCGGAAAAGGCGCCTTTTGTGAACGCGCTGCAGATGTTTTTCAACCAATATAATCCATCGGGGACAATCGATATTAATTTGCAGGCGTCT
>JBFZBL010000222.1:0-11546 GCA_041308485.1 Phycisphaerae bacterium | reverse complement strand
GCGGACGTGCAGAACCTGATCCAACGTTTTCGTCGTGTGGACGCCAGCCACGTCGCGCTCGAAGGTGTCTTAGCCTATTGGAAGCGAACCCTCGGCGTGGTGAATGTGGATACGCCCGATCCCGCCGTGAATGTTATGGCGAATGGCTGGCTGTTGTATCAGACCTTGAGTTGCCGACTTTGGGGCCGGACGGGATTTTATCAATCCGGCGGCGCCTACGGATTCCGTGACCAGTTACAGGATGTGATGGCGCTGGTGCATGCCGAACCGGCCCTCACTCGCGAGCATCTGCTACGCGCCGCCGCGCATCAATTCCGTGAAGGTGATGTGCAGCATTGGTGGCATCCACCGGTCGGGCGAGGCGTGCGGACGCATTGTTCCGATGACTACCTGTGGCTGCCTTACGCCACCTGCCGCTACGTCGCGTGTGTCGCCGACCTCGGCGTGCTTGACGAAAAGATTCCCTTCCTTGAAGCCCGGCCGGTCAAGCCGGATGAGGAAGCTTACTATGATCTACCGAATCACTCCGAAGAGTCGGCCACGCTCTACGAACATGGCGTGCGGGCCATCGAGCACGGACTGAAATTCGGCGAACACGGTCTGCCGCTGATAGGCTACTGCGATTGGAACGACGGCATGAATCGGGTGGGAAACCAGGGCCGCGGGGAAAGCGTCTGGCTGGCGTTCTTCCTCTACGATGTGCTGACCCAGTTCAGCAAACTGGCGCAGGCGCATAACGACATAACTTTTGCCGAACGGTGCCTCGCCGAGGCGCAGCAGTTGCGAAAAAACATCGAGGCACACGGGTGGGACGGCGAATGGTATCTCCGTGCCTACTTCGACAACGGTGAACCGCTCGGTTCGAAGACCAACCCGGAATGTCAGATCGATTCCCTGCCGCAGAGTTGGTCGGTAATAAGCGGTGCCGGCGAGCCACAGCGTTCCAGTCAGGCGATGAACGCTGTTGACCAGCGTCTGGTCCGCCGTGACGCCGGACTGATTCAATTGTTTGATCCGCCCTTCGACAAATCTGAGCTCAATCCCGGTTACATCAAAGGCTACATACCAGGCGTGCGGGAGAACGGCGGCCAATACACTCACGCCGCGATTTGGACCGCCATGGCCTTCGCTCTCATGGGCGAAAGCGAACGCGCATGGGAACTCTTCACGCTGCTCAATCCCATCCATCACGGCGGGACACCCCGGCAAATCGCCACTTATAAAGTTGAGCCTTACGTCGTCGCGGCGGACGTCTATTCGCTCTCGCCGCATACGGGTCGGGGCGGCTGGACTTGGTATACGGGTTCGGCTGGTTGGATGTATCGGTTGCTGATCGAAACCCTGCTGGGCGTAAACCTGGAAGGCGACCAATTGCGTTTGACTCCCCGGTTACCGAAAACATGGACGAGCTTCAAAATCCACTACCGCTACCGGCAAACAGTTTATCACATCACCATCACCCGGCTCGCCACGGATTCGGCCGACACGAATTCGCTCTCTATCGATGGACAAGAACTGCCCGGAAAGACAATTCTCCTCAGGGACGATCGTAAGGAGCATATCGTCGAAATGAAAGTCTGTTGACTGTTCGATCGACTCCGGAAACGCCATTCTTGACGGCACTGACTGCGTCATGCTCTCAGGCGAATCGGCAATGGGCAAGTATCCTGAGGAGGCTGTGGCTATGCTGGCCAAAATTGCGGTCTTTACGGAATCACACGGGTCACCCGCGCAGCATATCAATCTCGCCATGCTCGTGACAGGTCCTTCCGCTTGCAATCCTGATGCCAACCACCGCCTTGAATTTCTGCGGGTTGATAAGTAGCCACCTCATCATTTGCAAATTACTTGCATCACACCCGTGAGGTCACAGGTTCGAACCCTGTATCGCCCATTTAAATAATCCTTTTTATTCTTCCACCGCAAACCGCTGACGTTCAAAATCTAATCTTGTCCAATCACAGCCGAAGGGGGAATAACAACTTGGTGAGCGAGTTGCAGAGCGATACAACAATGGGTGATGACCGGCGATAAATAAAAAAAGCTATTCCATCGTAATTTCGGCGGAATAGCTTTTAATTGTAACGGGCAGGAGTATTACTCGGCGTTGTAGCCTTTGGTTATGAGCATTGTTGAGTACCCTTCTATTATCTGAGTAATAGTTTGTCCAGTTGTGTTTGCGAGCTTAGTTGCCCTGGTATCCAAGCTCAGTTTGACGCTGCCTGAGCCGGTTCTGAAGTCCGGCTCTATCCAGACGCTGTTTCCGCTCAAATTGCCGACATATCGCCAAATTCCGCCGATATCCTTTGAAGAAGCTTTTCCACAAACCACCATATATGCCCCTGTGGTATTGTCGAAAGAACGTAAAAGCACCATTTTGCCCTTGCCGTAAGCTATCATGATAATCTCTACATTGCCTGGGATTGTGGTATACTGGATTTTCTGGCCTGCCTTCTTTTCATAATGCAGGCAGTATACAGCGTTGACAACTACACTGTCCGGATTCGCAAGGTCGGCGTCGATTACGAGATAACCGCTTTCTTTTTTCGTTTCTGCGAGTTTATTTGCGACGTCCAACTGTTGTCCTTTTGTGGAGGTTTTGAATACCAGTATTTCGGCGCGAGCAGGCAGGCAAAAGGCCAGTGCGACTATAATTGCAATTATGTATCTCATATCTAACAACTCCTTCATTTTCTTTCAGGCCAGGTCTTGTCGGGCTTGACTGCTTGTGCCCGGCGGTTCTGATTTTCCCGTTTAGTTGGCAGCCAGTGAAGCAATCTCAATGGCATCCAAAACTCTGTTGTAAATCATTACATCATCGATGCTGCCGTTTAGAGCTTTGTCTCTGGTAACGCCATTATTGCCTATATCAGCATGGTCGACAAGCCCCGTCAACCCTGAATATGTTCCGGTGGCCATATTTACGCCGTCCACATACACATTGTAGGTGCCATTGTTCCAGGTCAAGGCGATATGATACCATTGTTGGGTTTGCAACTGCTGGATATCCATGCGTGTTTCATGCGAGCCGCCAAGCCCCAGACACAAATTTCCGTATTTTAGATATAACTGTATTCTGTTGGTCCTGGTCGGGCTTGCATGGCCGAAGAGATAGTGTCTGGACAGCGTCTGGTTATCCATATAGACCCACATCGCAATGGTCCCGTACTGCGGATTTAATTTCGTCGTCTGAATTTCAACTGCATCGTTAGGAACACTGAATTTAATAGCTCCGTTGTGTACGCCCGAACTCCACGTAAGACTGTTTCGCAGATATCCAGTGTTGCCTGTTGTAGATGAATCGGAAGCAATGTCACCGCTCAATTCATTGAATTTCCAGTTCCCTACAGGCTCTTGCTGTTGTGTATCCGTGACGGTGACGGTTATTCTTTCGAAGTCCTCAACGGGACCGTGCGGCGCCGTGAACTCGACCTCGTATGTGCCGGCGTCGTTACAACCAGGAGTCCATGTGAAGATGTTAGAGGTAAAGGACGGATTATGGGGCAAATTATTATCGCTTATATCAACTATAGTGCCAAATTTTGTTTTTACTGGAAAGTTCAGCGTCTCACCTTCGGCCACTATCTTGTCGCCGATTGGGAGAAAAACAAGTGCATGGTTCGCTACTTCATTGGCGCTAAGCGCCCTGTCGTACAGGCGAACCTCGTCAATAAGACCATAAAATGCTTCCGACAATTGGGATTTGTTACCGCTGTTGCCGATGTCGGCATAAGTTTGCTTGGCGCTAATACCGCTGAACGTGCCGGAATCTTTTTGCTGGCCGTCGACAAAAACTGCGTAAGAGGTGTTGCTCCAGGTTAAAGCTATATGATACCACTCCTGTGTATTGAGTGTCCCAATGTTGGTATTAGTCGAAGCGTTGTTGCCGAGTCCGACGCCAAGTGTTCCGGAAGCATTGCAGAACAACTGTATCCTGTTGTTTGCTGGTTGAGTGAGGTGCCCGAACAGGTAATGTTTGCTTTTGGAAAATCCTCTTGGATTTACCCATAATGTGACTGTCCCGCTGCTTATATTCAGAGTAGCCGTGTTTACTTCTACAGCGTCATTATAGCCGTCAAAACTTATCTCTCCTTGAGATGTCCATAGTGGGCTGTTGAGAAGTCGGCCAGTGATGCTGTATCCCGAAGAGTCATTGGCATATGAGCCGCTGCCCTCGTTAAATTTCCAGAGTCCCACAAGCCCTTCCTCGACTTCAACGGTTATGACAACCGTATCGGTGTCTGTACGTCCGCTGTTATCAGTGACTGTCAACGTAATAGTATATCGACCGACGGGCAGCGACACGGTTGGTTTGACACCTGTGGCACTTTTATTGCCGTCTTTGGTGGTCCAGGTCCAAACATAGTTTGAGTCTGCGATGTTGCCGCTGGAGCCGGAACCGTCAAGAGCGACTTGTTCACTGCCGCTCTGGTCCGAGTCAGTTACGGTGCGGTCCGATCCCGCGTCAGCGTTAGGAGGACCGATACTGGTAGGTGGAGAACCTACATACTCGTAGCAGCCGGCATCCGGCGAGGAATCGCGGGAATGGCCGAGAATATCCGAAGAAGGACCATAATTGGGATTGCCGAAGTTAATGGCTGCTGAGTTCGGAGCAAGGTTGAAATCATTGTTGGCTGCATTTACGAACAGACTGTTAATATTATGGCTTGCAATTTCAGTTGTGTGAACATAGAAGGGATGTGTCGGGCCTGGTGCGCCATTTGGATTATTACCGAATATGTTGTTGCCGTGATGTTCAACATTGATTGTGTATCCAGATGCGTCACCCTCATGAGACAGAGAGCCTATTATGTTATTATACATATTCGATACAACGGTATTTCTATTTGTCCCCGCACTATGACCAGCGAAAATGCGCAGTTGGCCGGTGATTGTGTTGTTGTAAAGGTTTACATCAGCGGTACAAGTTATTATGCTTCCGTGCGCGACATTTGTATATATGAGGTTGTTTACAAAGTTGACTCCGGTAGGGTTATCAAACTTAAAACCCTGACCATCTTCTCCTCCACCCACAACTCGGATTATCCGGTTTTTCTGTATTGTAGCGTTTACTGTGCCGGGCATAATTTGAAATCCGTCACAGTGAGAAGGGTCAACATTAGTGATGTCTGGGATGCTTGCTCCGCTGGTCAGTCCAACGAGGACGTCACTGGTTTTAGCGACCCACAAGCTGTGGAACGATGCTTCTGTAGTCTGATATATTTGCAGGTAAGTGGGTTTGACGGCATACACAATACCCCTTGCGTTTGTGTTTTGTAAGGCGACTCCCTCCCCTACGGCGAAAGTCCCCTGCTGAGACCCGTAAATGTTTATAATTGTGCGTTCCGGCAAAAGGTCATATATTAGATTGTCTTCGACCAAAAGGTTAACAGCATCAATGGACATCCCATCCTCGCCGATGCGATGAATGGTATTCCCAACTATATTGATATCAGTTGAACTGCTAACACTAATACCTCGATAGCAATAGGATATTTCGTTATTTTGTACCTGGATATTTTGCGCATATGTAATTCCTACGCCGTATCCACTAGGTTTATTGTATGGGGCATTATATCCTTCAAGAGAGTCGTTATCGCCGGTTATGTTACAGCTTTCCACACGAACATAGGAGGTATGGTCGATCGTTGCACCTTTTTGGATATTCATTCCCTTGATAATAAGATACGATCTTCCATCGCCAAGACCATTCCATTTATCGATATTTTTTATAACTATGCTGTTTAGCGTTGGCGTATGACCATCGGCTGCCCGGTAAGTGATCCAGTTATTTCGATAAAATAGATAGCTTGCCCCATAGTTTGAAGTTTCACTGAATGTTCCGTAGTTGCCGTTTCTGAAAAGGACAGTATCACCTTCCTGAACTTTATTCCCGTCGCCGGAATACCAGGTGTATGTCCTGTCAAGCGTCTTCCACGGCTTTGCCTGGTTACCATCATAGGTATCATTGCCGTTGGTATTATCGACATAATAAGTTGCTGCGGTTGCCGTGTTAGTTGCCGAGAGTTGGCAGAACGAAAAGACAATCGCCAGGCAGAGCGTTAAACGCCTCATAGAAGGTCTATGCCCGAACCGGGCTGTTTTTGCTGTGGTCACCATATTAAACACCAGTTTCAAGTAAGAGTAATTTCGCGTCACACAGTAAAATCTAACAATAAATTGCCACGATGCCAAATACTGTGTACATCTGCAAATACTGTAAGGTTTGCAATCACATCGTCAAATATCGAGCGTTGAGCTTAAAATTGGGGTGAAATGTAGAATTCCACCGTGATTCTGGCCGAAAAACACGGTTTTTCAGGAATCTATGTGCATAATTAGCGTATCAGCCGGTCAGATTCGGTTATTATCGGAACTTGCCATTGGGACTGCTAAATTCTTGCTTTTTGCCAAAATTTGCATTGAACAAGAGCTTGCGGACTGAGTAGAATGAAACAAGTTACTCGGAGACCTCAGGAGTTGGTCTATATTTTTTTTGTCAATATACGTGTTTTTGGGCTCAAGAAGAGATTTTGTGGGATTTTAGAGTGCCACTTTTAAGTTGTCCCATTTGGAGTATTTATTTTGGAGTAGGCATTTGAGGAAACCAGTGAGAGTTTTCAGGTACATGTGTAGCGCCTCGGGTAAAACGCCTGTATGGTTTGCCTGTGTTCTGGCCGTTTTGTTGCTGGTATCGACCGGTATAGCCTACCGTGTTTCGGCGCACAAATTAAACGTCCTTGGAAAAGAACCGGTTGCGCTTCCGATTCCTCTAAGTGGTTTTCCCACACGTATTGGCAATTGGGTCGGCAGTGATATGCCCATTCCTGCTACCACTAAGGAATATATGGAGAAGAACTATGCCGACGATTATTTCAGTCGAAGATATGTTAATTCTGTCGATAAGACATGGGTAGATGTTTATGTGGTATATTGCTCGACTCGGCCGGGGGGAATACTTGGACATCGGCCTGAAGTATGCTATCCGGCGAACGGGTGGCTGCACGAAAGTACCGAAACTTCGCAGTTAACGTCACAAGATGGTCGCCAAATAGATTGTCTGGTACAGAGATTCCGGCAGCCGGCACCTGCGATTGGCGAGGTTGTTGTCTTGAGCTTCTACGTTCGAAATGGCCTAATTACAGCTAATGAAAGTGATTTCTCGAGCGTGTTTGGGCGCAAAGCCAATACTGCCAGAGACCCGAGTCGATACGTGGCTCAGGTGCAGATAAGCTCTTTGCCGGAAAGTTCGGTCAGAAAGGCCGTTCGAGAAATAACGGACCTTGTGCTCGACTTTCTGCCTGACGAGAACGGTAAAGTCAGGGCGGAGAAATATGCTCATCCTGTAAGCAATAACGTGAAAAGCATCGAATAACAGGGATACTTGGAGCATTAGATAACCGAGTAAAATTAAATGTTAAAAGAGGTTACGGGAGGTTTACATTCATTTTTACGATGTAACCCACAAGGACGGAGTATGCCTGTATTTGTCTAAAATGAAGGAAAAGTTTTCTTACTTGTCTGCTAAATTATCCGGCCAAAGTCTTAAAGCCCGTTGTGCGCGAAGCGGGGCTATTCTGGGGATGGGGGCTGTTGTTGCCAAAATATTGGGTTTTGGGAGCAGAGTTATTCTAACGCGGCTGCTCGCCCTCCAGGATATGGGGCTTATGGTGATGCTTAGCAGTATAGCTGACTTTTTCGAGACAACAACAGAAGTTGGCGTCAAGCAATCTATTATTCAGCACAAGGACGGGGCCGAATTCGATTATCTTAATATGGCCTGGCTGATTCAATCGGTGCGGGCGGTGCTGCTGTATTCAATAGCTTTTTTTGTGGCGCCGTATGTATGTGAATTTTATTTCCGCACAAAGGCTGATGTTTTGATCCGGTATTCAATGGCCGAACTAACAACCCTGATTCGCGTGACTTTTTTGAGTGTGCTGTTTAATGGTTTTATCAGTCCAAGGGCGCATGTTCTGGAAAAACAGTTCAAGTTCGGCAGGGCTGTAATAATAACACAGGGTGGATTTATTTTAGGAACGATTGTTACCATCGTACTGGTCTTTATAACAAGGAATTTCTGGGCGATAGTGATAGGATTTGCAAGCATCAATTTTTTTAAGTGTCTTCTGTCGCATATTATCTGCCCGTTTATACCGAGGTTTGCTTTTCACAAGAACAGTTTTCAGGAAATATCTCGTTTTGCAAGAGATATGTTTGGTGTGCCTATTCTGACTTATATGGCGTTCAACGTTGATGTGCTGGTAGCAGGCAAGCTTGTTCCTATAACATCAGTTGGCTTATATGGTATGGCCAGGATGCTTGCAACTGTGCCGCGTGACCTTTTTAGCCGAATAGTGACCCCTGTATTGTTTTCTGCTTTTGCGGAAAAACAGGAAGACAAAGCAGCTCTTTGCAAAGCGGTATTGCGGATTACTAAAACCGTCGCATTATTTTTGATTCCATTTACGGTTCTGGCCATAATCTGCGGAAAGATTTTATTGAGTATTGTTTGGGGATCGCAATTCGCACCGGCTGCAGTTCAATTTGGATTGCTGTGCGGTTATGTTTTGGTTCTCATAGAAGGTAATGTGTTAGCAGCTACTTTTTTTGGTATTGGACAGCCAGGTAAGCATCGTGCATTTGTCGGACTCCGGGTTTTGATAATGATTTTGCTCATATACCCCAGTGTAAAATTCTATGGTCTTGCCGGTGCCGCCGCGGTTGTGTTGCTCGCGAATCTTGTTGCGATGTGTCTGCAGGTTGTGGTTGTCCACAAGACAATCGGACTAAATATATTCGATTATATGGTTTCCTGGCTGCCGGGATTGGTGCTGGCGGTTCCCGTTTTCGCAGTTACTCTATTAGTGCGAACTCTAAAACCTAATTTGCCGATGCTTCAACTTGGGGTTGGAGTTGGTGTATTGTTGTGCACGTTTATTTGGTTGGCTATTTCTGTTTTACCCAAATATTTTGGCAGCCCCAAGGCCCCACAGCGTATTACCTAATCTGTAATTCAATGAATTCTTAAGCGGAAGTCCATGCAGCAATAATTCTGTCGTAGAACGGGAATGTGCCCCTGAAATCCCGGCTCAGACAAATAACATATAAAATAACAAGGAGAGTTAGATAATGTGGAGAAGGAAATTGTGGGGGTTAGTGGAAGGAAGGATGAATCCTCTGATAACAAACCTGTTCCATTTGATTTACTATAACAGTAAAGAAAGCTGGCCGAAAAATACATTTCTCGGCTATCCTGTAATGCAAAATCCGTTCGATCTTTATCTTTATCAGGAAATAGTCTCCAAGGTCAAGCCGCCATTTATTATTCAAACCGGCGTTTTGAGAGGAGGGTCAGTTCTTTATCTGGCATGTCTTCTGGACTTAATCGGTGCCGACCCGAGTGCCATTGTGATCGGAGTGGACATTTGCTTAACCCCGGAGGCGAAATCACTGTCTCATCCGCGTATTCGATTGATTGAAGGGAGTTCAACAGACGTTCATACTGTCGAACGTATAAAGAAAATTCTGCCGGCAAAAGAGGGTTTGGTTTCTCTTGATTCCAATCACACGCGAGAGCATGTTTTAGAGGAATTAAGAATTTACAGGCAATTTGTCACGGCTGGTTCTTACATTATCGTAGAAGATACAAATATCAACGGTCATCCCGTAGGCCGAAAATTCGGTCCCGGACCGTTTGAAGCTGTAGAAGATTTTCTCAAAGAAGACAATCATTTTGTCAGGGATGATTATCTTTGGCAACGGAACTTTTTCTCTCACCATCAGTATGGATGGCTTAAAAGATTAACATAAATATGAAAATCGGCTTACTCGGCGCGTCATTTGATACCGGCAATATGGGAGTTGGGGCACTGGCCGAATCGAGCATAAAGATTATTCTCAATCGCTGGCCCGATGCAGAAGTGATACTGTTAGACAGCGGCCGTATAGTGAGTGAAGAACAATTGAGAATAGGCGGCAGGAACGTTCGCGTAAAAAAGCTGCCCATTCGTTTTTGCCGCAATATATTTCTTAAAAATCATTTCCTTGTCCTTTTTTTTTATGCGGTTCTGCTCAAGGTGTTTTGCGGTAACACGTTCAAGCGTTTCTTTGCCAGACTCAACGAGTGCCTGAATTACATTCTACAGATGGATTTGGTAGCCGATATTACCGGCGGAGACAGCTTCAGTGATATTTACGGTATGCGCAGATTTACTCTGGGTTTTTTACGCAAATGGCTTGTTCTGCTGTTCAACAAGGATTTGATAATGCTGCCTCAAACCTACGGCCCTTTTAGACGGCCCATAGCCCGGATGATGGCGGGGTTCATCCTGAATCGTGCCAGGTATGTTTATTCGAGAGATAAAGAAGGCGTGGAGTATGTAAATGTGATATTTAACAATCGTCTGAACGGGAAAGTCAATTTTGCTTCCGATGTGGCGTTTATTCTTGATGCCGAAAAACCGCAGCGTCTTTTAATCACTCCCTCTGATATTGTAAGAAAGGAAAGCTCGATTATTGTCGGTCTGAATGTCAGCGGGCTGTTGTTTAACGGGGGTTACGACAGGAATAATATGTTCGGTCTTAAGGCGGATTATCCTGCTCTGGTATATGGCATCATTGAATATTTTATGAAAAATGAAAATGTAGTTGTTTTGCTTGTGCCTCATGTGTTTTCGCCTGAAGGGACAGTTGAAAGTGACCAGGATGTTTGCGGGAAGGTTTACGATCATTTAAGACAAACATATGAAGGGCGGCTTTTTGTCGTATCAGGTAAATATGACCAGGGCCAGATAAAGTATGTTATCGGGATGTGTGATTTTTTCATCGGCGCACGGATGCATGCCTGTATAGCGGCTTTTTCGCAGTATATACCAGCTGTCGGAATCGCATATAGTAAGAAATTCAAGGGAGTTTTTGAGAGTATTGGTCTTGAGGACTGTGTCGTTGATATTAAAGAAATGGGTGAGAAAGAGACTGTTGAGAGAATAGCGGATATTTTTGAACACAGAAACGAGATTCGTAACCATTTAAAAGACACTATTCCTCGGGTTAAACAGCAGATCTTAAATCTTTTCAACTTTACAGTGACATAGAAATAGAAAATGGTTGTTACGAATAGTGAACATATAGGTTCGGCACAGTCAATGACGGCAAGAAAACCGTCTATTGCTGTTGTGGCCGCGATAAACGATGACCAATGTCTGGCTTTAAACCTTGTCGCGTCACCAATGCTGGTCGAGAACGGTATACCTTTGATTACAAAACGTGGCTATAAATCCGCTACGTCGGCGTACAACGAGGGGCTGGATGAAACTGATGCCGATATTGTTATATTCACGCATCAGGATGTTTATTTTCCTCGCGGCTGGGAGAAAAAACTATTATTGGCTATTCAGACGCTTCAAAATCGAGGCGAGAAATGGGGTGTGCTGGGGGTCATAGGCGCGGATAAGGAAGGTAATCTCGTAGGCGGAGCATGGTCTAATGGTTTACAGCGCAAGATACAAAGTAGTTTCAAAAGTCCTGCTCCTGTCAGGTCATTC
>JBFZBL010000221.1:0-6311 GCA_041308485.1 Phycisphaerae bacterium | reverse complement strand
GCGCTGGCGTTATTCGCGGCGGGAGTATCGGGCAATCTTTATGACCGCCTGTTCAACGGGGGGGCAGTGCGTGATTTTATCGACGTTATGTATTGGCCGGGAAGGCACTGGCCCGCGTTTAATGTTGCGGATTCGATGTTGTGCAGCGCAGTGGGCCTGCTGATTATATCGAGCCTTTTTAGCCCGAAATCTTGTCGAATACCTGCTCAGCCACAAAAATAGGCGCGCCTGAGGCGGCGCCGAGGGCGATTGCATCGGAGGGTCTGGAGTCAACTTCAAAAGTTTTGCCGTCCAAGCTGAGGACTATCCTGGCGTAGAAGGTGTGGTTGCGGATGTCGTTGATGATTATTCTTTCGACGCGAGCGCCGAGGGAGCCGATAATACTGTCGAGCAGGTCGTGGGTCATCGGCCGCGGGGGCTGGATGCCTTTGAGTCGGCGGTCGATGGCGAAAATTTCGACGATGCCGATGACGATGGGGAAGCTTCGCTGGCCGTAGCGTTCCTTGAGGACGATTATCTGCTGGTCGGTTGATTCGTTTATTATTATTTTTGACAGTTCGACTTCTATTTCCATGCCGTCTCCCCTTATCAGCCATCCAGTTCGGCTAAATGTTTTTCGATGGCGTTTAACTGTTCGGTATATTCGGCTAATTTTTCTTTTGTCTGGGCGACGACTTCCGGTTTGGCCCTCGATATGAAGTTTTCATTGAAAAGTTTCGCTTCGACGCCTTTTTTCGCCCCTTCGATTTGCTCTTTTTGTTTTGTCAGACGTTTTCGCTCGGCCTCGACATCTATTGCGTCGTGAACATAAATCTGCATCGAACCTGCGATAGCGGCGGCGGCATTTTTGGGCTTGCCGGCTGAATCGGAGGCGCTGAATTCCTTGAGGTTGGCGAGCTGACAGAGAAGGCCCGCGTCGGCGTTCAAAATTCCTGATATATCCTGCGGCGCATTGACGGAGACGACGAGTTTCGAGGAGGGCGGAATATTGCATCTGCTTCGTATGTCGCGGACACAGCGGACAACGGTCTGGATGTTGTCGATTTGCCCCTCAATCTGCTCATTTATCAGGGCGTCAATTTGCCTTGGCCAGTCAGCTATGACTAACGCTTTAACGCTGTTTAATTCTGCGATTGCTTTAAGGCCGCGAGTCGGGACGAGTTCATTTAATTTCTGGAAGATGCCCTCGGTGATGAACGGCACGAAGGGATGCAGAAGGCGCAATGTCTGGTCGAGAACGAAGGCGAGGACATTCTGGGCAATCGGTTTTTGAGCAGAATCGGCCATACGCGGCTTTGCCCATTCGAGATACCAGTCGCAGAAGTCGTTCCAGAAGAATTTGTAAATCGCGTTCAAAGGTTCGTTGTATTTGAAGGCGTCGAGGCCCGCGGTAACTTCATCTATTGTGCGGGCAAGCCGCGAGAGAATCCATTTGTCGGTTATAGCTAATTTATTTTTATCGAAGCTGGCCGGGTTGGTGCCTTCGAGGTTCATCATCGCGAAACGAGAGGCGTTCCAGAGCTTGTTGCAGAAATTTCTGCCGACGTCCAGCTTCGGCGAAGTATTTTCAACCCTGCCGTCGGGAAGCGTCATTTGCGCAACCGGCATTCGGATATCCTGCGTGTCGGTGGTCATACTGGCCAGAGTGAAACGCATCGCATCTGCGCCGTGGCTGTTTATTGCGACCAAGGGGTCGATGCCATTGCCTAAGCTTTTGGACATTTTTCGGCCTTCTCCATCCTGTATCATCGCGTGGATATATACGTCTTTGAAGGGTATATCGCCGCAGCAATACTGGCCCATCATTACCATACGCGAGACCCAGAGCGTGATGATTTCGCGTGCGGTGCAAAGGACATCGCCGGGGTAGAAGGTTTTCAATGCCGGCGATTCATCCGGCCAGCCCAGTGTGCTGAATGGCCACAACGCCGAACTGAACCAAGTGTCGAGAACGTCGGGGTCTTGTTCTCCTCCGAGATATTCCAGTTCCCTCTCAACTTCTGGATGTCCGGGTGGAGGACACTCAAACCAATACTTCTGTCCTTTTTCCCATCCAGTTTGGGAAAATACTTCAACATTATTCATGGTAAGGATACCGCCATCTAAAGCTGTGTCTTGAATAAGAGTACCGGAAGTTTCTCGTTCAGTAGCTTCACGTTTCCATACGGGTATTTGATGTCCCCACCAGAGCTGTCTGGAGATGGGCCAGTCGCGGAGGTTTTCGAGCCAGGACTGGTACGTTTTTGCATAACGCTCAGGATTGAATTTCAATCGGCCATCGAGCAGCGGTTTCAAAGCAAAGCCAGCCAATGAATTTACAGGCACATCGGTTCCATCAATCATCCCTTTGCCAAATTTTGCCTCAAGATGGTCAATCGGTTTTTTAACGGCTACATACCACTGGTCGGAGAGATACGGCTCGATGGGGACGTGGCTTCGGTAGCTGTGGCCGACTTCATGGGCGTAGGGCCTGACTTCTTCGAGCAGTCCTTCCACGCGGAACCATTCGACAATTGCCTCGCGCGCCTCGAAGCGGTCCATACCGATGAGGTTTTCGACGTCAGGGTTTTTAATCTGCTCCCAATCCTTCCAGTCGTATTTATCGCTGATTGAGCCATCTGGTGCCATTACGTTGATTACTTCGAGCTTATGCCTCTGGCCAATCGCCCAGTCATCGGGGTCATGGGCAGGGGTAACTTTCAGAAAGCCGGTTGAGAATTTGGCTTTTTCGTCTTCGCTGTTCGGGTTCGGCAATACGACGTGCTCATCAGCTATAATCGGGATGATTCTGCCGACGATTGGCAGGCGGACGGATTTGCCAACGAGGATTTTTGCACGCGGGTCGTTTGGGTTCATCGCGACTGCGGTATCGCCCAGCATTGTTTCGGGGCGTGTGGTGGCCACGGTGACATATTCTACACGTTTGCCTTCAATAATAACGGGTTCAGTAAGAGGATAACGCAGATACCAGAAATTTCCCTGGATTGTCTCGTGCTCGACTTCATCATCGGCAAGCACGGTCTGGGTGGCTGGGTCCCAGTTGACAAGGCGTTTGCCCCTGTATATTAAGCCGTCTTTAAAGAGCTTGAAGAAAGTTGCTCTTACTGCTTTAGCGCAGATTTCATCCATTGTGAAACGAGTCCGCTGCCAGTCGCAGGAGCAGCCCATGGCCTTTAACTGCTCGAGAATCCTCGCTTCGTATTCATCCTTCCAGGCCTGGACGCGGGCGACAAATTCGTCGCGTTTGAAATCGGTGCGTTTTTTGCCTTCTTCGGCAAGGATTCTTTTTTCGACGACGGTTTGCGTGGCTATGCCTGCGTGGTCAGTGCCGGGCATCCAGAGGGTATTCAAGCCGAGCATCCTGTGATAGCGGATGAGGATATCCTGAATGGTGTTGTTAAGCGCGTGCCCTAAGTGCAGCGGGGCGGTAACATTCGGCGGGGGTATGGCGATTGTATAGGGTTTTCGTTTTGCGCTATCCGGCTCGGCGTGGAAGTAATTACCCGCGGCCCAGATTTTGTCCGCCTGCTGCTCGATATTCTTCGGTTCGTAAACTTTGCTCAATTCTTCAGCCATATAACGTCCTGAAATAAAAAATTCCGGCAGGCGCTTACCTGCCGGAATCTAATTTTAATCAAACAACCGCGTAATGTAAAGCGATGCGGTTAGTCGAGGTTCATTGTCATAAGGAATTCCGCGTTGGTTTTACACTTTTGCAGGCGGCCCTTGAGCAGTTCTATGGCTTCGACGTGGTTCATTTCACTGAGCACTCTTCGCAGCCGATAAGTAAGGGCAAGCTCTTTGGGGGCAAGCAGCAGCTCTTCTCTTCTGGTTCCGCTTCTGCTGATGTCGATTGCCGGATAAACGCGGCGGTCGACAAGTTTCCTGTCCAGGTGCAGCTCCATATTGCCCGTGGCCTTGAATTCCTCGAATATGACCTCGTCCATCTTGGAGCCTGTGTCGATGAGGGCGGTGGCGAAAATCGTCAGTGAACCGCCTTCCTCGACTTTTCGGGCTGCGCCGAAGAATTTTTTGGGCATCTGCATAGCGCTGGCGTCAACACCGCCGGTGAGGATTTTGCCTGAGTGGGGCATTTCGGAGTTGTATGCACGGGCCAGTCGCGTAATCGAATCCAGAAGGATGACCACGTCGTGGCCGTATTCGACCATTCGCTTTGCTTTTTCGATGACGACTTCTGCGACCTGGCAATGGCGGGCGGCGGGCTCATCGAATGTCGAGCTTATTACCTCTACATCGGGGGCCGTTTTGCGTTCCATTTCAGTAACTTCTTCCGGTCGCTCGTCAATCAGAAGCACAATCAGTTTGATTTGCGGGTTATTGGTTGATATGGCATTGGCCATTTTCTGCAGCAGCACTGTTTTGCCTGTCCTTGGCGGCGCGACGATGAGTCCTCGCTGGCCTTTGCCGACGGGAGTCACCAGGTCGATTATGCGCATGTTCAGCTCTTCTGAGGTTGTCTCCATTATTATTCGTTCAAGTGGATGGAGCGGCGTAAGGTCGCTGAAGACGGTTTTTTCGGCAAGTTTGTCGGGGTCTTCGAAGTTGATGGCCTCGACGCGAAGCAGAGCGAAATATTTTTCGGAATCTTTTGGCGGACGAATCTGGCCTGAGACGATGTTGCCGGTTCGCAGGCCGAAGCGCCGAATCTGGGAAGGTGAAACGTAAATATCATCAGGGCTTGAAAGATAATTATAGTCGGGGTTTCGCAGGAAGCCGTAGCCGTCGGGCAGGACTTCGAGGACGCCCTCGCCATACATCAGGCCGTTCTGGCGGATGCGTTCCTTGAGGATTCTGAAGATAAGCTCCTGCTTTTTGAGGGCGGTATATTCGGTGATGCCGTCCTTTTTGGCCATATCGTGGAGCTCGGAGACGCTGAGCTTCTGAAGGTCTGTAAGGTAAAGCTGCCCCTTTTTGACCCTTTCGTATTTTTCGTGGGTGGATTCCCCTTCGACTTTTTGCGTTCCGTTGGTCTCTTCGACGACCTCAACCGCTGCCTGCGGTTCGCTCTCGACCACGGCCTGCGTCTGAGGTTCTGTCTGCTCGGACTGTTCGGTTTGTACGGGCTGTTCGATGATTTCCGCCTCGTCCTGACCCCGTTTTTTCCTTTTTCCTCTTGGATTACCCTTAGCCATATTAACTCCTACTTTTCTTCCAAAAACTACGTTACAAGTGATTGTTTCCCGCCTTGACCATTCGGGTTCGTTAACTCTATCTCACAATTCCAATCTCTGCTGCTTTACGCCCTGCGGCATATTTTGTCCGGGGGAGCGTTTGGGTTTTAACAGTTTTTGACCACGATGCCTATACACAGCTGATTTTTCAGACCCCAGCACAAAACTGTACCTCGCTGAGCCTGGCTGAATTGATGTTAAGGCGTTATGTCAGTATCCCCAAACCGGGCACGCTTATCCAAAATACCTCACTAAACCGCGCTTACCCTTTATCCATAATGGTTGAGAAAATATTAGCGATTTGTTTGGACAAGCCCGATAAGTCGGAATTGTTATCGACGATATTATCGGCGATAGCTTTCTTTTTGTCCAGAGAAATCTGAAGATTTTCACGAATTTTTAGCTGGTCGGCGTCAAAAACACCCTTGTTTTTGGCCCTTTCAAGCCGTATGGGGGGGGTGCAATCGATAAAAATAAGATGGTCGCAGCGTTTTTCCCAGCCGACTTCAACCAAAAGCGGTATATCGAGGACTATTGCCCTGATGGCGGGCTGGGAGGCACACTGTGTTATCAATTCTTCGACGCGAACCATAACGAGGGGGTGCAGTATGCCTGTGAGGGTGGCCAGCTTTTTGGGGTCGCCGAAGACCCTGTTTGCCAGGGCGGACCTGTCGATTTTGCCTTTGCCGTCGAGAATCTCTTTGCCGAAGACACGGATGATTTTTTTAAGAACGTCTTTTTCCTCGAGGAGCTGATGAGATATGGAGTCGGCGTCGATAACGGCACAGCCGAGCCTGGCCAGCTCAGAGGCAGCGGTGCTCTTGCCGGAATACATTCCGCCCAGGATGCCAATCAAAGGTTTTTTCCCGCGAGTGTTCACAGAGGACGCAATCTATAATTTATCCGCGGAATAGTCAAGCGATTTTGAAAGAAGAAAAATTTTTAAAAAAAGTTTCTTGTTGCGTAGAAGTCGTTATAGTATAGTTACTTGCGGCGTTTGGTTTGTTTGCCGCGACAACGGTTAAACAGGATTTAAAGAGGCAGGCGATGGGACCTGAGTGGTCAACAAGGCGGGTTAGGGTCAGGCGGTGGTTTTTCGGTGACAAGGGATTTAATTTG
>JBFZBL010000220.1:0-17060 GCA_041308485.1 Phycisphaerae bacterium | reverse complement strand
TCAATAAAAAAGAGATGATAACCGAATCCCGCAGGCTCCTCGATGAAGTAGGACTGGATATAGATGTCACTCGAAATCTTGGCAGTTACCCCCTGAGCATTCAGCAAATGGTCGAGATTTGCAAGGCGCTTGCCTTTGACTGTCGCATAATCGTTATGGACGAACCGACAAGCGCCCTGACCGATGTTGAGGTCGAGAAGTTATTCGCGATTGTTGACAAGCTCAAGAAATCCGGCTGCGGCATTATCTATATTTCACATAAGATGGAAGAAATTTACCGAATTGCCGACCGCATCACCGTATTACGCGATGGTGCGTATGTCGGGACGGCAACTGCCAAAGAGCTTGACCGGGACAAAATGGTAAAATGGATGGTAGGCAGAGAATTAAACCAGCAGTTTCCTCGCCACAAATCCGCCCCGGGGCTTGTTCGATTAAAGGTAAATTCCTTTACGCTCCCCGACCCCGCCGGTAAACCTGCGCCAGCCGTCAATAATGTCTCTTTCAGCGTCCGCAGCGGTGAAATCCTCGGCATAGCGGGACTTCAGGGGTCGGGAAACAGTGAGTTGTTAAACGGTATTTTTGGAACATACGGAAGCACAGCACAGAGCGATTGCGAACTCGACAGCCAGCCCTATAAGCCGACAACACCGGCCAACGCCATCAGCCGGGGAATCTCGCTGCTGACAAACGACCGAAAGGCCAACGGCCTGGTGCTCGGAATGAACATAATTCACAACACAACACTGGCCGCGCTGAAAAAATTCTCGCCTCTCGGATGGTTAAGGCCCGACAGAGAAAGTAAAGCCGCCGCCGAACAGAAGGAATCGCTTAATCTCAAGGCAGCCAGTTTGAAAATGCCGGTGGATTCTCTCTCAGGCGGCAACCAGCAGAAAGTTGTGATGGCAAAGTGGATAGAAACCTCGCCTAAGGTTTTACTGCTCGATGAGCCGACCCGCGGCGTTGACGTCGGCGCCAAACACGAAATATACGAGCTGATGAATAAATGGACCAGCGCCGGTCTTGCCATTATACTCATAACGTCAGAGATGCCCGAATTGCTGGCTATGAGCGACAGAATCATCGTTATGCACCGCGGCTCAATCACCGCCGAATTTGATTCCGAACAGGCCACACAGGAAAAAATCCTTCACGCGGCAATGGGCGTACAATCTAACTAAGAAAGGTCTCAAAGTGACAAAAGAAGAATCTTCCATGAAACCCGCAAAGATCGCCTCGGAACACTGGTTTGCCTCCCCCACTGCCAGGGCTCTCGGCGCCCTTATAATCGTCTTCTGCCTCGGCCTGCTCTTTAACGCAGACGGCGCATTTTACAAATGGGGAACCCACCGTGATATGCTGCGCGCTGTTTCTGTTTACGGGATACTCTCCTGCGGAATGACTCTGGTTATTATCAGCGGCGGCATTGACCTGTCGGTCGGCAGCATCCTCGCCCTTACGGCCGTCTGCTTTTCGCTTTTCACCATTCATAAAAATGTAGCCGTCCCCATCGCTATTCTGGGCTGTCTTGTTATAGGCACACTATGCGGAATGTTCTCAGGGGCTGTCATAGCGAGATTTAGAATCCAGCCCTTTATTGCCACGCTTGCGATGATGGTCTTTGCCCGCGGTATGTCAAAATGGGTCTCCGGCGGACAGAAAATCTCGACCGCCGTCCAACAAAGCGACGGCACATATAAATATGTTAATGTCCCCCAGATATTCAACTTTATAAATTCAAAAGTTATCGGCGAAAATATCACCGTCGTTACGCTCATTTTTATCGCCTGCCTCATAATTTCCTGGATACTTCTGGTCAAGCTGCGATATGGCCGATACATTTATGCAATCGGCGGCAACGAAGAAGCCGCCCGGCTTTCCGGCGTCCCCGTCGGCTGGACAAAAATACTCGCTTACGGCGTCAGCGGCCTGTTCTGCGCCGTTGCCGGGATGTGCCAGGCCGCCCAGGAGCTTCAGGGCGACCCTGAAGCGGGTATGTCCTATGAGCTTTCCGCTATCGCGATGGTCGTCATCGGAGGCACAAGCCTGCAGGGCGGCCGCGGCGGTATCTGGCTGACTTTGATTGGCGTCTTAACAATAGGTTATCTCGAAAAAATACTCAGCATTAACGCCGTGGGCGAGGACAAACGCCTGATGCTCACCGCCGCCATTATCATCGCCGCCGTCTTGCTACAGAAAACGAAAAAATAATTATATTTTGGAGACAGCTTCTGATGCCGCTTGTAGATACCAGGAAAATGTTCAAAACAGCGTACAGCGGCGGTTTTGCCGTGGCGGCCTTTAACGTTTACAATATGGAAATCACCGAGGCGATTGTCACCGCGGCCGCTGAGGAACAATCGCCGCTGATACTCCAGATATTACCTCTCACCAGAAAATATACGAACATTGCCTATCTCAGGTCTTTCATAGACGCAATCATAGCACTTAATCCAGCCATCCCCATTGCCCTCAATCTCGACCATGGCGACAGCTTCGAGACCTGTAAAAAATGTATCGATGAAGGTCTGACCTCCGTAATGATAGACGGCTCGGCATTGCCTTTGGAGCAGAATATCGCCTTAACAAAACAGGTCGTTGATTACGCCCACCCGCGAAATGTTGTTGTCGAGGCCGAGTTAGGCAAAATAGGCGGCATCGAGGAAAACGTCCCGGGCGTATTGCGCAGCGATATCAAAAACAATCTGACCGACCCCGACCAGGTAGTTGAGTTCGTCGCAAAGACAAACTGCGATTCGCTTGCCGTCGCCTGCGGAACAAGTCACGGCGCATATAAATTCAAAGGCGAACCCAAACTCGCCTTTGAGGTCCTGGCAGCCGTCGCTGAAAAACTTCCCGGCTTTCCTCTTGTGATGCACGGGGCAAGCAGCGTCCCGCAGGATATCAAAAACCTTATTAATAAATTCGGTGGCGATTTATCCGACGCCAGAGGGGTCCCCGAGGAAGCCATAAAAAAGGCCGTGAAAATGGCTGTCTGTAAAATTAATGTGGATACCGATTTGAAAATGGTAATGACGGCAAAAATCAGACAGGTTTTCGCCGAACAGCCGAAGGAAATCGACCCTATGAATTACCTCGGTCTCGCCAGAGACGCCATCAAAGAAATGGTCAGGCACAAACTGCGTCTCCTCGGCTGTGCAGGAAAAGCACTTGAATGTCTGTAAGAATATAATAATGAGTACCGACGTTCTTATTTTGAACACCGCCGTCGCTGATTTCAGGAGCAGCGAATTCAAATTTGTCGAAAAACTCGTCGCCCCCGGCGGCCTGGCCAAGTGCAAATCCGACTATATGCCCGATTATTCTCAGCTTCAGTATAAACAATGGATTGACCGCGGCCTGGCCTCTGCCGGAGGTCCCGGTAATGCCGCCCCCCTGATAGCAAAAGCCGGCTTACAAGTCGCCGCGGGCGTCAATCTCGGCCGGGGCGATTTCGACGGCCTCGATGCGCAGGGCCGTTTCTTCTTTGACACTATGGCCAAAAACGGCGTCGATATGTCACATACCTTTATCCATCCGCGCCTGAGCAGCGGAACTACTTTTATTTACGAAAAAGGTGACCGTGAAAGAGGCGGCATCGCCTACTTTCCAAACGCCAACGATGATTTCGACCTCGAACACTTCAAATCCTCTGTCCTGAAGCTTTCGCCCAAAGTCGTCTATTATATGTATTCGGGCCTCTCCGACAGGGCAGATGCCAACGGCGGAAAGAATTTGGCGGATTTTATGCGATTCTGCGCTCAAAATGGCGCCGTTACCATCGCTGACAGCCACACTCTGACAAATAATCCCCAGCTTCTTTTGAAATCCGATTCGCTGGTTGAGGGCTACAAAATCCTCGAACCCCTGCTTTATGAGCTTGACCTGTTCTTCACATCTTTAGATGAAGCCCGGCTGATTGCCCATTCCCTCAACCTCAAACCCGATTACAGTGATTTAGCTGAAGAGAATTTTATCGATACATTCCTGAAATATCTTTCTCAAAATTTCTGGCGCAGTAAAAACCCAAAGGTTTTCGGGGTAACAGTAAAAAACGGGGCCGCAGTAATATACAGGAACGCTTCGGGTAATGTTACCGGCCCGCTGATGATTACCTCAAAATTTATGTCCGGTGCGGCTATTGACCTTGTCGGAGCAGGCGATTCTTTCCGCGCTGGCCTTGTTACTTATATCGTAAAAAACATCGATGCCTTCAAAACAGAAAAAATAAATATCAGCGAGGCCGTCCAGATGGCCAATCTGTTCGCCTCTCTCTACATTAAAGCCCCTCTGACCGACCGCTATGGCAATATATACAGATACGAAAACCTGCTGCGAAAGATAAAATAGCATTAAATAATCCTTGATAATTTCCTGATGTGCCTATAGTTTTTATGAGTGTTTTCGCCCTAAAACAGCTAACTAAATTTAAGGAAAGATTTATGAAAAAATGCATATCGCTTTTGATTGTCATCGTGCTGGCCGGACTCATTACAATTGCCGGCTGCTCGAAAAAACCCGCCGACAATAAAGAAGAAGGCGCAAAGGCAAAATGGACCATCGGAATGAGCCAGTGCAACCTCGGCGAACCCTGGCGGGTACAGATGAACGCCGATATTAAATCGGCCGCAGATAAACACCCCGAAATCAAAGTCGTCTTTAAAGACGCCCAGAACGACACATTAAAACAACGCTCCCAGATGGAAGAGTTCATCAGCGCGGGCGTCAATCTTATCTTAATCAGTCCCAAGGAGGCCGCGCCGCTGACTCCCGTTGTCGCGCAGGCATTTCAGAAAGGCATCCCTGTCATCGTGATTGACAGGCGCGTGCTGGGCGACCAGTACACCTGCTTCATCGGAGCCGACAATAAAAAAATCGGCAAAGCCGCCGGCAAATGGATTGTCGAAAAACTTGGCGGCAAAGGCAAAGTCGTCGAACTTATGGGCCTGATGACCTCCCCCCCCGGCCAGGACCGGCACTCCGGCTTCCGCGACGGCATAAAGGATAGCGGGATTGAAATAATATTCGAGGCCGATATGAAATGGCTTGAGCCCGACGCGAGAAAGGAAATGGAGTCGGCGCTCGCCCGCTTCGAGAAAATTGATCTTGTTTACGCCCACAACGACCCCGGCGCTCACGGGGCATTTTTGGCCGCACAAGCCGCGGGACGTGAAAAGAATATCATATTTGTAGGCATCGACGCCCTGCCTCAGGAGGGCCAAGCCTATGTCAAACAGGGCATCTTGCAGGCAAGTTTCGAATACCCAACCGGCGGCAAAGAAGCTATTGAGCTTGGTCTTGATATCCTCAACGGCAAAAAAGTCGAAAAAGAAGTTACACTCCCCTCGCGGGTCTTCACAAAAGATAATGTTGACTCCGGCGGACAATGGCTCAAGGACTAAGCCGCGAACTGACCTGAAACTAAAACGGCTCGTCTAATTGACGAGCCGTTTTTCTTTTCTCGCTATTACAGGCATCTGAATAAATACTATCCGCCGTTAATAAGATGAATCAGGGGCTGAGGCCGGTCCACGCCTTCAATAAATTTGGGTCTTGCAGCCCACGGAGTTACGCTTAATACACCTGTCAAATCCATCCAATACTGCAAACGGGCGGGCGGCAGTCCCCATACCATATGCAGATGATTGGCAGGCGCGTATTGCTTGTATTCAACCATCGAAGCATATTTCGGCACAAGGAACGTATGCGGCCAGTTCCAGTTGGTGAGATTGACCATTTTCTGCGAAAGTTTCTCGGGGACTTCTGTTGTAACCGCCTCATCCCAGAAGAAACTGAATTTGTTGCTGCTGAACCCATACGCCATTCTGCCCGCCATGCCTTCGATGCCCGGAGGCGTCATAAAAGTCACGGAATTTGACCCGCCCGGGAAATAATCCTTGTCCACCAGAGGCATACTTATCCTGCTCATAATCTCTTTCACGCCTGCTCCGGGCATAGCCGCCCAGTCAAAAGACGCACTGCCGGAGTTGTTCCCGTCAACCAGGCCTTTCTTGAGCCAGTCCGCATCGTCGGGCACATCCGTTACGCCGATTTCATCTGCCAGCTCTTTAATTTCCCACCCCTCCCAGACCTTCCTGAAATCCATAAACAAAGGCGGATTTCCACCCGTCAGATACGTCATAAAAAGCATCGTCAGCAGCGCCTGCATATCCGCCTCCGTCGCAAACGGCAGAGGAGGTTTTTTACCGTTATGGTCAAAGCTGCTGTTGAATAACGATTCCATACAGTCCGCAACAGGCAGAGGTATCCCTCTTACGTCGCTGCCCCATTCGAGCTGGCTCATAAATCCGCCGCCCACCGCGTTAAGCTGGGTCATCAGGTCTCTGTTGATAAGGTACATTGCCAGTGATTTGTCGAAACGCTCACTGTCTTCTTCGCTTTTCAGATCAAGCCGATCGCCGATATATCTATCAATCCAGCCGCGTAATTTTTTTAATTCCTTTTTATCGTATGACTGCTTCGCCAGCATATCCGCCAGCAGTTTCATATCCAGCCGGGTTATTTCAAGGCCAAATGTGTTTCTCGTCGGCAATATATGCGCCAGTGCCGTCTCCATTCCCATCGAGTCATGACCGAATATCATCACCCTTCTTCCGCGAAGTGCCACCGCCGTAACAGCCGCGTAGCACCAGTCAATAAGGTCTTCTGCCGTCTTTTCAGTCATTTTCGGCTTAATGCCTGTATCAGCCCATTTGCCCACATTCAGATGAACCATTCTGCCTGACTGGCTCAATGCCCCATTCAGCGCCTGCGCATACACCACTCCCGGCTTGGGGCCGCTGTTGCCGCACGTAATATTCAATGGCGTATTGCCGGGAAATTGCTGAAGCAGCGAAATCGTCGTCAATTGCGGGAACGCCCATGTATCCGGCGCACAAACAAGTATATCCACGCCTGCCTGCCTGAACTGCTGCGCCACAATATCCGCCTGAGATTCGTTATCCACCAGAACAGCCGAATACACAACCGGTACCGGAACATTACCCGGCAGCACAACCTTACCGCTTATAGCTCCAGCCACCAGTGAAACGATATTTTTAGCCCGGGTTCGGCTTTGTTCGTCTATCCGCGGGTCGCACGGCGCGAAAACACCGATTACCGGCAACTTTGGATTTGCCTTTGCGATGTTTGGCAGACACTTGGCTTGGCTCTTTACCGTCATAATACAATCTCCATTAATGTTGAAACGCCCTATCAATGAAACATTTCCGTAATGGGGCTGGAAACCATATTTTCGCATAATTAAGCCCCTTTGTAAAGGCCAAAAAACCGGCCAAAACCGCGGTTTCCGCCCAATTATCGCACATAAATCGTAACTTCCACCGGCCTGCTGTGCCTTATGCGAACCACAAAACCGCCCCCATTCACCGGCTGAACCATATAACAATCGCTCGACTGCCCCATGACCTCCGCCAACTCAAGCTTTATATCTCCCGCGACTATTTTCACCGGCTTATTCACCAGCTTAAAAAACTCCCTCGACTCACTGTCAAATGTCTTATAGACGATTTTTTCCGCCCCGTATTTTATTGAGCGGACAACAGAGCTGCTTTTCAGGAGATGATTCTCATCGGGCGGGGCCCACTGCGGCACCGACGCCATACCTCTTAAAAAATGTCGCATATAGTCGCCGTAACCATCTGAGAACCAGTAACCCGTCCCTTCATCGATACTGGTTTTGACAAGTCCGTCTTCCCGGCAGCCGTAGCTCGCCCAGTTAAAAGAACGAAACGCCCGCTCCATTGCGTTCGCATCGCCGGTTTTTTCATACCAAAGCGCCAGCACAGACGCATAACGAGCCGTATGACTTGTCATTTTATCCATATCATTAATCTGCTCGCTGATAGCCTCCGCACCCCACTGAACACCTTTTTCCGGCAATCCCCCCATCGTTCTCGAATTCTTCGCAAACTTTTGCCTCACCCACTCGATAAGTTTTTCAGAATGTTCACGCCACTGGCTGTCATATTCCGGATGTTCGAGAATATACCGCGCGGTTTCGAGCGGACAATACTGATTTATATTTGTGCGGTAATCGGGATAAATATAAACATCTTCAAAATACTGTGTCCACACATTGTTCTGTACCGGATATTTCATCAGCCATTCAAACGCGGTTTGTCTGGTCTTCCGATAGGCATCAATATTGCCTGTACGCAGCCGAATCATCTCATCAAGCAGCTTTATTGGCCCTGCGGTATTAGAAGTATATCGCTCCTTAAAAATCCTGCCTGTCTTTGCGTCAACCCTGAAAGGCCAAGGCGAGTTCCCGTCATCGCCCGCCTGGATATGTTTTACAAGTGCATCAGCGCATCTGGTCGCAGCATCGAGATATTTTTTATCGCCGCTGAATTCATAAAACCGCAGATACGCCAAACCCAATTCGCCGATTTTATCCGGCTCAATAAAACCAATGCCATCCCCCCTGCCTCTGTATCGCTGATCTTTTTCATACCGCGTCTCATCCGCGCCGCGATAATATAAACTCCCGCCATCCGAACTGGCGTAAGGCACGCCGCTCCAGGCGTCGTTCGGCTCTGTGCCGCCGTTTGTGATAGAAAAATCCAGCATATCCCGGACAAGCGGCATTACATTTTCATCACCGCTGTAAGCGTAATACAGTATGGCCGCATCCGTAAGCATCGCGAAAAGCCCGCCCGGATTATGCGTCCAGTCACGCCCCGCGAAAAGCTCTTTGCCGCTGTCCTTCGGCCCATAGAACACCGGATACATAAAATATGTCTTCAAACCGTTTGGCTGAACGGGAATTTTTTTGAACATATCCCATGCGCGTGTAACAACTTCGTGATAAGGTGAATTGGCCTCCGACCAAGAAAGCAGCTTACCCTCGCTATCGAGCCGGACATCGTGCCAGAAAAGGCGTTCACTCGCATATCCTCGGCCGACAAGCAGCAGAACAAATAGCAAGACTATTTTGCTCGGCCGTGATATGCTTTCTAAAAGATATATGTTTTTCATTCTCTAAACCATTATATCAGGCAACAAGCAAAGAAAAAACCCTCCTTCGGCAAAGTGATAGAAGATAGCCTGCCATGAGCGAGCGCAGCGAGTCGAGTGGAGGCGGGGATTCGAATCCGCGACCTCTTGCATGCCGGAGCTTGTTGAAACAATTGCGCTGACCAATGGATTATTAAACTCTGTGGTCTTCGCGTATAATTGTGCGGTAGCCGCCGGATTGGCTTCGGTTCCAGTTTTTGGGCGGCTTGATTTTTTTGAGCCGGTCGAGCTGGCCGATGTCTTTGAGGCGCTTATAAATAAGCTGCCAGGCACACTGGCGTTCTGGATTGACCTCGCAGCGGTCTTCACTTGAGCCGCTGCACGGGCCGTTGAGCATGTGTTTGGCACAGCGAGTTATCGGGCAGATACCGCCATATTCGTGCAGCACGCAAACGCCGCAGGCGGCGCATTTTTCCGTCCATACACCTCTTTCTTCGAGAATACCGATGAAAGTCGTATCGAGTCCCGCGTAAACCGGCTTATTTGTATAACGCTCTGCAAGTGCCTGTACGCCTGCACCGCAGCCAAGTGAAAGAACCGCGTCATTTCTCGTTATAGCGTCTGCTGCCTGTTCGAGAAAGACGTTGTCGCACTGGCGCTCGATAGTCAACTCCTCGACTTCAAGGGGCAACCCTTTCAGTTTAGCAGACATTCGTAGCGCGGAAGCGATTATGCTTACCTCACGCTGTCCGCCGGCAAGGCATACGGTGACGCATGTGCCGCAGCCCAGTACGAGGAGCTTTTTATGACTTTTTACGATTTCCAGCAGGTCTGGTATATTCTTCCTTTGCGCAACTATCATTAAGCGGTACTCCTATTTAGATGCGATATTTTGTCTTATCGGGTTTGGACCAAGTTTGCGAACTGTTTCAACCATATCTGTAATATTTTCCGCCAAAGGCCTTCCCATCGCGGCGGAAACATTTACCATACGAAGACGTTCTTTTTCAATGCCGATTTCTTCCAGCATTTCCCTTATGTAATTTACCCGGCGTTTTGCGCAGAGGTTGCCCTCGACAAAGTGACAGCCGCCTTCGAGGCAGCCCGCGATAAGCACGCCGTCTGCGCCGTTTTCAAGGGCCTTCATAAAATATTCGGTTTCGAGCCGGCCCGTGCAGGGCGTGCGGATAATACGCACGTTGGGCGGATACTGAATACGCATAGACCCCGCCAAATCCGCAGACGAATAAGCGCAGTAGTGGCAGCAGAAGGCGAGTATCTTAGGTTCAAATTTTTCCTGTTTCATAGCTTATACTTTTTCCGTTAATACCTTTGCATTCGACTGCATACCGGCAAACGCTTCACCGTTATTGCCAGCGAATAACTGCTTAATCATTACGTTAAACTGGTCCGTCTCAAAATGATGAAGTTGTATGGCCCTGGCGGGGCATTCCGAAACGCATATTCCGCAGCCCATACATTTCGCGGCCTCGATTTGGCCTTTGCCGTCCTTGTTGCAGAACGGCGCCGAATACGGACAGGAATTAACACAGGTCATACAGGATATGCACTTCTGCTGGTCAACATACGAAACCTGTGCGCTGACGTCTAATTGCGTCTTCGAAAGCACCGTCGCGGCCCTCGCAGCAGCGGCACGTGCCTGCGAGATATTCTCGTCGATAAACTTCGGCGAATGCGCGAGACCACAAAGGAAGATGCCTTCGGTGGTGAAATCAACAGGACGCAGTTTCATATGCGCCTCGACGTAAAAACCGTCGGCGTTAAGCGGCACCTTGAGCATATCAGAAATGCGTTTATTGTTTTCCCTGTCGGTCTCAACACCCGTGCTGAGCACAACATTGTCCGCCTCGATTGTGATTGGCTCAGGAAGGTCGGGACTGTTGACCGTTACAACCAGACCATTATTCTGGCTGACTACCGGGGCCGCTTCAGGAGTGTAGCGGATAAATACGACGCCTGCCTCGCGTGCCTGCTTGAAATACGTTTCCCTGAAACCGTAAGTCCTAACGTCCCTGTAAAGCACATAAACATTCGCGTTCGGGTCAAGTTTCTTGATTTCAATCGCGTTTTTGATTGCCATCGAGCAGCAGATTCTACTGCAATATGGATGAACCTCGTTGCGCGAGCCGACACATTGAATCATAACAACGTTTTTGCCTTGCGCCGGATATTTTTTATCATGGAGAAGCTTTTCCAACTCGACCTGAGTAAGGACGCCTTTTGACTGGCCATACATATATTCAGTCGTCTGGACCTTGCGTGCGCCTGTGGCAACGATTATCGCGCCGCCCGTGATATCGGTTCTGGAGTCATCTTTGGTAATCGTGATTTTAAATTTGCCTATGTGGCCCGCAATGCCGGCTATCTCTGTGCCCATGTAAAGTATAATGTTGTGATGTTTCTCAACCTGTTGAATAAGGTCGGATGTAAATACGGCGATGTCATCGTGTTCAAAGGTATGGTAAATATCCTGGAGTGTTCCGCCTAAGCGTTCGGCCTTTTCTATAAGTTGCACTTTGAATCCCTGATTTGCCAGCGTAAGCGCGGCAGTCATACCGCTAAGCCCGCCGCCGATGACAAGACCTGTCTGGTCGACTTTCAAAGTGCCGCTTTCGAGAGAACTGAGCAGCCGAGCCCTGCCGATTGCCATTTCGACCAAGTCGGTTGCTTTTTGAGTGGCCGACTGAGGGACAGCCGAATGCACCCAGGAGCACTGGTCTCGAATGTTGGCCATCTCGAACAGATATGGATTGAGGCCTGCCTCGCGCAGCGTCTCGCGGAATAACGGCTCGTGCGTCCGCGGCGTGCATGAGGCAACCACGATTCGATTGAGCCGGTGCTCGCGTATCATATCCTTTATATTCGACAAGCTCGTATCCGAGCAGGTGAACATCGTATGAGAAGCGAAAATCACGTCGGGCATATTCTCGATATTCTTAACAACCTGCTCGACGTCCACTACCGAAGCGATATTCATACCGCAGTGACATACGAATACACCTATCCGCGGGGCCTCATCAGTAACATCGTGCTCATTGGGATAGCTCTTTTTGGTAATAAGAGTGTTGCGTGCCGACGACAATAATTCCATCGCCATCGAAGCTGCAGCGCTCGCCTGTGTTACCGTCTCCGGGATATCCTTTGGTTCCTGGAACGCCCCGCCGACGAATACTCCCGGTACGGAGGTTGACAATGGGGACAATCTATCCGTCTTGCAGAAACCAAAATCATTGAGTTTTATATCGAGACGCGAGGCGAATTCCGCCATAGAAGCAGGCGGCTCCATACCCACGGAAAGTACAACAAGATCAAAGTCCTTGTGCTGAATATCATTGCTCTGGTCGTAGTAATTCAGCCGAAGGTCCTTGCTGCCGGGCAGCTGAATCACGCGAGACGGGATGCTCTTGATGTAGTGTATGTTTTTCTGGGCTTTGGCTCGCTCATAATACTGGTCGAAATCTTTGCCGAACGCGCGGATGTCCATATAAAAGATAGTCGCGTCCAACCCATCGACGTGGTCACCCGCCACCATCGCCTGTTTCGTCGCCATCATGCAGCAAATCGAGGAGCAGTAATCGTTGCCGCATTCGGAATCGCGTGAGCCGACGCATTGAATCCATGCGATGCGTCTTGCGGGCTTGCCGTCCGAAAGACGAATCAGATGTCCCTCGAACGGGCCTGCCGCGGAAAGCATTCGCTCGAATTGAACGCTCGTAACAACGTTCGAATATCGCCCGTAGCCATATTCGCCTTTGAGGGTCGCGTCGAACTCTTGAAATCCGGGGGTAAGCAGAATCGAGCCGACTTCTAATTTGACGATTCGCTCTTTCATAGCGTGGTCGATAGCGTGCTGTTCGCAGGCCTCGACGCACTGGTTGCACTCCGAGCAAAGGGCACAGTTCAGGCATCTTTCGGCTTCCGCGAGTGCCTGCGCCTCGGTAAGTCCTTTTTCGACCTCTTCGAAAGTCCGCAGCCGTTTGGCGGGCGATAATTCTTCTGCATGGGGACGGGCTTTTTTCTCGATGTCTTCAGTTTCAGGAAGCAAATCTTCGGCAAGCGGCATTAGCGAATCCTCGAAACGGTTGGTCACCATTTCCTTGTCATTTAAGTATCGTCCGATGGATTCCGCGACACGTTTTCCCGCAGCCACCGCGTCGATGACCGCCGCCGGGCCTGAGGCATTGTCGCCGCCCGCGAAGACACCTTCTACTGATGTCTGGCCCGTTACGGCATCGGCCTGGAAGAATCCGCGTTCGCTTTCCACGCCGATATGGCCGACAAACTGCTCATCAGTCATCTGGCCTATTGCGATGATAATCTGGTCGGCGTCAACCTTTATAAGCTCGTTTTCGTTAAATACCGGCCTGAAACGCTTCTGGTCATCGAAGACCTTCGTACAGCGTTTGAACTCTATGCCTGTAATCGTGCCGTTGCCTGTGATGCGTTTAGGTCCCCACCCGTTGCGAATCTTTATGCCCTCGGCGAGAGTCGCTTCAATTTCCTCCTTGTAGGCGGGCATTTCATTTGCGCCCTCAAGGCAAACCATTTCAACCTGTTTTGCGCCGAGACGAAGCGCGGTCCGCGCTACGTCAACCGCGACGTTTCCGCCGCCGATAACTATGACTTTGTCTTTAATCGCGGGCTTCCTGGCTGATGCTGCGTCTCGCAGGAATTCGACACCGTACAAAACGCCGTTTTTCTGTTCGCCATCGATGCCGAGCTTGCGGCTTTTGTGCGCGCCTGCTGAAATAAATACCGCCTCGTTATCGCTGCGAAGTTTCTGAATGGTAATATCTTTTCCGACGACACAGTTATAAACAAAAGTCACGCCTTTTCGGCGAATCAATTCTATTTCGTGGTCGAGCACCTTCTTGGGCAGCCGGTATTCAGGGATACCCCAGCGAAGCATACCACCCGCCTTATTGAGTGATTCATATACCGTAACGGCAAATCCGGCTTCCGCGAGGTCATTCGCCGCGGTAAGTCCCGCAGGACCTGCGCCGATTATTGCAACCTTCTTCGCACCGGCCGCTGGTTTCTTCTCTTCGGGAAGTTTAATCTGGCCTGCCTCAAGCATTTCCATCTCTTTATCCGAGGCGAACCGCTTGAGCAGCCGAATGGCAATCGGGTCATCCGCTTTTCCTCGTGTGCATTCCGTCTCGCAGGGATGGGTGCAAACCCTTCCGCAAATCGCCGACAAAGGATTTCTCTGGCGAATCAGCTCGACCGCCTTGATGTATTCTTTTTTCTTTATAAGCTGAACGTAACCCTGAACATTGATTTTCGCCGGGCAGGTCATTTTGCACGGGGCATGGCCGTTTTTCAAAATGCCTAATATATTGGGAGTAGCCTGCGCGTAAAGTTTCGCGATGCCTTTTCTTGTACCCAGGCAACGGTTAAATTCATCCGGCACATCGACCGGGCAAACCTGCGTACATTCGCTGCAGCCGGTGCATTTATCCTCATCAACATATCGCGGATGTCTCTTTACGGTGGCCTTGAAATTGCCGGGCTCGCCTTCGAGGTCAACCAGCTCCGAGAGAGTCATTATTTCGATATTAAGATTTCGTGCGCATTCGACGAGCTTCGGCGAAACGATGCACGTCGCACAATCGCCCGTCGGGAAGGTCTTGTCTAAATGGGCCATCATACCGCCTATCGCGGCGTCGCGTTCTACCAAGTAAACCTTGAAGCCGCTGTTGGCCAAATCGAGCGACGCCTGAACGCCGGCGATACCGCCGCCCTGAACAAGCACCGCGCCAATTTTTTTGTCTTCGTATTTAACCATTGCTTACTTCCACCTTCTCCAAAACATTTGAAGCGGGAACCATTAGCTTATTAAATCCGAGTTTCTTCGAGCTGATGCCCAGACCAAGCCCCAGAAGCTGCGTGATATACACAATCGGGATTTGATAGTCCCTGCCGGTTTCTTTTTTAATGTCCTGCTGCCGCAAATCGAGATTGACCTGGCACATCGGACAGCTTACCGCTATGCAGTCGGCACCGGAGCTTTTTGCCATACCGAGAATCGAATCCGTGAGATTGACTACCACATCCGTTCGTGAAAGCGACAATCCGCCGCCGCAGCATTCGACCTTATATGGCCATTCGATTGACTCGCCGCCTATCGCCTTGACCAGCTTATCGAGCGACTTGGGGTTCTCAGGGTCATCGAATTTCACCACCTTCGGCGGGCGAACAAGCAGACATCCGTAATAACAGGCGACCTTGAGGCCTTTGAGCGGCTGTTTGATTGCGCCGCTGATTTTTTCAATGCCGACGTCATTGAGCAGCACCTCGATAAAATGCTTTATTTTAACTGAGCCGTCGTAATCACGGCCGATAGCGTCGCTGACGTCATTGCGCATTTCCGATTCGGTCGCGATTTCGTGATTCGCAACTTTCATCCTGTTGTAGCAGGCAGCGCAATTCACGACGCAATCAAGCCCCATATCCTTAATCTTCGCCAGATTGGCGGCGGGTAAAGCCGCTGCCAACATGCGGTCGGTCTGGTGCCCGGCGGTCGCTCCGCAGCACGTCCAGCCCTTCGGCTCAATCATCTCGATTCCCAGCGCTGCCGCTACTGCCAGGGTTGACTGGTGCATATCGCGGGCCGTCGATTCTGCGGAACATCCGGGATAGTAGGCATATCTCATATTCCGGCCCCTTTATTTTGCTTTGTTTTTTTGAATATGCGTTTAATCGTTTTCCTGTCTCCGCCAAGCGAAGGCAGCAGCGAGATTTTGCCTTTCTTGAGCATCGTAGGGAACTTTTCCGTATCGTTCATCAATTTGCCGCTGCCTAATTTGTAAGCGGTTATCATCGCCATTTCATAAGTCCGGCCGAATACCTCGACCGTTTTCAAAAATGCCTTGTTAAACAAAGGCACGTTACCTTCCTGCTTCGACGCTCCCCTTGATAACGCCAGTTTTCGCAAGGCGTCCATTACCCCGGCAACATCAATACCCATCGGGCATCTGGCTGAACACGTCTCGCATGAAACGCACATCCAGAGGATATCGCTTTCCAGCAGCTCGTTGCTTGCGTTTAAATGCAGGCGACGGATAATCTCCGAAGGCCGGGTCTTCGCGAGCTTACCTACCGGGCAGCCGCTCGAACATTTTCTGCATTGCAGGCAGACACTCAAATCGACGCCGGATATTTTCTCGACAGCATTTTTTAGCCCTTCGCCCGTTTTTGTCTTTTTAATTGTTATCACGCTAACTACCTTTCGCTATTTTTCAGCCAGCTCTTCGACCACCTCATCCGTATCGTCGGTTTCTTCTGATGGGATAGGGACGCTGCCGGGAACAACCTTGCGGTAAACCTCAATCGGTTCGCAGTGTTCGTTATTCGCGGTCAAAAGCTGCTCAATTGTTATCCCGAAAAGCTTCTCGTTTTCTTTAAGGTAAGGCAGTATCAGGTCCCAGTCCGCGTCCGTAATTTTGGCAAACTGTCCGCCGTTTAGCTGCTGGTCAACAAGCGTCCTGTTCGGGTCGCGAACAAAAATCGCCCCGCCCGAAGCCAATGAGAACAGGTTGCTGCCCGGATATGGCTGCGACAGCGCTACTAATTTGCCTTCATCATCGAATTGAACTCCGTTTAAGATAACAAAACCGCCGCCGTTATGCGGGTCGCCCGCCATAAATGACTCAGCCAGAAAGTCAAGGCACGTCCCGTTTATCACCACCTTGGGCCTGCCTACGGAGTTGATTAGAGGCCTTCCCGCAGCGTTACCCATTACATATACGGAGCCGCCTTTTGCGCCGTACATAAACGTCTGGCCCACATCGCCATGGATGACGAGCTTGCCTCTTTTTATGATTTGGCCGACCTGGTCCTGCGCATTGCCGTGGACGTTTATCGTAAGCCCGTCAAGGCCGGATGCGAGATAATCGCCGCTGCTGCCGTAAACATCTATTGTCACCCCATCGGTATCCGGCCCAAGACCGCAACCGATGAACCGCTGGCCGATGCAATTAAAGCTGATAAAATGCCGCCAGCCCTTTATATACGCATCCACCAGAAGTGCCGCGTCGCAGTTGTCCCCTTCGGGCGCA
>JBFZBL010000219.1:0-6456 GCA_041308485.1 Phycisphaerae bacterium | reverse complement strand
CCCCGGTTTCCCACCGGGGCCTTTTTTGTTGCAGTTATTTTGTGTAGTGCAGGTCTTTTATGTGCTGATAGCCGTAGTTCGCCAGCAAATGGTCGAGCAGCACAATAGCGGTATAATTTTCCGCGACCGGCCATATTCTTGCGGCGATTGTCGGGTCGCGGCGGGTTATGGCCGCCAATTGTTTGTTTTCCAGCGTGTACTTATCGATGGTGTGCTGCGGCTTGGCGATTGTAGGAGTGGGTTTGACTGCGAGACGAACTACTATTGGTTGTCCCGTTGCGAGACCTCCTGTAATGCCTCCTGCGTTATTGGTGTCGAAGACCACCTTACCGTTTTTATTTTGCATCTGGTCGTTATCCTGGAAGCCGGTCATATCTTTTACCGCCATACCAGCGCCGACCTCGACGGCCTTGACCGCGCCTATACCCAGCATTCTTCCGAGTTCCGCGTCGAGCTTGTAGAAAACCGGCTCACCCAATCCGGTGGGTACACCGAGTGCTACGACTTCCACAAGTCCGCCCGCTGAGTCGCCGCTGGCGGAGATTTTATTGCAGGCGTCGGTCATAGCCTGCGCGGCGTCAACATCGGGACAATTTACGATGTGGTGAACGCCGTATTTGTCTTTGACTTCCCTGGCCGATATTTTTAGGGCCTTATCTCGTATGGCATCTATTTCCTGCTCGATTTGAGCAAAGACCGCCGCTTTTTCGAGGAATCGCATATTCATATTGACCCGGCCTTTGACGTATATTTCCTGGTAGAACGGGTCGAGGTCGCACCGCATCTTTTTGTAATTCTCGGTTGCTGCGAACGCCTTGTTGTAGTCGATATCGGGACATCGGATGCCGGCGATTTCCTTGACATAGGCAAAGACTTTTATGCCGCATTTCCTGAGGACCTTTTTCGCGACATATCCGGCTGCCACGATGGTCGATGTGTATCGTCCGCTGAATATGCCTGCGCCGATTGAATCATCATCCGGGCCGTACTTGACGAAAGATGCCCACGAAGCGTGGCCGGGCCGGGGAGTGCGGTTGGTGTCCTGATACTGCTTGATATGGGTGAAGTGCCTGTCGAGGTTCGGTATCAGGATTGTCAAAGGCGTGCCGTTGGTGTGGTTTTTATTACCGGCGTTTTCGATTGTGTCTTCGGCGTTAAGGCCTGTGTAGATGATGGGCAAATCGGGCTCTTTGCGCGGGCTGGATAATTCATCGGCTCCGGGTTTTCGCAGGAGTAAATCGCCGTATATTTCCTGCTCGGTCAAAGGTATTGCAGGCGGATGACCCTGCCCTACCGCCGTAAGGCCTTCCTGATATGACCCGCCTGCTACCGACACCTGAAACATTCTTCCTATGTGACAGCCAATCATCTTTTGTTTCTCCTTTAGCCCGTGAGATAGCCATCTCGCGGACCTGCCTTTAATCGCCCGGTTTTATCTCACGGGCTGGATGTTAATTTCATATTTGCACCCAGATTCTGCATTAGTTTAGCATATTGGGGGAAAGTTACACTCATTGCTTCTGCGGTTCCGATGGTGCAGGTATCCTTCATAGCCATCGCGGCAATTGACATCGCCATTACGATACGATGGTCGCCTCTGCCGTCAAGGGTCGCCGGCTTGGGATTGCTGTGATTTATAATCAGGCCGTCCGGCAGTTCCTCGGTATCGACGCCGATTTTTTTCAGTTCTTCGGCCATACATTTAATTCGGTCTGTTTCTTTTGCTCGTGCCTGCGGGACATTTACCAGGCGTGTCTGTCCTTCGGCGAATGCGCCGACGACAGCCATGGCGGGCAATGCGTCAGGCGTGGCGTTCATATCTATTTCGATGCCTTTGAGCTGCGATTGCCTTACAGTTATCGAATCATTGCCGATTGTTATGTCTGCCCCCATCGCTTTGAGGTAATCGACGACGGCTTTATCCGGCTGGCTATCGGTAAAGTCGAGGCCTTTGAGAGTTACGCCGTCGCCGATAAGAGCGGCAGCGCATAGGAAAAATGTCGCGCTTGAGAAATCAGCGGGGACGGGCAAATCGAAGGATTTATATTGCTGGCCTCCCCTGATTTTGAAATGCCGGAGATTATCATTCTCGTATTTAATGGATTGCTTATCGAGCCAGTCGAGCGTCATCTGGACGTATCCCGGCTCATTGAGCAGCGTTACGTTAATATCGGTATCTTTCTCAGCTAACGGCGTGCACATCAATAGCGACGTCAGATACTGACTGCTGAAGGCGGCGATTGAGGTTTTGCCGCCGATTAGGTTGCCTGTTACGGTTGCGGGGGGCTTGCCGTTGTTTTTCAAACTTACGCATTTCGCGCCAAGCTCATTTAGCGAATCAATCAATGGACCTATTGGTCTAGTCTGAATCTGCTCATCGCCGGTAAAGTGGGTCGTTTGCCCTGCAGGGGCAAGGGCAGCCGAACCCATAGCGATGCGCAGCGTTGTTCCTGAGTTGCCGACATCTATTGTTTCTTTCGGGACGCTGATTTTGCCCGCTGTGCCTGTAACCATCCAGCAATCGTTATTTGATGTGTCTATTTTAGCGCCTAATGAGCGATAGCAGGATACAGATGAAAGTGTATCGCCTGAGACAAGCGGGCTTTTGATTGAGCTTTCGCCTTTGGCCAAAGATGCGATTGCCACGGCGCGAATCGTATGTGATTTCGAGCCGGGAATAACCACTGTGCCCTTCAAGCGTGATTTCCCTGCGATAAGCTGCATAAGGAAGGTATTTTAACCAGATGAGTGCGATTTGTCCTGCAAATTTCGTGGCAAAATAAAACCCGCCGGCAGGTTCGAGGCCTGTCGGCGGGTAAGTATTCAAACGCAACTAAGTTTTAGTTCCAAACGGTGATGCCGGGGACTTCTTTGCCATCTGCGCCAACGACGCGGAGCATAAACTGGAATTCGCCCGTGTCCTGGTCAACTTTAATTAACACGAGGTTTTTGCCCTTGTTGAGTTTTACCTTGTGGGTTTCCTGGTCCATTTCCATCGCGCGATATTCGTGCACTTCGGCGATTAGCTGGTGATTTATCCAGAGCTTGTAGCCGTCATCGGAGCCGACCCTGACTTCGACTTCCTTATCGGCGTCTGCTTCGAGCCAGCAGGCACAGTAAACAAGGATTTGTTCCTGGCTGGCTTCTATTTTGAGATGAGCGACATCGCCGAAGATGTTATCCGTGACGGTTGTGGCATAAGGCAGGAATTTAACTGCGGCTCCGCCTTCAATTTTGATTTCCATTCCGTTTGTCGGTGTGAAGGCCGCTTCGCCGCCGTAGTTTTTCAGATAGTCGGTACCGAAGCCGGTATTGTCAGGTCTTGAGCCCGGATTCGGGAATGGGCCTGCGATAAGCCAGTTGACGACGAAACCCTGTTCCTCAGCCCAGTTCTTTGCGAGCTTGAAGGGGCCAAGTGCCGGGCCTGCTGCCGCGGGGACGACTGCCGGTTTTGCTGCGGGAGCGGGTGCAGGTGCTGGTTTCTCGGCTGCCTTTGGAGCTGCCGGTTTCTCAGCGGCTGGGGCTGCTTTTACCTCTTTTGCCTTGGGGCTGGCTGCCTCTTCCTGGCATCCGGCTATTACAGCGCACAGGGCCGCAAGGCACATGACCAGCATCATTGTGCGAAATTGACTTTTGTTCATAATCCAACTCCTTTCTGAATATTTTACAATCCGGTTCTTGATGACTGATACCTTGGTGGTAAACTAACAACCGCGAGGGTTTCCTGCAAGAGATTTTTTCTTTTCATTCAGGCCGTCTGCATCTGATTTTGGGCTCGCAGGACGGCGGCGGCATCGTTTAAGACCAGTTGTTCGACTAATCCGGCGGGAACAACGGGCATGCCCATACTAAAAACCTTTTCCTCCACCATCGAGGCAATGGTTCTGGCAATTTGCCTGCTCAGATTATGCTTAGTAAGCAGGTATTCGACAATCCGAGATTTATTCCATCTGCTTTTGAGCTGCTCCGAATGGTCTGTGTGATGGTCATCGACCTCTGATAGTTCGCCTGCCCGCCCCCGGACAACCTCGATGCGGCAGCGTTTTAACTTTCGCTCGAAGTGATGTTCGCTAAGTGCGACCGCGGCCTCATCAAAACCGGTGCCGGCAAGAACCGCCTCTATTACCGAAAGAATCTCGCTTGTGCTGATGGCGCGGTTTGTGGCGTTGCGATAAAGGAAGAACGTTACCGCTTCGGCAAGCTCCCCGGCGGCTGTTATATCAGATTGGCCCGCTGTGCCGAGGGCGTTTGCGATGGAGCCCATTACTTTGGTATGAAGATACGGCTCCTTTGTGCCATCGGTTTTGAGAACCGTCAATTTCAGCATCCTTGCCGCCATAGTTAATTGTCCATAGCCCGACTTACTGGAAGAGCTTCGGCTGTCCTGTCACGTCGGGCTGCGATATTGCCTGAGTTATTTCATCAATAAACTCGCCGGCGTCCTTGAAATCACGATAGACGCTGGCGAAACGTATATACGCCACTTTATCAACGTCACGAAGATGTTTAATTACGCTTTCGCCGATGAAGGAGCTCGATACTTCTTTATCGAAATTTTTGAAGATGTCCTCTTCGACCTTGTCGGCAATCTGGCGAATCTGTTCAGCGGAAACTGGGCGCTTGTAGCAGGCCTTCTGCAGGCCGACGATGACTTTTTCCCTGTCGTAGGGAACGCGGGAGCTGTCTTTTTTGATGACGTACATCCTGAAGCTCTCGCAGGTTTTTTCGTAGGTGGTGAACCGCTTGTTGCACGACAGGCACTGACGTCTGCGCCGTATGATTCTCCCGCCGTCGCTGGAGCGAGAGTCGATTACTTTATCCTGCTCTTCCTTGCAGAAGGGACATCTCACGGTTTAACCCCGCCTCTTTTTCAATTAATCTCGATGCCCGACAAAAACCTTTCCATGGTTATATATGCGCCCAAAGCGCTGCACGCATTTTAGAAGCGATGCAGCGAGATTGTCAAAGAAAATCTGCGAAGATTCTTTTAACTTGTGCGGGATGGAAATTTCTTTTTGACATGGCCGGCCAATCAATTAGCATAAGAGAAACCTTAATCGTAGGGCGGGGCTTGCCCCGCCAAAACTAATCGGTGGGGTAAACCCCACCCTACAAAAAAAGGAGCAGTCAAATGGTGTCCAACAGCGGTCATATATCACGTCGGGAGTTTTTGGCTACAACCACACAATTCGCGGCAGGGGCTATCGCGGCAAGTATGCTCGCGTCCTGTGCTAAACCGACAGCGGCGCCTTTGGCTGGCAGCGGGGTAATCGGGGCCAATGACCGTATTAATATCGCGATAATCGGTATCAGGGGCAGGGGAATGTATCTGGCGAATGGTTTTGCCAAGATTCCCAATGTATCTGTCAAGACGTTCTGCGATATCGACGCCAATCTTTTCGCCGAGCGGGTCAAAAAAATAGACGATTTACAGCATCTGGCCCCCTCCACAACCGGAGACCTCAGGCGGGTTTTCGATGACAAGGATATCGATGCTGTGGCCGTAGCCACGCCGAACCACTGGCACGCCCTTGCGACAATCTGGGCCCTTCAGGCGGGCAAGCACGTTTATGTCGAAAAACCGTGCTCGCACAATATATTCGAAGGGCGAAAAATGGTCGAGGCCGCCCGCAAGTACAACCGGATTGTACAGGCGGGCTTCCAGAACCGCTCTCTCGATAACGTACGGGAGGCGATGAAATTTCTGCACGATGGCGGTATCGGCGATGTTTATATGGCGCGTGGACTTTGCTTCAAGGAGAGGGATTCCATCGGCAAAGTTCCCGATGGAATCGGCAAGGGGCCTCAATATAAATACTTCGTCTGGAATAATCCCGGCGTAAACTTCGACAAAGAGTATATGGACAAGGTTGATTATGATATGTGGCTGGGGCCTGCGCCAGTAAGGCCGTTCAACTATAACCGCTTTCATTATAACTGGCACTGGAACTGGGATTACGGCAACGGCGACATCGGCAACCAGGGGCCGCATCAGTTCGATATCGCCCGCTGGGGCCTGAATAAAAACGAGCACCCGGTTAAGATTTCGTCGATGGGTGGATATTTCGGCGAGCCATCCGACCAGCAAACGCCAAATACGCAATCGGCAGCTTTCGAATACGCCGACGGTAAAATAATGCAGTTCGACGTTCGCGGCCTTTACAGCAATGATGAGGCTGCAATGTTCAAAGCGATTAAAAAATCCGAAGCAAACGTTGCGGACCCAAATGGCCCTCCGAAAATTACAGAGGAATTGATGAAAATTCAGGATGGTGTTTTGCTGGGAAACCTTTTCTACGGCACAAAGGGCTGGATGTATCTCAATGACACGGTCTGGAAGACGTATTTCGGCAGGAAAAATGAGCCCGGGCCATGCTCTAAGACACAGCAGGCAGCGGCTAATTCGGGTACTGCGGCAGGGGCTGTTTCCGACGGCCATTTTGTGAATTTTATTGA
>JBFZBL010000218.1:0-9104 GCA_041308485.1 Phycisphaerae bacterium | reverse complement strand
TCAATATAACCACTTCTTTTACATACAATCGAGTCGGGGACGTCAATTCGACAACTGACCCGCTAAGCAATATTGCCCTTAGCGAATATGACCCGATGCGGCGGTTAATCAAAACAACATCGCCTGCACCATTCAGTTACATCACGCTTTATGAATATTATCCTGACAGCACGCTTAAGAAATTCTCCCGACAAACTGATACAGGCTGGCAGATAACGACAAACACCTATACATCTTCCGGCAAAATCGAAACTGCCACCGACCCCAACGGTGACATTATAGATTATGAATACGATGCCCTCGACCGATTGTGGAAGACAACCGATGCCGAAAACCACACCACGACCCGGTTATATGATGCGGCAGGACGGCTCTGGAAAATTATCGATGCCAACGACGATAATTCAGTCGTTTACACTTATAACGCCAACGGCAGTATCGAAACGCTGAAAGACGCCAAAGGTAATACCACTACCTGCCAATACGATGGCCACACCCGGCTTAAAAAGACAACCCTCCCCGATGCCACGTTCGAGCAGTTGACATACGACGCAGCAGGCAGCATATCACAAATGCAGAACAGAGGCGGACAGATAATCAGTTATAGTTACGACCCGCTAAACCGGCTTAAAACCAAGACGCTTCCCGGCCCGCAGCAGATACAATACACTTATGACCGGCTGGGCAGAATAAAGAGGGTTACGGATTCAACAGGGACCATTCAAAACACATACGACAAGCCGGGACGTTTATTGAGCGTAACATATCCCGGCGGCAAAAGCGTTTCGTATCAGTATAACGCCAATGGCAGCCGGACACGATTGACCTATCCTGACAGCAATTACATAACCTACGATTACGATAATATGAATCGTCTGACTTATATCCGCGAGCCGAACGGTTCGATGATTGCTCACTACGATTATGATAAATTATCCCGTCGGACGGGGGCACAGTTTGCCAACGGCACATCCGCGACTTACAGTTACAATATCACGAACGGGCTGCTTACCCTGAATAACCAGTTAGTCGGCTCAAGCCGAAGCTTTGCGTACAGTTACGATAGCGTCGGCAATCGCCTGACAATGACGACCGACGGCAGCGCACTGCATAAATACAGCTACGATAAGATTTATCAATTAACAGGCGCAGATTACCCTGTCGGCTTCTTTGCCGCCGATACAACCTTCAATTACGACAAGGCGGGAAACAGGGCTTCCGTTATCTCCGGAGGGACAACGAATTACGCAGCCAATAATCTCAACCAATATGCCTCCGTCGGCGGCATTACGTATTCCTACGACAGTAACGGCAACCTGACCTTTGACGGTAACAACACTTATAGCTATGATGCTGAGAATCGATTGACTATGGTAAAACGCGGAACAGATACAATCGCTGCCTATGCTTATGATTATGCGGGAAGGCGCATTTCCAGGACCGACTATACGCTTTCCCCTGCACGCTATACGCTGTATTGTTACGATGGTGACCAGATTCTTGCCGAGTATAATGGCTACGATGTACTTGTGCGAAAATTTGTTTATGGAACGGGCATCGATGAGGTCGTGCGGATGACGACGGTCGGCAAATCGGCGGATATGGTTGCTTCGGGGAAAGTGGACTTTAGCGATTTTACTGTGTTAGCCGAAAGCTGGCGGCTTGGTTCCGGTAATCCCAATTTCAATCCGGCCGCAGATCTGGACGCTGATGGAGACACTGACTGCACCGACCTGGATATCTTGGCCGATGCCTGGCTGGATGACGGCACAAGCAGCGCGTATTACACATATTATTATCACTATGACGGATTAGGTTCGGTAACTGCCTTAAGTGACATCGCTGGCCATCTGGTCGAAGAATATAAATATGATGTGTATGGCAGAGCGAATACAACCGGCTCAGTCGGCAACAGCCGCTTTTTCACAGGCCGTGAATATGACACCGAGACCGGCTTATATTACTACCGCGCGAGATATTATTCGCCAGCGATTGGCCGGTTCCTCCAAACCGACCCCGCTGGCTACAAGGACAATTACAATTTATACACCTATTGTGGCAACACTCCAACTAATGGAATTGATCCACTTGGTTTAGACTGGTTTGATAATACAGCCAATTATTTTGCTGGTTGGTCTGACGTGCTTTCATTTGGGGCGACCAAAATATCACGCAGATTGGTGAATATTAGATTGGAGACCGCATACAACATCCTAAATTCAAAATACGAGGTAGCTTGGAATCCGAGAAGTAATGTTGATACTTCAAGTATTGCTTATAAAGCGGGTGAATGGACTGGTTTTACTCATACTATAGCCCTTGGAGTTGCCGGTGGAATTGAAGCAGCGGGCTCAAAGGAGATAGGCACAGAGTTCAGCCATTGGATTCCAGAAAGAGCTGGTGGTCCTCGTTCAATTCTAAATGGAAACTATATATCTACTGAACAGCACGCATTGTCTGATCCTTTTCGGTATCGATTCATGCCACAAACATTCAAGACCTCTATTCAACCACCTAATATTATAGTACAACAATGGAATCGCATTCCATACGTATATAAAGGATTAGGCCTGGGGACTGCCTATGGTGTAAGTTCAAAAGCGTTTAATGATTCATTTTATACAAGTTCTCAAAATTTAGCCAATGACTTATCTGATGACAGCTTTACGTTGGGAGGTATTGGCACAACAAAGGGTAACAAATAACAAATACTACATCCCTTTATATTATTAAGGTCTATTTGGAGAAATAAAAATATGCTTTTTTCGAAGTTGTTTTCCGGTCGCACAATCAATTCATTCGAACGCAAATTGCTCGATTTGGCCGTTAGGTATTTATCCCCCAATTTCGAGTCGCTTGTTCGTTCACAAATTGCGCAGATCAACTATGTGCAAAGGCATACAAGAGATAAGGAGATCATGCTTTATTGCCTCAGAAAAGGAAAACCATACCATGAAGAGAGCTTGAAACTGCCTTTCCGGCAAGGAGAGTGGAAAATATTGGACGTTTCTTTCCATGTTGGTGGTCATGACCTTATGTTTAAAAGCGGACTATGGCTTGTTGATGGTTTCGTATCCTCGCTTACTTTTGACGGCCCCACTACAGCCGTCCAAAAGCGAGAAGATATTATTATAGATAAAATCGAAAAGTACGAGGATATGTTCTTATCTGAAAAACAGCCGTCTGTTCTCAGGGAAGAAGATGTCCAATGGCTTTCCGAAAAAGTATATCCCCACAAGTTATCGAACATAAAACCAGCTCTTTCACACGAAGAACATCAAGGAAGATTGAAAATGATAGATAGTCGCCTTCCTGATGACTGTATCGAAATCTTCTCTCGAATGGATAGTTTTGAAGTTGGCAATTGCCGATTTCTGGGACTTGCTGGGTTGTTCCATGTTGTTACTGAGACGTCCAATGGTTATGTGCTTGCGGAGTGTAAAGGGGATAATTTTATACTGGTTAAGGAGGGACAAAATGATGCTATGGTATATATTGTCAAGCATGATGACGAAAAATGGAATCCCGTGGGAAAGTCGATTATCGATGCAATGAAAAGTGTTTTGTTGACGAGCTAGTTATCGAAAAACATGGTACAGTATTTCAGCAATTCTCATGCTCTTTGAAAAGTTAATTTTCACCAGATTCGTTAGGTTTGTTGCGTTAAGTAACAGCACTGGCCATCTGGTTGAAGAATATAAATATGATGTGTATGGCAGAGCGAATACAACCGGCTCAGTCGGCAACAGCCGCTTTTTCACAGGCCGTGAATTTGACACCGACACCGGCTTATATTACTACCGCGCACGTTACTATTCCCCTGCAATCGGCCGATTCCTGCAAACAGATCCGATTGGATACCTTGGGGGGTTAAATATTTATGCCTATGTCGGAAATAATCCATTTAATTTTATTGATCCACTGGGATTGGACACATACAAACAGAAGAGGAAAATCGGTGGCAACGCTCCTCGACCATACGATACTCGTTATGCACACGAATTTAGTTTTACGACCAACCCTGACGGTACAGTAGAACACACCTATGGCTGGGGAAATTCCTATCGCAGGGAAAGTATTTTCAGTCCAAGGAAAACGGGAGACTGGCGGAAGGACCATCCTGACGATATGAAAGCGGCTCAAGAAGGTCTGAAAAATGGAACGGCAGTAAAGATCGGTGATGAATCAATGGATCCTTATGTGGATAAAGCATTTCGCGACAGGGTTGTAAATGACGAAAGGCATGCTTGGTGGCCTGCGAATCAGTGCCAAACTGAGAATAAAGAATTGGTTGACAAAGCAACAGAATTACAGAATAAAGCAGAAGAATTACAGAATAGTGACAAAAAAAGTAATAAATGATAACTATAGAAAGGCTTTATAATGCATCTTCTTCCTGTCAGGTGAATTATAGTTGCATTCGAGGGTTAATTCCTCAGGGTCAAGCGGGATATTTAGGTGGCACAGGAAATAAAAACAGTGATCCTAAATTTGTAGAACCAGGAGGTTGGCTCGGCCTTGCAATACCGGACAGCATCAGTGTTGATGCAACAATTCGCGATTTTAAGGGGTATTATGCAAGTAACTATAGCGAAGACCCCTTGCCTCCGGTTTCGAGTGATCCGTACAAACATGCGGATTTTGAACGCGATACAGTTTCGAATGAACGAGGAATTGTAGGTACACTGTTATCTGTGCTTGGAACAGATGGGAAGCCGGTTTACGCATTAAATGAACTGACGGGCTATAACCCTAATTATACGCAGACAACACACGGTAAATACTGGTTTGATATGTGGTATAATGATACGCCAAACTATAACATTTCCAAGGCTACCAAAATCACTTTGCGACGTGAAGCGGATGATAATTATGGAACGATATACAGGTTTAAGAATGAAAATTACTTCCCCATCGATGATCAGTTGTTTGATGCAATCCAAAGAGGGCCATATACAACAGGTTCCCAGAATTATGTTTATCACAATTTCCATTTTACGACTGAAGTCCATACAACTTTCAATTGGGATGGCACATCAGAATATTTTGAGCTTTTTGGGTCTGACGATGACCTGTTTGTATATATCGCAGGCCATTTGATAATGGATTTAGGAGGCGTGCATGACAGAGAATATAGGAGACTTGAGATAAGAACTGATGGGGATATACAGTTTTATAAGTATGAGAGTGGTCATTGGGTCGATGATGGGAATCCATTGGAATTAAATCTTCAGCCAAATGAAGAACACACATTTGACCTTTTCTTTGCGGAACGCCGTACGACGGAATCTCATTTAGAATTTAGTACATCAATTAAATTCAAGTCTACGTTTACCCCAGGCAATTACCATTTAGCGGCTGGCTCTCCATGCATTGACGCGGGTGATAACGATGCGATTCCTGCCGGGGTGGTGCAGGATTTGGATGGCGCTCCCCGCAACGTTGCAAGTTCAGAGACAGGTTTGTTTGAAATAGGTTCTGATGCGGTGGCATCTTTGCAACGATGGCGTCAATATAGGAACAATGTTCTAAAAGAGAAGGGAAATGTGTGGTGGTTCAGGAATTCGATAGCGTTAAAATTGGCTCGGAGATTTTTCCCGGGCCTTTTTTATTTCTGCTCATTGAAAAGTAAAAAACCAGCAAAGCGGCGATACCATAAATGATGTTACCGAATACGCATACAACGATGAAGGTATCAGGGTAAGGTCATATTATTACCACACGGTCAACGGCGGCGCTCATCAGAATGAGGAAACAAAGACATTCCTGATAGATGCGTATAACCATACAGGTTACGCGCAGGTGCTCGAAGAAAAGGCCGTTACGACTACCACAAGCACAATTACTTATACGATTGGTGACGATGTAATTACGCAGCAGACCTCAGGCGGTACTTCGCAGCATTTGCTGTATGACGGCCATGGCTCGACGCGACAGTTGGTGGATTCCTCCGGCACAATTATCGATGCGTTCTCTTATGATGCCTACGGCGTGAAGCTTGGCGGCAATCCGACTCGTTCAAGTCCCGTTGCAACATCTTTGCGCTATGCGGGCGAATATTATGACAAGGATATGATGCAATACAACCTACGTGCTCGCTGGTACGATTTTCTCAATGGCCGATTCAACCAACTCGACCCATATGCGGGCAATAACGAAGACCCACAGAGTTTGCATAAGTATTTGTATTGCCACGCGAATCCAATAAATGGAATAGATCCGTCAGGCCGGAAGACTTGGTTTTTGTGGGCAAAATATTGAATGGTATTTTGACGGGAATGAGGGGCGACCGACACAAAACTGACACATTTTATTATTTTTGACACTTTCTGTGAACGAAACAGTTGACAGGCAATGCTGGAAGCTGTTATTACATAGGTGGTTGCAGTTTTTATGGCGGTGTAGCTCAGTTGGCTAGAGCATGGGATTCATAAGCCCAGGGTCGTGGGTTCGACTCCCACCGCCGCCATTATCATTTTAAGTGGCAATTCCGAAAGGCAAACCTGCGTCCGATAAGTGTTATCGCTGTGTTTACAAGCTCCTTTTTATCCCGCTAAAAGCAAGTACCTTGTAACGTCAGCCCTTTGGAACGCCGATTCAGGAGATATATGGACCTGTCTTTTTACAGGCATTGATACAAAAACTGAGTATCGCGTTAAAGGAGTTGTATATGCAAAAGTTTAGCAAGATGGTATGGGTTGTGGAATACCTGATAGGCATTGCTTTTCTGGTAGCCGTTTTGCCCTATATAATGCATCCGCAGCCGGGCTGGAGCGCGGCTCACGGGTGGGCGTATCTGCTTTTCATCGCCTGCGCAGGTATTACTCTTATCAGCTCCGCCAGCGAGGCGAGGCATCGTTTAGAGTTGTCCGAGCAAGTCAAGGAACTCGAAAAAAAGCTTGAGGAGCAAAAGTCCGCTCAAAACCAGACACAGCATACAAGCGAATCGCAATTTATCAGCAAAGAGCATCTGGTTGGCTCGGTAAATTAAATCTGTTTCAAATCCGCTGAAGTTTATAACAGCCGGCTGCAATACTGCCGGCTGTTTTTTTTGTTGACCGACCGTTTGTTTCCGCTATACTTCTTTCAAATCGGCAATCGGCAATCAGAAATCATAAATCCGAATTGCCCCCATCGTCCAGTGGCCTAGGATATCAGGTTCTCATCCTGGAGACAGGGGTTCGACTCCCCTTGGGGGTATTTTGACCGACTAAGTCGGTCAAAATAGAGCCCCTCGCGTCTTGCTGTCACAAGACAGCAGCGGGGGCGGTCAACTGTTCTACTGTTCGACTTTCATTTATGTTTGAGCCGATTTCCAATTCTATCCAGCAATCCGCTGACGAGCAGTATATGCGTATTGCCATTGACCAGGCCAAAATTGCCGAGGAAAATGGCGATGTGCCGATAGGGGCGGTGATTGTTCATAACAACAAAATCATCGCAAAGGCATACAATCAGCGGGAGCAATTGCAGGACCCGACCGCCCACGCGGAAATCGTCGCGCTTACACAGGCGGCAGCGGCTCTCGAAAACTGGCACCTCAACGACTGCACGATTTATGTTACTCTCGAACCCTGTTGTATGTGCGCTGGCGCTTTAGTTTTAGCTCGTATTGAGAGATTAGTTTACGGCTGTGATGACCCAAAGACCGGCGCAGTCAAAAGCTTGTATAATATCGTTGGGGATAAACGCCTGAATCATCGTGTCGAGGTGACAAGCGGCGTATTGGCCGATGAATGTAGTGCATTGCTGCAGGAATTTTTTGCCCGGCGTCGCGACGAGAACAAGAACGGCCAATAATTACCAGAGTTGATGCACTAATTGCTTTATATTCTGGTCGTAGATAGTTCGCACTTTGGCTATAAGCTTGTCTGAAAGAGGGGGAAAATCAGCAGCGGCGAAGTTTTCTTCGACTTGTGCAGGGCGTTTGGCTCCGGGAATCGCGCACGTTACAGCGTCGAACATCAAAATCCATCGCAGGGCGAACTGCGTCAAAGTCATTCCCTTCGGGCAAATTGCCTTTAACTCATCGACGGCTTTAAGGCCCGTATCATAATCGACGCCGGAAAATGTTTCACCCTTGTCGAAGGCCTGGCCGTCTCGGTTAAACGCCCGGTGGTCATCCGCAGCAAATGTGGTATTGGGCTTTAGTTTGCCCGTGAGAATACCTGAGGCAAGGGGCACTCTTGCGAGGATTCCTATTTTGCGTTTGCGGGCCTGCTCGAAGAAAAGCTCCGCCGGCCTCTGGCGGAACATATTGAAGATGATTTGCACGGTCTGAACGTTGGGGTACTCAATTGCTTTGAGTGCTTCTTCGACCTTTTCGACGCTGACGCCGTAGTATTTGAGTTTGCCCGCTTTGACCAAATCGTCGAGCACGCCGAAAACTTCCGGCATATAATAAACCTGGACAGGGGGGCAATGAAGCTGGAGTAAATCAATCGCGTCTGTTCCGAGGTTGCTTAAGCTACGTTCGACGAAGGCGGTGAGATTCTTTTTGTTATAACCTTCGGGCGTATGCGGGTTCAGCCGGCGTCCTGCCTTTGTCGCGATGTGGATTTTGTCGCCGTATTTTTTCTGCAGCTGCGCCACGAGCTGTTCGCTGCGACCATCACCATAAACATCAGCGGTGTCGAAGAAGTTAACGCCAAGCTCAATTGCCCTGTGCAATGCTGCCAGCGATTCGGCATCTTCAACAGGCCCCCACGTTCCGCCGATTGCCCAGCATCCAAAACTGATTTCGGAAACTTTCCATCCCGTACGCCCCAGTTTTCGATATTGCATAACCTCACCTTTCGTTAAGTTTTTGAGTCAATATCAAGCATATTCTTAGTTGAATAGCAGTTTCCTGCTTGATAATCAATAATCAATAGTCAATAATTACTTGTCTTCGGAGAGGTGTCCGAGTGGCCGAAGGAGCACGCTTGGAAAGCGTGTGTGCGGGTAACCGTACCGCGGGTTCGAATCCCGCCCTCTCCGTTGATTTTTTACCTGATTTTCGTAAGTGCTTAGATTTGCGAGTGTTGAGGAAGTGACGTTTCGCAATGTGTGAGTGATTGTCCTATTTGAGGTTTTTGTTGCTCTTAACACTTAGAGAGTTCATT
>JBFZBL010000217.1:0-4719 GCA_041308485.1 Phycisphaerae bacterium | reverse complement strand
GCGTAAACTGGGACAGCTTCTTCAAACATTCGAAAGGCGATATTCACACTGGCCGGCTCGGTAGTAATGCAGCCAAAGTCGAAAATTCTCGAAAACTCAAAAGTCGGCGGACAGAAAGAAGCCGAAGACCTGCGAGATGCTGTTCAGGAAGTCGGCAATCTTCTTGTCGGCTCCTGGGACCGAGTTTATCGCGAGCGCCTTGAGAATCACAAGCACTTTACCAAGACATCCACGTTCATCGGAGAACTTCAGGAAGCGGCGAAAAAGGACAGCGGGCTTTCTACTGAGGGGCAGTACAATGTAATTGACTGTGATATTACCATAGGTGAGTTTCCCCCCTGCCACTGCGTCGTTATGTTTCCGGAGACACTTTGGAATCCGGCGGCTAATGCCGCTGAGCAAAAGGCACCACCTGCCGACGCAAAACCGCAGGATGCTGCCAAACCGGCAGATGGAACCGGGAAGGATGCCGAAGCGAAGTCACAGGAAACCGCAAAACCTGCTGAGGCGGCCAAGAAAGATGCTGAGGCAAAAACGCAGGAATCCCCGGCTGACGCTAATCAGAAACCATCTGAAGCAATTCCACAAAACACGACCGCTGAACAGAAACAGCCCGCCGAACAAGACTCGACGAAAACAAATCCTGTTGAAAACAAGGCGCCAGATGAGTCGAATCCCATGCCGGCTGCTGCAGCGGAGCAACGACCGATAACGGCGGAACATTCTTTTGAGAAAACTAATTCGGATAACGATTTGCTGAAGATACTGGCCGTGGATATTATGAATCGCTGCCTGGTCTGGGCCAGCCCGGAAGACAGCGTTGAACAGGTATTGTCACAGATGCAATGCAATAATACCGGTTACGTCCTTGTCGGCGGCAACGGAATTTGTCATGGGATTATATCGAGGTCGGACATTGCCGGCGCAATCAGCCCGTTTTTAAAGCCGATATTTGCCAAATGGCGCAGACCGCTGGACGATTCCTCATTACAAATAAAAGTTAAGTGGATTATGAGCACGCCTGTGCATGTGGTGCCGGTTAATGCTGCGCTGTATGCGGTACTTAATAAAATGAGCAAGTTCGCAGGGCGATGTCTGCCTGTGGCAGGTACGGACAATAAGATAGTGGGAATAATAACCGTATTCGATATTTTTAAAGCAATGCTTAATAACGGTAGTGAAGGGCCGGTACTCGGCGCCACCATACAATCGCCACCACTCGTATGAGCCGGTGGAAATATGAGTAAGTGAGATAAAAATGGAAAGCCAAACGACAGTAGAGCAGGTAAAAAGTAACGCTGCGCAGACAGTAGAGGTCAGACCTCCAGCTGAAGCTGAGGCAGCATCCCAGCCGCTTGTAATAACGGAACAGGATGCTCCTTTGGTTATGGATTTTGTGACCGAGGGGATGGAGCACGTCGAAACTGCGGAAGCGGCTTTGCTTGAGCTTGAAACCAAACCAGGCGATAATGAAGTTCTTAATAAGATTTTCCGCGGGTTTCATACCATAAAAGGAATGGCAGGCTTTTTGAACCTTACTGAGATTGGGACTTTGGCCCATGCTGCCGAGAACATTCTCGACCTTGCACGCAAAGGCAAAATGGTCGTGGTTGGCCCAATCAGCGACCTTATATTCGAAGTTATTGACGCCAAAAAGAAGATGCTGGCGATTCTGAAGGATTGTGTGCAGTCATCGAAACCCGTACCTTCATATCCCGCGGCCGGCGAGCTGATTGCCAAATTAAAACTTGCGGCCGAAGGAAAACTTACTCAATCGGCACCCGTAACACCTCAACAGGCGTCGCCACAGGCCGTACAACAGCCGACACCTCAGGTCTCGCAGCCACAGACACCAGCGGCCGCACAGTCTTCAGCCGGACAACAGGAGACCACCGAATCCCACGATAAGGAAAGCATAAAGGTAAGCACAACACGGATGGACAAACTTATTAACACCGTGGGCGAACTTGTGATTGCCCAGCTTATGGTAGCTGAAGAGACAGGCACTAATGCGCTCGACAGCGGTCTTTCTCGAAAAGTGGTTCACCAGAGTAAAATCATCCGCGAACTTCAGGAATTGTCAATGGTAATGCGGATGGTGCCGATTCAGGGCGTGTTCCAGAAAATGGCGCGTATAGTGCGAGACCTTTCCCACAAGACCGGCAAGCAGATTGATTTTGTTACTCGCGGTGAAGAGACGGAGCTTGACCGAAATATTGTGGACAAGATTACCGACCCGCTGGTTCATATGATTCGCAACTCCGTGGACCATGGAATTGAGTCGCTTGAGGAACGGGCTAAAACGGGGAAAAATCCCGTCGGCAGAGTTGAACTGCGTGCTTATCATCAGGCGGGCAACATTGTTATCGAGGTCAATGACGACGGCAAAGGGCTTAACAAAGAGCGTATCCTCCAAAAGGCGATTGAAGGTGGCTTCGTAGAAGCCGGCCAGCATTTGAGCGACGAAGAAATATTCAAATTTGTTTTCCGGCCAGGTTTGTCCACTGCGGAGAAAGTAACCGCGGTATCGGGCCGCGGCGTCGGTATGGACGTAGTCAAGAGAAACATAGATTCGCTGCGGGGCAAAATCGATATCTCTTCAACTCCTGGTCAGGGTTCCACGTTTGCGATTCGGCTCCCGCTTACATTGGCCATCATCGACGGGCAGATAGTGCGTGTAGGCAAAGAGAGATACATAATACCAATCGGTTCCATAATCCACAGTTTTCGCCCGGTCAAGGGGCAGGTCCAGTCGATACAGCGCAGCGCCGAGGTGGTTATGGTCAGTAATGAGCTGCTGCCTGTAATACGTCTTCACAATCATTTCAACATTCAGCCGCAAAGCAATGATATTTGCGACTGTTTGCTGGTAGTGGTGGAAGCGGATGGAACGAAGTGTTCTTTGCTCGTTGATGACCTTCTTGGCCAGCAGCAGGTTGTTATCAAATCTCTGGGAGAAGGGCTTGGAAAAGTAACGGGGATTTCCGGAGGCGCTATTATGGGGGACGGACACGTTTGCCTGATACTTGACGTTCCGGGTCTCGTTGAACTTGCCCGGAAAAGAAAAAGTTGAGTATTCGGGATTTTACTATGAATCCGCTTGCGTTTCAGGAATTACATTTAACCGACAAGGAATTCCTTGCCATCTCGGAGATGGTCTATAAACATTGCGGCATACACCTCGATGATGAAAAAAAAGAGCTTGTCCGCTCCCGGCTTTCAAAAAGATTGCGTCTTCTCGGCTATGAAAGTTATTCTGATTATATGGAATTTATCGGTCAGGACCCCAGCGGCGAGGAGTTTTCGTCGTTAATCGACGCAATCAGCACGAACTTCACGAGTTTTTTCCGAGAGAAGCAGCATTTCGATTTTCTTGAAAAAAAGTTTCTTCCGGGTCTTTTGGAAAATAAGGCCGCCAGAAGCGATTATCGCCTCCGTGCGTGGTGCGCGGGGTGCTCATCAGGAGAAGAACTTTATACCATAGCCATCACGATTCTTGACACAATAGTAGATAACCTGCGATGGGATGTCAAGATTCTGGCAACCGACATTTCGACGCGGATGCTCATAGTCGCCAGTCAGGGGGTGTATGAACAGAAGAAGATTGAACCGCTCAGCCCGGCGCAGAGACAGAAATACCTGACGGTTTCCCATTCAAAAAGCGAAAAGTTATATGAAGTGAAGCCGGAAGTGAAAAAGATGACGATAGTCAGGTATCTCAATTTTATGGATGACTGGCCAATTCAAACCAGGCTCGATTTCATTTTCTGTCGAAACGTTATGATATATTTTGACAGGCCCACACAGCAAAAACTCATTTCGCGTTTTTGGGATTTGCTGGAGCCGGGAGGAATTCTTTTCACCGGTCATTCGGAATCACTGACAGGAATCAGCCACTCATTCAAATATATCGAACCGGCAGTATATCAGAAGCCGGCAGACGTGAAGATATGTACAAAAAGCGTATAGTCGTTGATGTTTCCGACGCGAAGGTATCGACAGACCCAGGTGAGATACTGGCAACGTATTCACTGGGGTCGTGTATCGGACTATGTCTTTACGAACCGAAGGCGCGTATAGGCGGGATGCTTCATTTTCAACTGCCTGATTCAAAGCATGACCCGCAGCGGGCATGCGACCGGCCCCTTATGTATGCCGATACGGGTACGGCGCTGCTGATGAATGAGCTTTTGCGGCTTGGTGCCAACAAGAAATTAATACATGTAAAAATAGCGGGCGGTGCATCGATGCCGGGCGGACCGAAGGGATTCGACATCGGCAAGCAAAACTACCTGGCTATCAGAAAAATTTTCTGGCAGATGGGTATGTTAATAGAAGCTGAAGATATCGGCGGGACTTGGCCGAGAAATGTATATATGGATATAGAAACCGGATTTGTAACCGTAAGAGGCGATGAACTTGAAAAGGCAATTTGAGGGCAATACAAATGGCTGCTCAATCACATAACAAAATAAGAGTGCTGGTGGTTGATGATTCAGCGATAGTACGCAAAGTTTTGAGCCAGAAGCTGAATGAATGCGAAGGCATAGAAGTTGTGGGCACTGCACCTGACCCATATATAGCCAGGGACAAGATTATCGCCCTTGAGCCGGATGTGCTTACGCTTGATGTCGAAATGCCGAGGATGGACGGCATAACGTTTCTGCGCAAGCTTATGCAATATCATCCGCTGCCAGTTATCATCTTGAGCTCATTGAC
>JBFZBL010000216.1:0-11051 GCA_041308485.1 Phycisphaerae bacterium | reverse complement strand
AATCGGGCAATCTGCTGTTCATCGTCGGCGAAACGAAAAATGAGCTTGGCGGCTCACATTACTCATCGCTCGATAACAAATCTCAGGGCGAAGTGCCAAAGGTTGACCTCAAATTAGCGCCGAAGATAGCCCGCAAAGTAGCCGAGGCGATAGCGAAGGGGCTGGTCGTCAGTTGTCATGACTGTTCGGAAGGGGGGCTCGCGGTTGCGTTGGCGGAAATGGCGTTTGCCGGCGGATTTGGCATCGAAGCCGACCTCCGCGGCCTGCCAAAGACCAAAGATTGCGACCGAATCGATGCCCAGCTATTCAGCGAATCGAACTCGCGATACATAGTTGAGGTCGAGCCGCAAAATTATAACTCCTTTGCAAAACTCATGTTAAATCTGCCTTTCGGCCAAATCGCAAAGGTAACCGACAATCAAACGTTAACAATAAAAGACCAAACAGGTAAAAAAGTTGTTAACGCAGAGATTAATTCCCTCAAACGGGCCTGGCAAAAAACCTTCGCGTGGTGAGCATGTCAGACCACTAATTTTTGTCACTTTTTTGGCGTTCTGGCAAAAAAATCGTGTTTCTGCCGTTTTTTTCTTGACAAAATTGCCCATCTTATCTACATTGCCAAACCCTTTGTTATGGGACGCACCAAATGATGAATCGACAACGAACAAATGCCGGACTTTAGGAGTAGATAGGGGCATTGTTCGATAGGTCCTGGTAAAACAGGGTTTGTAGTGTCAGGGAAGTCATCTCTATGCGAGGTGAGCACACGCAACGCTTTTCTTTTGCCTTGAATTATTCCGGCAAAATATATGCGTAACTCTTTTCAATATAAGAAGATAAGTCTGTATTTCGCCTTCTGCGGGCTTTTATATGCGCAGCCGTTCTGAGGAGCGGTTTTTTGAGCCAAAATCGAAGTTGTATCTGGGTAAGGCGGGTAAAGCTGTTTATGTTCTAAGCCGATAAATTTAAGGATATGAAGAAAATAAAGACAGCATCTATGGTCGTTCCCCTGCTTGCGTTATGCATCTGCGCAGTTGGCTGTGACGTCAAGTACTGGGACCCAACCCAGGTAGGCAGGTTTAAGCCCGTTCCGGCCGTGAATGTAATACTTGATTCCTTAGGCGTGGCGGAAGAAACGCCTGCGGCCTGGGACCGCGGCGAGGAACCGAAACCCGCCGATGTTGTCGCCTATGACACTGACTATGTATTTGGCCCAGGCGACACTGTTATAATAGCCATATTCGAGTTATTACAGGAAGGTCAACAATACGCAAATCGGTTTGTGGTCACCGAAACCGGTAAAATCTCGATTCCAGACGTCGGCATTGTGAACGCTGCAGGACTGACTGAGTCGCAGCTTGAGGAGGAAATTAAGCAAATCCTTTCACCTAACATTCTCAAAGAACCATCGGTAAGCGTAGTCCTTGACACCTCGCAAAGCCGGATGTTTTCCATTCTGGGTAACGGCATCTCGAGGCCGGGCAGATATAATATACCGCGTTATGATTATCGGCTGACAGATGCATTGGCCATCGGTGGTGGTATAAGCCAGTTCAACATAAGCTATGTATATGTTTCCAGACCGATTACGGGAGAAGAAACACCTGCTGAAAAAGCCGCACCTTCGGCCGAAACCCCAAAAACAACTACCGAGAACGCCGCCCCCACAAGCAGGCCCCAAGACGAGATGCTGGATGTAATCGCCCCGATGGCAAAACGTGGGCGAGGGGCGGGAAGTGATATAATTATTACTTCAACGGAAATGGCCACGGGGGATGAGCTTGCTGAAGCCGCATTGCCTGAAAAACTGCAATCTGTTGATTCGTCATCCACCTCCCCAGCATCCAATACCCGTCCCTCGACATCAAATTCCCGCAAACCGGGCGAGGACCAGGTACCGAGCAATGTCGCTAAAGAGGGCCGGATTGAGTGGATATTCCAGGATGGTCGCTGGGTTCCGGTCCAGATAGGCGAGCCGAAGCCAACCCAGGAACAGGCAAAAGAAACGGCTGGGCACCCCAAAGAATCGCCTGCCGGCAGAGAACCGACTGCCCTTGGCTGGGACCAAATCGGCCCCGGGGGTTCTCAGAGACGGGTCATAAAGATTCCCGCGGACAAACTCCTCGGCGGCGACCCACGATACAACATCGTAATCAAGTCGGGCGATAATATTCACGTGCCGGTTGATATTATCGGTGAATTCTGTATTATAGGCAACGTTAACAGCCAGGGGTTTATTAACATAACGGGCCGGCCTATAACGCTGAAGATGGCGATAGCCGCAGCGGGCGGCCTGGGACAACTGGCTTGGCCGAAAAATTGCGAGGTCGTCAGAAGAGTCGGTAAGAAACGCGAAGAAATCGTGATGGTGGACTTGGACAAAATCGCAATGGGCGAACAGCCCGATTTCTTTATCAAGCCGAACGACTTAGTCAACGTCGGGACGCACCCGTCGGCCAGGTGGAAGGCCGTGCTGCGAAACGCCTTCAGGGCGACTTATGGTTTCGGGTTCGTTTACGACCGCAACTTTGCCGACCCCGAGAATGGTCTCTGGCTAAGCAGCTTTTAGTGAACAGGCCCCGCAGCAAATGAGTATGTGTTAAGCGGCCGGGACTGAAAACGGCCTCAATCTATGGCCAATGATACGAAAACTCAAGGATTATGGCGGATAATATTGTGGCATCCACAACCGAGCCCCAGGAAACCAATTCGGCACAAAAAGAGCAATGGCGGCAACTCGGAGTACATACATATATCCGGATCGCAATAGTCGGGACATTGCTTTACTGGTTGTTTCATAAAGAGGTCGGCGGCATCGTTTACCAGTGGCTGACCGACAGCAGCTGGTCCCATGGTTTTCTAATACCGCTTTTCAGCCTATACTTTCTGAACCAATCCAAGCAGGAAATTCTCAATACCCGCACCAAACCAAGCTATGCGGGGCTGCTTTTGCTGGTTGGCGTAATCCTCTTTTACGTTTTCAACACGGTAACCCCGGCAGGATATGGTTACTTCAGACAGATATCCGCAGTCGGCGCGCTCGGAGCTGTCGTATTGTTTCTTGGCGGCTGGCCCCTGCTGAAGCATACATGGCTTCCCGTCATATACCTGCTGTTCGCAATTCCACTGCCTGATGAGATATTAAGGAGCGCCACGATACCGATGCGATTATGGGCTGCATCGGTTTCAACAGGTATATTCAACCTTTTCCCGAATCTTGAGGCAATAGCCAACGGCGTAGTAATAGAACTTGTATATAAAGGGCAGCCACTTGAGCCGCCACTGGACGTTGCAGAAGCCTGCAGCGGGATGCGTCTTCTGATGACATTTTTTGCTCTGGGTGTAGCAATGGCATATCTGCACTACAGGCCCGCATGGCAACGTTTGGTGCTTCTGGCCAGCACCGTCCCAATAGCGATTATCTGCAATATCGTCAGAGTAACCTTAACCGGTTTTATTTATGTGCTTGGCGACCCACAATACGCACAGGGAATCTACCACGACCTGCTGGGAATGGCTATGCTGCCTCTGGCATTCGGACTTTACGGGGGAATCGCCTGGTTTATGTCGAACCTGTTTGTCGAGGACGATGAGGCCAAAGTTTCAGATGTCATAGTCAGGCGCAAATAAAACATAAAGGTCTAAAATAAAAAAGTGAGCTGAAAAAATGACAACGAGTAAAAATATAACCGAGGCAGCAAAAGCCTGTTACCTGCAACCGGCTTTTCTGATATGCGTCGGTCTGCTGGCGATAACCGCCGGCGGAATGTCCGTCGCAATAAAAGCAGCGGGGATATATACCAAAAAAGAGCCACTGCTCCTGAAAAAATCCCTAAGCGGTCTGGATAAATCTAATCTTGCGCCCTACAAAGTGGCCGAGAAATCAAAAATTGAGAACCAAGATGTTCTTAACACCCTGGGAACCGAAGATTATATCCAGTGGACACTGGAAGACACAACCGCACCGGCGGAAAGCAAAACACGGTTTTGCACGCTATTCATCACTTACTATTCACTGCCTGACATAGTGCCGCACAGGCCCGAAGAATGTTATATCGGGGGAGGTTTACAGGGAATAAAATTCGACACTGTTACGCTCAGGGCCATACAAGGCGTTTACGAACGGGAAATAAAAGCGCGTTACCTCGTATTCGCCGACACCAAAGCTGGAGGGTCGTTAGGCGGCGGAACGTCTTTTCCTATACTTTATACTTTCAACGCTAACGGCAAATACGGCGACAGAGACGACGTCCGGAGAGCACTGAACAAAAACTTATTCGGTAAATTTTCGTATTTTTCCAAGGTCGAATGGAAATTCTATCATACCGTCTCTGGGCGGACAGCTTATCCGAATAAACAAGAGGCGATTGCAGCAAGCGAAAAACTGATGTCGGTTATTTTACCCATTCTGGAAAAAGAATATTGGCCTGACGGCCGCTGGTAAGCAAACAAACCTTTTTGCAGGCTTATCAGACAACGCAGGTAATTCCAAAAAAAATAAGGAGCAGAAATAAATGGCAAGAAAACGATTAAACAGAAAATTGGCGCTGATCGGTTTCGTGATTTTCGTGTTTGTGGCTATAGTGGCCGTAGTGGGGCTTTTATACCTCAGCAAAAACCCCGATAAGTTCATAAAAGACGGCGATGCTGCCGTCGAATCGGCCCGCCAGGCGACGGACAAGGAACAACGTAAGGAGATTTACAAAGAAGCTGAACGAAATTATAAAAAGGCCTACGGGCGCTCCAAAACTGACGAGCTAAAGATCAAAATGCTTTATCGCCTCGCAGATATTTATATAGACACCGGAGACTGGCGGAGCGTACTGGGAAGCTGGAACCAGATTGTGCGTCTCGACTCCAAGGACGTAAAAGCAAGGTATGCCCGACTTCAATATTTTTACACAATCGCACAGATAGTGTCGGGGCCGGTTTGGCAGGAAGTAGCGACACAGGCCTCGGAGTTTATAGAAATTGTAGAAAAACCAAACACTACGTCCGAACTTGCCACGGCGGATACCTCAAAGTGGGAAATTGACGCGCTCAAACAACCGGGAGAGATGGCACATAAATTAGGACCTTACCTGCACATGGTGCAGGGAAGGGCTAAGCTCGAGATTGCTCAACTCGGAATGGTAACTAACAAAGAGGAGACGCTCAAGCAGGCCGTTGCCGACCTTGAGATAGTCAAACAACTGGAGCCAACAAACGCAGATGTGTATCAATATCTTGCACAGGCGGCGGCTTTCAGAGGCGAAATGGAAGCATCGAAGGGGGACATAGATGCTAAAATCAGAGGCCAGAAGGAAGCTACAGAACTGCTCAAGGAAGGAGTTAAGGCAACAAACGACGGGGTAAAGGCAAATATAACTCTTCTCGATATGAAGCACAGATTCAGCTATGCTCAGACCAATCTTGTGTTATCCAGCCAGCAAAAAAATCTTCTGGCAATGGAGCCGGAGTATCTGTCGCTTGCTGCTAAATTCGGCTCAAACGCCGAAGCGATTGCGACACTAGCCGGCTTCTATGCGGACTTTCGTCTAGGGCCTGCTTATCTCGACAAGGCCATCGAGACAATCGAGAAAGCAATCTCGCTCGACGAAAATAACGTGGATTACGCTGTAACTGCCGCAAGTTTGTACTCAAGGAGGTTCAATATACGCAAACAAAACGCAGACATGAACAAGACAATTGAGATTGCAAAAAATGCGCTTTTGCTGCCCGATGCCCAGGAAACAACCGGCCCGCGGTCAGCAGTGGCTCGGGCGAATCAAATGCGGCTGCATACCATACTCGCTAACAGTTATATCGACCAGATACTGGATTCAACAAAGCCGCTGGGGGAATCGGAGGGGCAACAATTGCTGGCTAACGCTCAACAGGAGGTTCAGCAGCTTGAGCAGCTTTATGGCAGCGGTGATGATCCACAGGTAATTAAATGGCAGGGCCTGGTCGAGCTTGCCTCCGCCAAACTCGGAAATGGCAACGTCGGACCTGCTATACGAAAGCTGTACAAAATTTATACACAGCTCAAGGCATCGGGGCGACAAGATCCGCGCCTCTCATATCGGCTCGCAAAGACCTTCGCCTACGGCACCGAGAGCGGCGCGGTTGGCCAGTTTCTCGCAGACGCCCTGCAAAATGCGATAGAGGCGGTGCAGCCGGAAGCGCGATTGGATTACACCGAGCTTCTTCTCAAGGCATCAATGTGGAAGACGGCTCTTGCAAACCTCGACCTGTTCGATGAAAGGTATGGAGTTACAGACAAAAGCCGGCTATTGCGTATTCATGCACATATAGGCGCCAGGGAATTTGCGGATGCAGAGCGATACCTAGAGCAAATCTCACTGCAAGATTTCTCCTGGAAAACGCTTAAGATGACTATACTGGTAGTCAAAGGTCAGCAACTACGCACGATTATCGGCATTCGAGACGAAAAACCGCGAACCCGCGCGGTCCTGACGAATGTACTTGCGAAAAATCGGCCGCCGGAAGCGGTCGATCAGCGCTCAACTGAAGAGCTTATCGCAGAAATAAAAAGCAACCTGTCCACTTTTATTGAATATACAGACACGCTGTCTCCGGCGGATTTGAATTCTCTGGATGCCACCATAATCATATCAATGTGTGATGACGCGATAGCAGCCGGGCAGCTAGATAAGGCAAATCTGTTAGTGGACAAATTGCTGAAATACCAGCCGGACAATACGAGTATACTGTATTACAAAAAGCTTCTCGCCGAGCCGAACCCCGCAAAGGTATCACCTGAAAGAGGCAAACAGATTAGAGAGGAGATCCTGAACGGGATTGCCGACCCTGTCAGACGAACCGCAGCTCTTGGCATCTTCTACCAGACGAACGCTGACTACAACAATGCGGCGGAGCAATTCAAAAAACTTGTACCTCTCCCAGTCGGCACCGGGGAATTTCAAGCGGATGATATGTCACAGCGCCGAGCAATTGGATTCCTGTTTGATATTTCCATAGAAAAGAAGGACTGGGAGATTGCCGATAAAATTGTACAAATAGTCAGAAAGGAAAACTACGACGACTGCTCAGGGGACTTTTTTGCCGCGAGACTCGCCCTCGCGAAAGGGCAGTACGAAACTGCACTGGCAAACATAGACAGCGCCCTGTCGCAAAGACCTGTTTTCGGATATGGCCATCTGCTGCGGTCCCGCATTAACCTAGATCTCGGCAACGAGGCAGCCGCATTGACTGATATACGCACGGCAGCGAACACCAATCCTTTTGATAAAACCATCGCTAGAGAACTGGCCAGTCGACTGTACGCTCGCAATCAAAGCCTCGGTAAAAATGTCACGTATTCACAACTGGCTGAGACCAAAGGATCGTTGGATTGGGCTATGGCACTCAATCCAGGCGACGTACAATTGATGAGTTTCTATGCAGAATACATCAGCGAAGACGACCCGAATCGTGCGCTGGCTCTGCGACAGAGCCTGCAGGAAAATACGCCTAGCGTACAGAATGCGCTGCTGCTTGCTCGGCTTGCCATGCGACTTGGTCTGGACAGCACCGATGCGCAACGTCGGCAGGCACTTCTCGCAATGGCAGTCTCGTCTCTAGACCAGGCGAAAAGTTTGGACCCACAAAATCCCGATGTGCTCGAAAGTTATGCGGAATACTATAGGCAGACAGACCAGCAGGACAAGGCAGAGAAAATTCTTAAAGAAACACAGGATTCCAAGCTGTTGTGGCGATATTACATAAAGGCGGGGCAATATGAAGAGGCCCGCAAGGCCCTCGACCAGTCCTATCAGGCCAATCCGAAGGATATAAGCACATTACAGGGTTTATTGTTCCTTGCAGATAAAGCGGGCGACAAAGCTGCTGTGACAAAATACGGCGAAGAACTATTATCCGCCGAAGAAACGCCTGAAAATCATCTTTTGCTGGTGCAGACCTATCTAAATTTAGGGATGGTTAAAGAAACCGAACAAAAACTGGCGAGTTTCAGGGAAAAGTATCCAAATGACGGCAAAGGAATGTTGATGAGCGCCTGGCTTTCTATGAAACAGGGGAAGTTGAAAGAGGCGCTTGAGTTGACAAACAAGCAACTTGAGAGCGACCAGAGCGACGCGATCGCTTGGCAGCTGCGGGGACAGATAAACGGTATGATGACGGATTATGACCAGGCAGTAATGGACCTCAAACAAAGTAAAGCCTTGTCAGACTCGGCATTCACTCGCATTGCGCTCGCAAAAATTTACCTTAAGCTGAAACGCACCGAGGACGCTACAATTGAACTTAAAAGCATCGTCGAGGACCCGCAGGCGCCGGGTGAGGCGAGGATAATGCTTGAACAAATCTACATGCACACCGAGCGGAAAGAGGCCCTTGATGATTTCTATACAAAAACCCTAAAACAGCTGCCCGACAGCGTTTACTGGTATAAGCACGCTGCCGGATTTGCCGGTGCAAACGGCGATTTTGCCAAGGCAGAACAGTTATATAGTGTTGCGCTACAAAAAAGTATAGAACAGGGACGAGCAGACTATGACGCTCTTGGAGGATACCTGCGAGCGATTATGTCTGCCGGTAAAATGGATAAGCTGTTCGAAGAGGGCGGTAAATACATCGATGGAAATCTCGCTCCAATCGCATATTCAAGGATGGCAGAGGGCAAGATGAAACTCGGCGACCGCGCCACTGCGGTTCAATATTGCAGAAAAGCGGTTGATAAGGCGGGCGACAACGATGTGTTAGCAGTACAAATGCTGCAGAAAACCTACGAGCTGCTTGGAGAGCAAGAGACAGAACAATTGTGCAAACAAATACTCCAGGAAAATCCGGAATCGCTCTCGGCAAATGCGGGCATGCATAACCTGTACCGTATTAAAGGCGATTACAGCAAGTCGCTGGAGTATCTCGAAAAATGCTTAAAGGCAACCACTACGGACCAGCAGCGATGGGTCGGTTACACAACGCGAAAGGCTGAGTTGTTGGTGCTGGCTTTCAGCAAAACATCCGATAATAAATACCTTAAAGATGCTATGAGTGTTTACGAAAGTCTGCTCGAAAAAATGCCGAATAACACCGGTATCCTTAACAATATCGCGTACCTGCTTGCTGATAGCAATCAGGACCTTGACAAGGCGCTCGAATATGCTAAGCGGGCTCATGAGATGCAACCAAATGACCCGGAGTACCTTGATACTTATGCCCTCGTGCTTTACAAGAAAGGTAAGTATTCTGAGGCGTTGCAGTTCGAACGGGCAGCTATACAGCAGTATGACATTGGACAGACGTTACCGCCCATAGAAGTTTATGAGCACTTAGCACAAACTCACGAACAGCTCGGCGAGTTGTCACAGGCGCGTTCAGCTTACCAGCAAGCGCTGGAGGCCGGCGGGGAAAACATGCCGAAGCCGGTCAAAGAACGAATAAATGCTGCAATCGAGCGGCTCGGGAAAAACAAGGGCGATGAAAAAAAGGGACAATAATGCCAACGTTGTTCGACAGATATCGGCGATGGATCGCCCTGACGGGTTGATTATTGGGATCGACTAACAAATGACAGAGTCGGGACAAAAACCGGTGATGGTTGAATCCAGGGTTATGGCCCCGAGGCCGGTTATGGCTGCGCGCGGGGCCGCCAGCGGAATAACGCCGCGAGAGATTGTCGCCATACTGCGCCGACACTGGCTTATGATTGTCTTACTGGCAATATTAGGCTTTGTCTGCGGCGGCGCGAGCTGGTATTTGCTCTCAATATACTGGCCAGAGTACACAGCACTAACTTTCATCAAGGTGCTTCCGCCTGTCGAAAAAGACCCCACCATAATACAATCCAATCCTGTAGGGCAAGATATCCAATATGGCAATCGAATGTCGCTGGCTATGAGATTGACAAGCCAGGGTATGTTCCAGCAGTTGATCGACAGAGACAAAATCCAACAGACCAAATGGTTTAAGGAGTTCGGCGATATAAAGGATGTACGTATAAGAAAAGCCGTCAAGAATTTAAAGAAGAACTTTGGCGCCAACCCCCAAAGAGACGGCGACTCAATTATCGTTTCGATGACCTGTGGCGACAAGACAGAATCGGCACTGATAGTCAACGAAATGGCCTCTCTGTTTGTCAACAGCCAGGGAGGAACAAAGCGAAAAGAAGTGGCGGAGAAAATGGCCCGCCTCGACGACCAGCAGGTTCGCGTTCAACGTGATTTGGACCAGGCGGAACGCACGCTTGACGATATTCGGCGCAGATACGGGTTTACCGATCTCGAAGAGCACGCGTTTGAGTCAGTACTTGAACGGAAGCTCCAAGACCTGGAAAACCAGGGAAACGATCTTGCACTGGACGTCAGCCAGACGCGAGCCAGTATCGAAACTCTTGCGATACAAGCGCAAGGGCCTGTCCAGGTGCAGGTGGAGCGGCAGGTGGAAAATGACACTGTGATGCTTTCATTGGCACAGCAGCTGGCCTTCCAGGAATCGTCACTTGCAGGCGCACTTGCGAGATTCGGTGAAGACCACCGGACTGTCCGGCAGCTCAGAGATTATATCGATGCCATACAGCAGGAACGGTTTCGACGAAAGGCGATTATTGCCGAACAAACCAGGCAAGCAAACCTGAAAAACGCTCAGGATCAGCTTGTGACACTGGAGAGAAGGCTCTCGCAATATGAACTGCTGCGCAATGCGGCCGCTAAACAAAAAGAGGAGATGGACCTGGCACGAATTCAGTACGCAAAGGGGAAAAAAGTAAGAGATGAACGAAGAGAAATGCTCGATTCGATTAAATCGCAGACTGAAAAACTTAAGATAATGTACGACGACCCTGAAACACCGAAAGTTCAATTGACGGACCTCGCCCCTGAGCCACTTGAAGCCAGTTTCCCGAAATGGCAAGTTTTTTTCCCTGGCGGAACATTCCTGGGGCTGCTATTGGGCATAGGGCTTACGTTTCTTATAGAACTGCTCAACGACCTCGTGCGGACGCCGAAGGACGTGGCGACATACCTGCATATTCCGCTTTTGGGAATGATACCGGACGCCGATGAGGATGAGCAGGTTGAAGACATTGA
>JBFZBL010000215.1:0-3380 GCA_041308485.1 Phycisphaerae bacterium | reverse complement strand
CGGCGAACCGAATGCAAAGACAGTTGAAGCCAATGAGGTAAACCCGCCTCGAACCGATGGGCTGAAGATTGTCGTCGCGACACACGGCTGGATGGACAGAGATCTGTGGCCGCAGAATTTGGCTTTTGAAATCAAACATAAAGTCGATGCGAATGAATGGGTATGCGGATGGTTTGACTGGCTGCATAACGCAAGGGTCGTCAATCCGAGAGATGCGGCCCAGTTTGCACGAGACCAAGGCGGCATACTTCTCGCAGATCAGATTCTGAAATTATCAAAGAACCCGCAGCATATTCACTTAATCGGCCACTCCGCCGGCTCATGGGTAATAAGTGAGACGGCCAAAATTATCGCTAAAAAAACAACTGCGAGCGTTCACCTGACATTTCTTGACGCTTATATCCCGCTTGGCTGGGATGCCAATTCCCTTGGTGACATTTCAGGAGAACCTAATGCAATTTACTGGGCCGACCAGTATCTTACGCAGGACATCACCCTCAAAGTTACCGACCGCATGCTTTCACACGCTCATAATGTGGATATAGGTGACATAACACCTGGCATAAAAGACCACAGATTCCCTTTTTTCTGGTATCCCGCGACAGTTACCGGCAAATATGATCCTAATAACGGATACGCAGGTAAACCTTTGTATTATAAGTGCGGTGACATCGAATACGGTTTCGCCCGTTCGCTCGAAGCCGGCAAAGAAAACTGGGAAAAATCGTTGAAAATCAAAATGGGTAACAAAGCAATAAAGATTAAAAAGTCCGCCAAATAATCTGCCTTTAGGAGAGCGAAAATGAAACCTCAAACAATGGTTGCTTTGGCCTTCGTGTTTATTTCAGTCTGCAATGTATCGGCTGAACAGCGAAAGTACAATGACGTTTACACAGGGGCCAATCTCGACCACATCGCCTTCCCTATGGGGGGGATCGGCGCGGGGATGATTTGCCTCGAGGGGACAGGGGCACTAAGTAACTTTTCTCTGCGAAATAAACCAGAAATATTTAGTGAACCGACTGTATTTTCCGCGATATGCATCAAGGGTGAAAAAAATGTAGCCAGGGTACTCGAAGGCCCCGTGCCGAAGTGGAAAATATTCGGCCCCGGTCCGGATACCACCAATTACAACGGAGCCGGTAACGGCATGTCAGGTAAAACCTACGGGCTACCGAGATTCGCAAAGACAGCGTTTAAAGCACGGTTTCCGTTTGCAGCGGTGACGCTCGAAGACCCGAAGATACCACTGAAGATCGAGGTTACCGGCTGGAGTCCCTTCACGCCGCCTGAACCTAATTATTCTTCGCTGCCTGTCGCGGCTTTAGAATACCGGCTCACTAATCCCACAGATAAACCAATCGAGGCGGTCTATTCTTTTAATGCACGCAACTTCCTCGCTTATGATGAAAAACCAGGCAAAGTCGGCGGAATCGAAAACGGTTTTATACTCAACACAAAAAAAGAACCAAAAGGTAAACCATGGGATGATGCGGCATTCGCGGCGATTTCTCTTAATCCGGAAGCCAATGTCAACTGCGCGTGGTTTCGCGGCGGCTGGTTTGACCCGCTTACAATGGCATGGAAGGATATCGAACAGGGCAAATGTTATGAAAAAGCAGCATTATCCGGCACGACAAGCCCCGGCGCAACGATTTTTGTGCCACTGAACCTTGAGCCAGGAAAAGAAAAAACCGTCACCATTCTTCTGTGCTGGTTTTCTCCGGTCAGCAATGTGAGAAACGGTCCCGACACAGGCGGTAAAACTGATGATGCTAATCAGCCGACAACCTATCAGCCGTGGTATTCATCGAAATTCACGGACATCGAAGGTGTCGTAAATTATTGGCGGTCAAATTACACAATACTTCGGAAAAAAACAAAACAGTTCAGTGATTGTTTTTATGACACAACTCTGCCAGATGAGGTTACTGAGGCGGTCGCGGCAAACCTTACAATTTTAAAGTCCCCTACTGTTCTCCGACAGCATGATGGGCGTCTGTGGGCATGGGAAGGCTGCTTTGACACCGCCGGCTGCTGCCCCGGCTCATGTACTCATGTTTGGAACTACGCACAGGCGATACCAAATCTGTTTCCGGAACTTGAACGTACTCTCCGAGAAACAGAATTCTGTGTCTGCCAGAACGACAAGGGACATCAGACCTTCCGATGTTCGCTGCCGATTCGGCCCACATCGCACGGTTTCCATGCCGCATCCGACGGCCAGCTCGGCGGCATCATCAAGGTTTACCGCGACTGGCGAATCAGCGGAGACACAGATTGGCTGCGCCAATTGTGGCCACAGGTCAAGACGAGTATGAATTACTGTATCGAGACGTGGGACCCGAATCATAACGGCGTTCTGTCTGAGCCGCATCATAATACCTATGATATCGAGTTCTGGGGACCAGAGCCGCTGTGCAGCAGTTTTTATCTTGGGGCATTGAAGGCGATGACGTTGATGGGTAAAGCTCTTATCGATAATGACCCGCTTTATCAGGAATTGCTCGATAAGGGACAAAAACATGTCAATGACCAGTTATACAACGGGGAATATTTTTATCAGCATGTCCAGTGGAAAGACCTCAAGGCAAAAAATCCTATATCAGTGATGAGCATCGGCGGCGGGTACTCCGAAGAAGCGATTGAAATACTGAAAAAGGAAGGGCCCAAATATCAGTATGGCAAAGGCTGTCTTTCGGATGGCGTACTCGGTGCGTGGCTGGCGCAAATCAGCGGCGTCGGCGTTATACTCGACGAGGACAAGGTCAAGAGTCACTTGCAAAGTGTCTATAAATACAATTTCAGAAAAGACCTGTCCGAACACGCGAACCCGCAAAGGCCGGGGTACGCCGTCGGCAATGAAGGCGGATTGCTGCTTTGCTCCTGGCCCAAAGGCGATGAGCCAAGTTTACCCTTCCCATACAGCAACGAGGTCTGGACGGGTATCGAATATCAGGTCGCCTCTCACCTTATAACCAAAGGTATGGTCGATGAGGGCTTGCAGATTGTTCGCACTGCACGCCTGCGATACGACGGCAGGATTCGCAATCCCTTTGATGAATACGAATGCGGCCACTGGTACGCCCGCGCAATGTCATCATACGCCCTTTTGCAGGCACTGGGCGGGGCAAGATACGATGCAATGGATAAAATTTTATATCTTAAACCCGCCATAAAGGGCGACTTTAGAACATTCATTTCCACTGCCACCGGCTACGGCACAGTTGGTATAAAAGACGGCAAGCCGTTCTGCGAAGTGGTGAGCGGCAAAATACCGTTCGAAAAAATTGAATATACGGCAAAGTCAAAGGAGCAAACAAAATGATGATGAGAAATTTAAAAGCTGTTGTTGTTTTATTTCTAATGGGGACAATTGC
>JBFZBL010000214.1:0-17452 GCA_041308485.1 Phycisphaerae bacterium | reverse complement strand
GGCCCTCAACTATTGTTTTTCTGTTCTGAAACGCTATAAGTTATTATGACTGAATCCTAAATTAAACTGAAAAACAAGGGAGAATAGATATGACAAAGATACGTTCTTTAAATCGGGGTATCATACCGGCCGGTCTTATATTGATTTTTGTCTTTGGCCCAATAGCAGCAGGGGAGCCCGACCTGATGCCGCATCTTCAAAAGCAAGGCGACGCGACTCAGCTTATTGTGGATGGTTCGCCATTTTTGATGCTCGCCGGTGAATTGGGCAATTCTGCCGCGTCGAGCGTTGAAAATATGAAACCGATATGGCCCCGCCTTGCGGCGTGCAATCTTAATACTGTACTTATGCCTGTCTATTGGGATTTGATTGAGCAGCAGGAAGGTAAATTTGATTTTACGCTGGTCGATGGCCTGATAAAAGATGCCCGCAGTCAGAATTTGCGCCTCGTTTTGCTGTGGTTCGCAAGCTGGAAAAACAGTATGGCCTGTTATGCCCCGTATTGGGTCAAGACAAACTATGAACGTTTTCCGCGTGCTCAGGAGTCTTCCGGCAAAGGGCTCGAAATCCTGTCGCCGTTCAGCGAATCAAACCGCGATGCCGACTCGCGCGCATTCGCCGCCCTTATGAGGCACATTCGTCAGCTTGATGGTGACAAGCGGACCGTGATTATGATTCAGGTCGAAAACGAGGTTGGTATGATACCTGATGCCAGAGACCATTGCGCCGCCGCCAATGAGCAGTTTGATAAGCCCGTGCCGCGAGAGCTTATGGATTACCTCCAGGAGCATAAAGATTCGCTGATACCGGAATTCAACGACACATGGAAGGCGAATGGTTTCAAAACCTCCGGGACGTGGACAGAAATTTTCGGCGAGGGGATAAATACCGAAGAGATTTTTATGGCATGGTTCTACGCTCGCTATATCGACCACGTTGCCGCGGCAGGTAAGGCCGAATATCCGCTGCCGATGTTTGTCAATGCCGCTCTCATCCGTCCGGGCTATAAGCCTGGCCAGTATCCAAGCGCAGGGCCGCTGCCCCATTTAATGGATATATGGCGGGCAGGGGCCCCGCATATTGATTTTCTCGCACCCGATATCTATTTTCCGAATTTTGTCGAGTGGATTGGAAAATTCGACCGCGCCGGCAATCCGGTTTTTATCCCGGAAGTCGGCAGGGGTTCCGAAAATCCTGCAAACGCTTTTTATGCCGTTGGCCGGCATAACGCCATGGGCTTCTCGCCGTTTGCCATAGAATCCTTCGTTAAACCCGATTCTGAGCTTGCCCGTGCGTACAATGTCCTTTCGCAATTGTCGCCGCTGATTCTTCAACACCAGGGAAAAGAAACCATCACAGGCGTGATTGTTGATTTTAATAATCCTGCTCGGCAGGTTCGGCTTGGTAATTTTAAGCTCAACGTAAAATTGGACGCCGGCTGGGGCAAATCGCTCTCGCCCGGCGTGTTCTCCGCCAGCATCATCGTCTCCATAGGGCCTGATGAATATTTAATAGCGGGCAAAAGTCAGGTGATTACCTTCGAGCCGAACTCTCCTGGTGACCCCATCGCGGGCATCGCCTCGATTCAGCGTGGACATTTCACCAAGGGCCGCTGGGTCACGGACCTTTATCTCAATGGCGACGAAAATCATCAGGGAAGGCACCTCCGCCTTTCCCCCGATGGCTACGAAATCCAGCGAATAAAGCTTTATCGCTACCGCTGACGATTAAATCCAGTTCTCATAGCGCAGCGGAGACCGCAGCGAACGTCGGATCCCGGACGCAAGAAATCTATGTGCGAAATTTTATCCGCCACAGGCGGGATAAAAACAATATATTCGCACCGGCGAAGTCGGCTTTTATCACGCCGGGGTTATTGTTTTTTGGATTGAAAGATGTTATAATAAATGACCACATTCAAATGGAGATCATAAAGATTAAGGGTTGGTGAAAATGGCAGCAAATGGCGGGTGTTTTTGTTTTTTCCTTTCAGTAATAATCTGTATATCAGCCGGGTTCGCGTATGCCGAGGTGTGTCCTTCTGCTGACCTTAACGGTGACTGTCGGGTCGATTTTAAGGATGTGGCGATATTCGCTCAGCAGTGGCTCAACGATGGTGATTGCCAGGGCAATCCAACCTGCGCGGATTTTGACGGATTAAACGGCGTTGACCTCGTAGATTTCGATTATCTGGCTGACTACTGGCTTGCCCAGGGTGTCCCATTAGTCATCAACGAGTTTATGGCCTCCAACAACAGTACCAGTGGTTTCCACGACTCTACCGGCGATTACGATGACTGGATTGAAATCTATAACTTCGGTGATACGCCGATTGACCTTGCCGGAATGTATTTGTCTGATAAGCCGGACAACCCGACAAAATGGCAATTTCCTTCCGGTTATTCGTCGCAGACAACGGTGCAGGCTTATAGTTTTATCGTAATCTGGGCGGATGAAGAAACCTCAGAAGGTCCCCTCCACGCGGGCTTCAAGCTTTCAGCGGATGGTGAGGATATCGTGCTTTCCGACGCAAACGGCAACTCGATTGATTCGATAACATTTGGGCCTCAGACGGCCAATATCTCATACGGCCGTTACCCCGACGGGCCTCACGAATGGCGGTTTATGGGCGTTCCAACACCAGGTGCGCAGAATAACGCCGGTTATCTTGGTGTTGTCAGTGATGTCGATATCAGTCACTCTCGCGGGTTCTACGATAGTAATTTTGTCGTTGAATTGTTCTGCGATGATGCAAACGCAACCATAAAATATACCATCGACAGCAATACCCCGACAGATACATTCGGGCTGACTTACAACCCGAACACGCGAATTCCGATTACGGGCACTACATGCCTGCGGGTCGCGGCATTCAGGGCCGGCTATAAACAAAGCGATGTTAAGACGGCTACCTACATATTCCTTAACAACATAAGAAACCAGAATAACAGCTATGCCTACTCGAAGGGCTTCCCCGTTACCTGGGCTCGGGGATATGCCGATTATGAAATGGACCCGGATGTCCTCAACGATCCTAACTACGGCAACAAATTCGAGACAGCTATGAAAGCGATTCCGACTGTTTCGCTTGTAACTGATATGAAGTATCTTTTTGACCCGGAGATTGGCGTATACGTCAATAATACCTGGGAGGAGATAGAAAACCCGGTTTCAATAGAATATTTCGACCCTTGCACAGGTGATGATATCCAGGCCAACGCCTGTATCCATATGGTCGGCAATCAGAGCCAGGGGCCGACATATACATCCAAGCATTCATTGCGTGTATTTTTCAAGAGCCAATATGGCCCGTCGCAACTCGAATTTCCGGCGCTTTATCAGGGCATCGGCGCAAAGAAACTTAACAACATTTCTCTGCGTTCAGATTATCACTATAGCTGGCAGGACTGGACTCATCAAACGGCGGTACCGAGAGCAAGTTATCTGAGAGATATGTTCGCGCAGGATTCACTGCGTGATATGGGGTGGACATCTCCGTATTCGAGAAATGTTCACGTCTATATCAACGGGGTTTACTGGGGCCTGTATCAGGCCAGCGAGCGGGCGGACGGCGCATTCCTTGGTGAGCATTTAAACACCGACTGGGATAACTGCGACTCAGTTGAAGGAGTTTACGATGGCACCGCTAAGGTTGAATCCAAAGATGGTTTAATGGACGGCTGGAACTATATGTACAGTTTGTTCAACGGATTTACTTATGACAGTCCGATGACGGCCGCCAAATATGCAGAGTTCGAACAGCACGTTGATACCAACCAGATGGCTGACTATATTATTTATAATACTTTTGTCTCGAGCTGGGACTGGTCATCTAAGAACTGGTATGCGGGCAGTGAAAGGAATCCTCAGGATATTAACGGTCCGCCGATTGATAAGTGGAAATTTTACACGTGGGATTCCGAGAGCGCTATCAATAATTACACGGATTTACAAAGTTTCCCATTCTCGGGTTACACAGAAGGTCCTCCCTGTTATATGCACAACCGTGTTCACAAAAATGCTGTTTACAATCGCTTGCTTATGGACCGCATTAATAAGCACCTGTTGAACGGCGGCGCACTGACTCAGCAAGCGAATACCGCCCGCTGGGAAAAACGTGCAGCGATTATTGAAACTGCTATTATTGCCGAGTCTGCACGCTGGGGTGATTTCCTGCGTGATACCCTCGGAAAAACCGCGTACACGCTTTACACCCCGGCTTACTGGGATAGAGAGCGATACAGAATGATAAACGGCAGCGACCCCAATGCTTATTTCCCGAAACGCACCAACTGGTTATTAACAGGCAGTTGGAATAGTTATATCGCTATTGGTTTTTATCCGAGTGTTTCCGCACCAACGTTCAGCCAGTTCGGAGGCGAAATAACCGCGGGCGGCACGGTGATAATAACAGCGGGCAGCGGTGCGACTATTTATTACACGACTAACGGCCTCGAACCTGACGGCAACGGTACGATTATCGCCAGCGGCGGATCCGTTACAATCAATAATTCCCTGACGCTGAAAGCGCGGGCATATTACAGCAGTTCCTCGAAATGGAGCGCGCTTACGGAGACAAACTTCGCGGTCGGAGCAGTAAAAGATAAGCTTAGAATCACTGAGCTTATGTATCATCCGGCAGAGCCAGGCGACCCCTGCCAGGAATTTGTTGAGTTGAAGAACATCGGCACAACAACACTCAACCTGAATCTTGTCAAATTCGCCGAAGGTATTCACTTTACGTTCCCGAATACAACGCTTGCTGCAGGGGGGTATATCCTTGTTGTTGAAGACATAAACGCCTTCAATGCCCAATACGGCTCAGGCAAAAACATCGCGGGCCAGTACACGGGCAGCCTTTCCAACGCAGGCGAACGTCTCCGACTTGAAGACGCTATAGGTAGAACGATTCTCGATTTCAATTATGTTGACAGTTGGCAGGATGCTACCGACGGCGAAGGCTTCTCTTTGAATATCTTCGATGTCAACACCGATGCCAATAACTGGAACAAGCAAGAAAGCTGGACCGCAAGTAAATATGCGGACGGAACCCCCTGCGCCGATGACACAGGCCTTTTGAAAGAGCACTCGATAGCCATTAATGAACTGCTTGCCCATTCCGATGTTTCTCCCGGTGACTGGGTCGAGATGAAAAATACAACAAGCGCTTCGATAGATATCAGCAACTGGTATCTCAGCGATGATGCGGACAACCTGACTAAATACAGAATCAAAGCGGGAACAGTTCTTGCCTCTGGCGCATATTTAGTGCTCTCGTCAGACGCCAATTTCGGTCCCGCAAGTTCGGATACAGGCAAGATCACTTCGTTTGGCTTCAGCGAAGACGGTGAGACGGCCTATCTTACTTCGAGTGATGGTGCTGTAATTACCGGCTATCGCGAAAAGCAGGATTTCGGCGCTTCTGAAAACAACGTTGCCTTCGGTCGCTATCAGAAGAGCACGGGGACATACGATTTTGTGCCGACGAGCTCTAATACCCCGGGCGCAGCAAACGCATACCCGAGGGTTGGTCCTGTTGTAATCAACGAGATTATGTATAACCCGCCGGACATCAACGGCCAGAACTCCGAATATATTGAGCTGCGCAATATAACCGCTGGCACGGTTAACTGTTATGGCTTTAGCAACTTGCCCTGGAAATTTACTGACGGCATCAGTTATACGTTCCCGACGGGTACAACTATCCCTGCCAACGGGTATTTGCTCGTAGTTGCCACCTCGCCGACATATTTCAGGACGAGATACTCGGTTCCTGTCGGGATTACCGTTCTCGGGCCATACAGCGGACACCTCGATAATTCGGGCGAGAAAGTCGAAGTTAGTAAGCCTACCGACATCGACGAAGCAGGTCAGCCGGTTTACACTCAAGTTGACATGATAGTGTACAGCGACGGCTCTCACCCGGTGAATTGTCCGGAAGGCAACGATGTCTGGCCCACACAGGCAGACGGTTTGGGGAAATCGCTCAGCAGGAAAGCTGCGACTGCTTATGGGAATGACCCGAATAACTGGCAGGCTGTATCGCCTACACCAGGTGCAGCTAATCCGTAGTTTTGGCCTTGTTAACGTTCGTTGGCTGTTATCTGGCGCGCTTGCGTAAAATCGCGGATATACCTAATCCCAACAGCACTATTGTCGCCGGCTCAGGGATTTCCATTCCGGCAAACTCAAGATTGTCGAACGCGAACTTGTCGTTGCCCAGTTCGTCCAGGTCGTAGAACCTTAACTGAACGAAGGACTGATTAGAGATGTTACCCGGGAGAGCGTACGAAAAGCTGTGAAAAGCGCCGTCTGCGGTGATGATTTCATTGTTAAATATCTCAGCCCATTCGGCTGTTTCGCTGAACCGATAATCGAGGTCAAAAGAAGTTGTGGTGGCGTCCCATGCTTTATAGTCGAACCGGACGCTTATATCCTCCCAGCCGGTCGTATTTATCGTTACGATCCAGTCGGCGTCGGCCCCTTCGCTGATCTTGACATCTTCCCATGCACCGGCTTGACCCGCTATGTGGGAAACGCCGGCAATGTCAACATATGCTATACCGTTCTTCCCATTGAGGTCTTTTTCCCCGCCCGAAAGCACCAATGTCGGTGTTCCGACCACGTTTTCGGCGGTTGGCACCTCGGTATAATAGGCCGAGCTATCCCCGAAATCCCATATTGCCAGTTGCTCTGCGGCGTTTGCTGCAGTGATACCAATGACAGAAATAACCAATACTGCGGAAATTAACCTTTTCATCTCTCTCACCCTTTATAATTGTTGGTGTGGCTTTCTTGGCCCCATAAAAACAAGGACTCTACTATGAATATCATTGTACCATTGCGTTTCGTCAGAATCAAGTAAATTCGTAAAAATGTGTTGACGCCATTCGGGATAGCGGTTTATACTCCGTCGATTTTTTGAGCCAAAAACCCCCATTAGGAGCCGATATGGCTGGTGAAGTAAAAGATATTTTGAAAAACAGAGTTAAAGGCAAACACTATGACCGGCTGGTTGCGGTTGACCACCCGAAGATGCACCACTTTATCGCGGATGCCATCGAGTTGACAAATCCAGCTTCCGTCTATGTTTGCACCGATTCACCCGAAGATATCGCATATATACGTGACCTTGCCGTAAAAAAGGGTGAGGAAATACCGCTCAATATCAAAGGCCACACCTGCCATTTCGACGGCTTCAACGACCAGGGACGTGATACCTTCAGCACAAGGTATCTGCTGCCCGCAGGCTCATCGCTCGGCGAGTCGCTCAAATCCGTAGAAAAACAGGCAGGGACCAAAGAGGTCCGCGACCTGCTCAAAGACTCAATGAACGACAGAGAAATGCTCATTGCCTTCTGGACGCTCGGTCCCGTCTGCTCCGAATTCACTATCCCCTGTCTGCAGATTACAGATTCGCCATACGTCGTTCACAGCGAATCGCTTCTCTATCGTCCCGGCTACGAGCAGTTCAAAAAACTCGGCGAAGGTCACGGCTTTTTCAGATTCCTCCACTCCGAGGGCGAGCTCGAAAACGGCGTCAGCAAAAACTATAATCTTCGCCGTGTCTATATCGACCTCGAAGACGAATTGGTCTACTCCGTCAACACCCAGTATGGCGGCAACACGATGGGCCTCAAAAAACTTGCCCTTCGTCTCGCTATCCAGAAGGCCTCACGCGAGGGCTGGCTTGCCGAGCACATGTTCGTTATGGGTGTCCATGGACCCAAAAACCGCGTTACTTATTTCACCGGCGCATTCCCATCCGCCTGCGGCAAGACCTCAACCTCTATGCTCCCCGGTCAAACCATCGTAGGTGACGATATCGCCTATTTCCGCAAAAAAGATGGTCAGATGCGATGCGTAAACGTCGAAAAAGGCATCTTTGGAATCATTCAGGACGTTAACCTCAAAGACGACCCCGTCATTTACAAAGTTCTCACTAAACCCGGCGAGGTCATCTTCTCCAATGTTCTAATCGACGCGAACAAAAAACCTTACTGGCTCGGTATGGGTTGCGAAATACCGCCCGAAGGCACAAATTTCTCCGGCGAATGGTTCAACGGTAAATCCGATGACCAGGGCAATCCCATTCCTCCCGCTCACAAGAACGCTCGCTATACCCTAAGCATTCCCGACCTCGACAATTGCGACCCCGCCCTCGATGACAAGAACGGCGTCGCGTTCGGCGGCATCGTTTACGGTGGAAGGGACAGCGATACATGGAATCCCGTTGAACAAGCCTTCGACTGGAACGAGGGTATTATCCTCAAAGGCGCTGCCCTCGAATCAGAAACAACCGCTGCGACTCTTGGCAAGCAGGGTGTTAGAACGTTCAACCTTATGTCTAATCTTGATTTCGTTTCGATACCGCTCGGCAAATATGTTCAAATAAATCTCGATTTTGCCAATGGCGTAAAAAAACCGCCGATGATTTTCTCAGTAAATTACTTCCTCCGCGGGAAAGACGGAAAATATCTAAATACCATGGCCGACAAGCTTGTCTGGATTCTCTGGGCCGAGCTTCGCGTCAATGGCGATGTCGATGCGATTAAAACGCCGACCGGCTTCATACCCAGATATGAGGATCTCGCCCGGCTGTTCAAAGAAAACCTCAAAACCCAGTTCACAAAAGATGACTACGAAAAACAGTTCACTATTCGTGTCCCGGAAAATCTCGCCAAACTCGACCGTGTCGAAAAGGTTTATCGGGAAAAAGTTCCAGATACCCCCAAAATCCTGTTGGATACCTTCGCCGAGGCAAGAAAACGGTTGAAATCGGCCGCCCAAAAATTCGGCGACTATATCTCTCCCTTCAAGTTGCTGGAGAGTTAAAAAATAGGCGTTTTTTGCCTGCTGATGGGCCTTTTCATATCGGATTTGGGGTATTAAATACGGCCCGGCTTCTCGCAACAACCCTGACTGGGCCTGTATTATGTCGAAGGTCTTCCCCTGGCGTCTAACATAACCATTTGAGAATAAACGAGTTAAAAGCGGTTGAGCCGCTGTTTTCTTGTTCTGAATTATGGGTTACAATTTACCTATTGTTACAATATCCCAGGCCCATGTTTCAAACGGGGGTACAGAAGTTCAAAATAAAGTCCTATAATTTGCTTGACTTGTGGCTTTAAATCATGTAAAATCCCTACTTGAAGAAGAAATGAGAGAGTGCTCTCGTCATATCGGAGGGTATTCTCGCCGAGAAATGGTTCTTTTTGCAAAAGTGTGGACTTGATTTGTCTGCACTTCAATGATGGGGCAATGGGAAATGGGTGAGAATTCGCGCGAGGTAACTCCTGGCGCAAAAGAGCAGGGCTTTTGGAATGAAGGCGGCAAACAACCGAGTTGTGCGCAATCGCAGGCTTTTTATACACGCACACATAGTGATTTTCTTGGCAGTTCGCCGGCGTTCAATTCCGTAATGGAGGTTATCAAAGCAATAGCCGCTCGTGAATGTCCGGTTATTATTACCGGCGAAACCGGCGTCGGCAAGGAAATGGTCGCAAGGCAAATCCACATCTCAGGTCACCGTGCAGACCGCGTTTTTGTTCCCGTTGACTGCACAACCCTTACCGGCCAGTTATTTGAAAGCCAGTTGTTCGGCCACGTCAAAGGCGCATTCACAAGCGCCGTTGACAGCACACTCGGTTTCTTCAGGGCAGCCGACGGCGGCACGATTTTCCTCGACGAGATAAGCGAAATACCTCTTGAGCTGCAGGCAAAACTGCTCCGTGTCCTGCAGGAAAGGCGTGTAACGCCTCTTGGTTCTGCCAAATCCTACCCAGTTGATGTTCGTGTTCTGTGCGCAACCTGCAAAGACCTGCAGGATATGGTTAAGAAGGGTACTTTCCGCTCGGACCTTTATTACCGCCTCGATGTTGTTCGCCTCGAGGTGCCTCCGCTTCGCCATCGCAAAGAAGATATTCTCGATTTGGCGCAATACTTCCTGCATAATCAGTCGGCTTTCTATAATGAGCCGGCCAAAACGTTCAGCGAATCGGTAAAGCGTCTCCTGCTTAACTACTCCTGGCCCGGCAACGTCCGCGAGCTTGCCAACGCCGTAGAGCGTGCCTATGTTCTCACTGATGGCCTTGAAGTGCAGCCCGCAGTTTTGCCCTTCGAGCTGATAATATCCGATTCGGCTGTGTATCCAAAAGACCAGCTTCCCACTCTCGATGAAGTAAAGCGAAAGGTCATTACCCAGACCCTTGAATACACCAAGGGCAAAAGAATCGCCGCCGCCAAAATACTCGGCATCGAGCGCCGCCAGCTCAATCGACTCATCGACAAATTGGACATTTCTACCAATAGTTCGAACATAAAAGGCAACCAATAAAGTTCACTTATTCAGCTTACAAGTCCCTGATCCGATCGTAAGGTTCTGTTTTTGCTATTTAACCTTACCAAAAAAAATATGCCACTTGCGAATTGCAAGTGGCATATTCCTTTTTTTTTAAGCAGGCAGTATGTTAGCCCTGTTTACAAGACTCTTTGATTAGAAGCTCCAGCCGACGCCGCCGCTGAATGCTGATGTGTCGTCGCAGACACCTACGCCGACACTAAGAGTAATAGTTCTCTCTTCACCAACAAGAGCTTTGGCTCCGACAGCCATGGCATTTTGGTTTTCAAAATTGCCATAACCCATGCCGACCGAGAAATTCTTGCCCGGAACCGGAGGGGGAACAGCTGCTATTGCAGATACGGCCGCTATACCAGCATATGACTTGTCAAGCCTGTCTTCGAGCTGCCTGTACTGGCGCATATTAACCGCGTCATATTTATGTTTGCCGTCTGCGACGCCCGTTACTCTTGCCGGACCGCCAGTGGTATCGTTTCTGAATGTTGCGCCGGTGTCGTCAAGAGTAAGCGATGTTGAGTCCGTTCCGCCTGAGACAACTGTGCTTGTCTGGCCAACGCGGATACCGTGTGATTCTCCGGTGCTGGCATTGTTTACAAGCAAGCTGGCATTGGTTGGAGCCATTGAAAGGGCGGAGCGACCGTTGCCGGCACTGCCGTCATTATCCGCCACCAAACTCACTGACCCATTACTCACAGTGGCATTGCTATAGGTATCCGCGCTTACAAAACGCGAACTTGTACCGTCAACAACCATCTGATTGCCCGCACCATTGCCACTCCAAATAGTAGAGCCGTTATGTACGGTTTCGCCGCCGTTGAGTGTCGTTGCGCCGGTAACGTCCAGGGTGTCATTGAGTGTCGTTGCGCCGGTAACGTCTAGGGTATCATTGAGTGTCGTTGCGCCGGTAACGTCCAGGGTGTCGTTGAGTGTCGTTGCGCCGGTAACGTCCAGGGTGTCGTTGAGTGTCGTTGCGCCGGTAACGTTCAGGGTATCACTGAGTGTTGTTGCGCCCGTGACTCCAAGGGTTGTTGTAACGCTTGCTGAATTGAGCGTGGCCAGACCGGATGTGCCCAGAGTGGACAAGCTCGTTGTGCCTGTAACGTCCAAGGTATCACTGAGTGTCGTTGCGCCCGTGACTCCAAGGATTGTTGTAACGCTTGCTGAATTGAGCGTGGCCAGACCGGATGTGCCCAGAGTGGACAAGCTCGTTGTGCCGGTAACATCCAACGTGCCGTCGAGCGTCGTTGCTCCATCAACGGTAAAATCGGGGGTAGTGACCGTAACACTAGCTGTAGCATCTATGGTTACATCAGCGGCGCCGTCTACGATGGTGGCCATCGCATATTGAGGCATAACCATTGCCATAATAAGAATCACCAAGGCCAGCTTTATCAGAAATGTTCTTCGATGCTTCATACTGTTTCCTTTCTTTTATTTAAATTATTGGACCACTTCCTTTTTAATTACAACACACCCTCTTCATGCGGGCATGAGAAACAATTTTACTGATCCGCCTTCGAGGATAACAATATTTTTCTTAAGCACGCCGATGCGTTTCAAATTCTTAAAGACGGTTTTCTCCATCTCGTCGCATCCTTTGTTCGTATACTCAACCGTATCATATGCCGCATCATTATTTGGAAAGAAGCTTGCGCTTGCATAAAACGTGGAGCTGTCAGGCCTGATATTTTCTAACGAAGTTGAAAAGATGTGCTGGTCCGGCTGACTTTGCACGGGAAAAATGTAAACCCCGCTTTGACTATTGGCGGTAAGAAAAGTAATAACCTGGTTAATCCGGCTTACGCAGGAAAGAACCCCGAGTTTTACCGCTTCCTGTGTTACCGCGTTCACCGACGGGTTGGCCTGCTGTGGCGCTGCAGCAGGCGGATTGCCCTGTTTGGCAGGAGGCGGAGTGCTGTTCTGGTTCGGCTCCTGCGAGGTGGCTGGGGAAGATTTTGTTATTTCGTTACGTCCTGACGCAGCAACGAGAAGCGAGCCGATGCTGACGCAAATCAACATGCCGAGGATGAAAGCCCAATACATTCGCGTGTTAAGAAAACGCTTTTCCTGACCCATACAAACGGTCCTCCTTAATCTTCTTTGAATGCAGAAGTTACCGACATAAGCACCATCTGATTCTGCTAATACCAAACCTGTGGACAAATTATAACGCTGTTATCAATACTGGCAAGCGTATTTTTCCCTGTTTGGCATTTTCAAATTCTTCTAAAAACGAATTTTTGAATTGTCCATTCCGGTCACCTCTAACTAAAGTGGTCACATCATTTCAAACCTCAGATTATGTAGTCACTTATGACGGCTATCCTCTTGTTTCTATGACCGAAATGGTCACCTTTATTTTTATGTCCCCTAATTGTCTCTCTGAAAATCAGCAGGCATAACTCCTTTACTGTGAACGACTTAAAAATTCTTTTTCGCCTCGACACGGTCTGGCACGCTGTTCGCTATATGTATCTGTGAAGAAAAAGTAAGGCACCCGTAGGCGAATAAGCCATAGAGAAGTTAGGAATGTAGATGGTTGTTCTTGTTCAGGCAACAGTTTTAACAGTAGGCATCAACGGCAGGAATGAAGTGCTAAGAGAACTGCCGGTAAGGTTGATAAAAATGCAGTCAGGTCTTGAGGCTGCACGTTCTTTGAAAAATGAAAAGGTGAACAGCGTAATCAGCAGATGGGATTTGGATGATATGCCCGATGGAATGTTTCTCAAAACTTTCAAAGCGGCTAAACCCTATATCCCCACGATTGCCCTGGTAAAGGCCGGCAGCAGAACACAGGAAATCGCTGCAAGGTCTCTGGGCGTCTCCGCGGTCATTGCTGAGGATGCAACCGACGATATTTTTAGAAACACGGTTGCAAATCTCCTCGGACTGAAAGGCGACGTCGCCATAAAGGCAATTTCTTCTGCTGATGATGTTGAGGAGCTAATGAGAGAAGGATAATCGACGGCTTCCTGAATTGCCGTCATCTTTCTGACTGAGAGCAAGCACGACCTCTGTGTCGTGATTTAATAGGCTCACGAGGAGTTTTCTCTCCCCCAAGCTGGGTTTGTTACCCCAAAAGATTATTTATAATCTAAAGCGCGGTAAACGGGCCCGGCACAAATATCGACCTGGCCTGAGCCAGGATTATGATAAAAAAAATCTACACATATTCTCTCTCCCCTTCTTCGCTGGATTTGGACTCTCTTCACAAATCCAGCACGTAACCATCCGCGGCCAATCGGCCGCGATAAAGGTAATAAGCTCATTCTCTCTCCCCTTCTTCGCTGGATTTGGAACTCTCTTCACAAATCCAGCACGCAACCATACGCGGTCAATCGGCCGTGATAAAGGTAATAAGTTCATTACAAGCTCATTCTCTCTCCCCTTCTTCGCTGGATTTGGAACTCTCTTCGCAAATCCAGCAGTCCAAAAACGCAGACCTCTGGTTTGCGATAGTAATAGAGTAATGGAGGCAGGGTGTAATGGCAGGCAGGGTTTTGATTAGGTTTCTCTCCCATTTCTTCGCTGGGTTTGGACTTGTTTGTCAAATAAACTTGGCAAACCCAGCATTGGCTGCACGCATAATCGTATGGTGCGATTGTGCTTAAAAAATAGCAGTGAAAGTCGATGGGCCGGGCAGGTTGTAGGACCTGTTCGGCCCAGTAAGTTTACCGGCTAACGGAGTATTAATCGTCTCGAAGAAAGTTTTTACCTTTTACAAAGACGAGTTACTGTTTCCCATAGTGCTGTTTGTTGGCTTTGTTATAGTCGTTCTTTTGATGAATTCCGCGCCGATACAAGCGCTCTGGATGGACGGCATTTAGTTTCGGCTTAACCGGGATTTCAGGTGATTTACCTGGCCGGGGTTGATTTGAGGACCTCCTCGGCACGTGTTTTATTTATTAAAATTAACACACCAATGCCTTGGAAGGAGGACAGGTTGAAAAACAGTTTCTGCTTAATAGCAGTATTGCCACTTCTTTTGTTTTCACAGGTCTTAGCGGCATCAAATCCGAGTGTGCTCGAAGAAGTCATTGAATACGAATGGGGTGATACACGTATCAGCTATACGGTTGATAACCCGGTCGACAGCACTATCGGAGACGTAGTGGGTTTTGTAATCGAGGTCGCCCATCCTTTTGACTTCTCGTTGTGGGCTTATACCGAGAACGGATGGCGGGCCCAGGGAATGACTTCCTCGCTGTTAAACTCGACCGCCTGGGATTCAAAGATGAAAGCCAACTACTCAAGTGATTGTGCCCTGACGTGGAAACAGTTTTTTGGGGGAATCAACTATCCCTTCGGCGACGTAATAGGAGTCGGCTATTTTGTAAATTATAGCCAGATAGCGACTAATACGTTTAAGTTTGACTGGTCGTTTGCCGGAACGCCAGACCATTTGCCCATTCTGCCGGGAGAGACACGTGGAGGTTTTTATACTTCTCTGGACGGTACGGCTTCACAGTATCTTCTGGCTTATATTGGTAACGCCCAGAACGATACCTTCAGCAGCAGCGGCCTGACTCCATTTCGCGGCAATACAGTCCCCGAGCCGGCGACGATGCTGCTGTTAGGTTTTGGCGGGCTTCTGCTGCGAAGACGCAGTGTGTAACTGGAGGACATTATGAAAAACAGTTTCTGCGTAATAACAATATTGCCCCTTTTTTTATTTGCACAGGTCTTAGCGTCATCGGACCCGACTGTAATCGAGGAGTTCGAGGAAGTTGGGTTTAGTCACTATACAGTTGTTAATCCGGCCGACAGCAGCATCGGGGATATTGTGGGTTTCGTTGTCGAGGTCGATTATCAATATGGCTTACTCGCATATACGAACAACGGGTGGATGGCGCAGGGGATGACAGATTTCTCGGAACAACCTTTAAACCCAACCACGTGGGATTCAAAGATGAAAGTCAATTACTCGACAGCGACTTTTGCTCTGACGTGGCGTCAGTTTTTCGGCGGAATCGACTATCCTTTTGGCGATGTAAAAGCGATCGGCTATTATGTAAGCTATCACGAAATTGAGCCAGACACATACGAATTTGACTGGTCGTCTTCGAATCCTCCATTTCATTTGCCCATCCTTGCTGGTGAGACCCGTGGCGGTTTTAGCGCAAACGTAGACGGGCCGTGTTCGCAATATCTTTTGGCTTATATGGATGACGCCGAGAATGGCACATTCAGCAGCAGCGACGGTCTTCTTCGGTTTCCTGGCGATACAGTCCCAGAGCCGGCGACATTGTCGCTTCTTGCTTTTGGCGGGCTGGGTTTGATTCGCAGGAAAAGGTAATAAAAATAGGAGGATTGATTTGGTACAGGACGTTTGTGCTGGTTTCCTTGTGTAAAACAAAAAAAGAGAACAGGAGGAATTCGAATTAAAAGGAGACTATTCATTCTGTCACTAGCGCCAATGTTGGTATCGATATTTGGCGGCGCAAGGCAGGTGGAGGCTACAACTGTTTTCAACAATCAGGTTAGTTTCCTGGCTGTTGCCCGCACCGTAACCACGGAAGACTTTGAAGACGAGCCGCTAATTGGTACCCCCGACTCCAATGCAGTGACGATGATTGTTTTCGATGACTTCACCGCCATAAGCACTCCGGAAGCGTTAAAGATACTGAATAAGAAATGGTACGGAAATCACAATACCACACCCGGCGGCGAGAACTATCTGTCGGCGGATACCGATATAGCATTCCAATCCTCCGAAGTCACCCTTACTTTCAATTATCCCATTTCGGCTTTTGGCCTTTACCTGATTGATATCGAAGAACCCGTAGTTCTGACGATCGACAGAATTGATTACACGGTACCGGCAAGTGGAGACGCCGGCGAGTCGTATTTTGGCATTATTACCAGCCGTACTTTCACGTCCGTCCATCTGGATATGGGTAATCTCTATAGTCACTCAAGCATGGACGACATAGCTTATGCTTATATACCCGAGCCGGCGACGTTGGTGTTTCTGGCCGTTGGCGGGCTGGCTATGCTGCGAAGACGCAGGGCGTAAAAATAATTTAGAATTGCGAATTGAAAGTTAAGAAATTGGCCCTGGCTTTTGGTTACTCCGAAACTCACGGCCCTTTGTTATTAAATCATAAATAATAAATCAAAAATCATAAATGATGAAAGGGTGAAAGACCCTTCGACTCGCTACGCTTGCTCAGGGCAGGCGGGATTCCGAAACGGGCTCGTCGCTTCGCTCCGTGTCTCGAAGCGAGGCTCGCCTTCGGCGTGTCGAACCCTGCTCTGCCGCTTCGCGTCAGGCGTGTTCTCATCCCGTTTGGCTAATGTTGATTGATTGGTCTTGAAGTATAACACTTCATTAGCTGGAATTGAAGAAAGGGTGAAAGACGGGATTCGAACCCGCGACCCTCGGAACCACAATCCGATGCTCTATCCAACTGAGCTACTCTCACCGCTACAGCCGACTATTCTACACTCATTATCGATTATTTGCAAGTTTCCGAAACGGGCTCTTCGCTTTGCTTCGTGTCGCTGTTTTTTACTGTATGCTGAACGCTGTCCGCTGCACGCTTGTTAGTGATGGCCGAGCAATTTCACAAATAACGCCCAAAATTATGTTTGTTTGCCGGGACAGGCGGATGCTAGTTTATTATAGAGCCAGGCGAATATCGCACCGCCGATAAGCCCGTCAAAAAAGGCCCATATCAGCCCGATTACGCTGCCCAAAGGACTGACATTATACCCGCGGTACAAATGACCGAGGAAAGGCACTGCTCCCGTCTTCCCCTCGAACATCATTATCCACCAAGGCAGGAAAAATACACAGAAGCCCCACATCAGCCCGCACGCCAGCGCAAACGCCTTAATGTTCAATTTCATAATTATCCCTTTCTAAAAAATGCGCCTGTAATCTTTTTTTACTCAGAATTATTATCGCGTTTCAATTTTTATTTGAGCGTCTGCCTGTCTTTATAAACAGGCCGGGCCGAAAACTATAGGGTTGCTTTATTAGATTTTATTCTGATGGCCGAGCAATCTCGCGGGCAAAAACAGAATTGCCTTAATCAGCGCAAGAAACGCCTCCGCGGCGATACCGACAATACGAAACGGAATCGACAA
>JBFZBL010000213.1:0-12615 GCA_041308485.1 Phycisphaerae bacterium | reverse complement strand
AAGGTCAAATTTCATTTTATCCACCATTAAAAGTCCAGCCAGCCTATTAGTATCCCTGAAACGCCATCAGCCGTCAAGATTTACCGTAGTATCCGTTATGCGGGAGCGTTACAGTTTGACCACGCTTCCTCTGTCGTTGTAGCAGACGATTTCGGAGCGTTCACCTGCGTACTGTGGCGAGGAATGGATAATGACTTTCTTGCTGCTGGCCTGCTCGATATTTGCAATGGCGGTCCTTCTTTCATTCTGCAGGTAATCCGCCACATCGGGCGAGACAAACAGCTCCACCTTTTTTACCAGCTCTTTAGAGGCGGCCAGATGCAGCAGCCGGATAAGCTCAATCGCGCATGATTCGTGGCTCTTTACATAGCCGCTGCCCGCGCAGTTCGGACAGGCCAGGTATGTGCTCGATTGCAGGCTCGGCCGCATCCTCTGCCGGGTCATCTCGATTAGGCCGAAGTTGCTTATGTGCAGGATTCTCGACCTCGCGCGGTCGTTCCTTGTCGCCGCCCTGAAGACCTTTTCGACTTCCCTGCGGTGTTTGGGGCTTCGCATATCGATGAAGTCGCAGATTATCAGCCCGCCGAGGTCTCGCAGCCGAAGCTGTCTGGCGATTTCCTCCGCCGCCTCGAGATTGGTCTTGAAGGCGGTCTCTTCGGCGTCCTGGTGCTTGCGGAAGCTCCCGCTGTTGACGTCGATTGCGACCAGGGCTTCCGTCTGCTCGATGACGACGGAGCCGCCTGTTTTGAGGGGCACCGTCCGCGAATGCACCTTGGCGATTTCCTGCTCAATCTTGTATTTGTGGAATAGCGGCTCGCCGCCGTCGTAAAAGATGACGCGCTGCTTGAGCCGGGGCGACGCTATCGAGAGAAAATCACGAATCCGCCTGACCATACTTTCGGAGTCACACAATATCCTCGTTATATCGTTGTTGAAAACGTCCCGTAGTGTTCTTATGACTAAGTCCGACTCCTGGTACATTTCTGCCGGCGGCTTCACTTTTGAAATCCTTTTTTCAATTGCCGCCCAGAGCCGCCTCAGATACCTCATATCATTCTGGATGTCCCGCTTGGAGCATCCCTGTGCGGCCGTGCGGATAATGAAGCCGATGTCCTTGGGCGGATTGCTCTGCTCGAAGATGTTTCGAAGCCGTATCCGCTCCTCCTCATCCTCAATTTTGTGGGACACGCCCGATTTGGCCATCCAGGGCATCATCACCAGGAATTTTCCCGGCAGTGCAAGGTACGTGCTCAGCGTCGGCCCCTTGGTATTGATTCCTTCCTTGGTAACCTGGACTACCACCTCGTCGCCCTTGTGCAGGCAGGCCTGAATCGGTTTTCGTTCGTGCAGCGATCTTCGCTTGCCGATTTCCTCGGTATCGATTGCGCCCTTGCCTGCGAAATAGCGCGGGTGCAGGTCGCTGATATGCAGGAAGCCGTTTTTGCCGGTTCCGAAATCGACGAAGGCCGCCTGTATCGCCGCCTCGATGTTGACGACCCGGCCCTTGTATATGTTGCCTACGTATCTGGTGGAGCTTGTCCTCTCCACGTATAATTCCTCCAGCGAGCCGTTTTCCATAACCGCCACCCGGCATTCCTCGCTCTCGGCCACATTAATAAGCATTTCTCTTGCCATCTGTTTTTTCTCACATAGTATGAATATATTTCACGTTCGTTCGCCTGACAGGCCCCGTTAAATCCGCCGTTTTCAAATGCAGCAAATCAAGAATTTCATCAACCCGAATCGTCCCCGCGGAAGTGATTTTGCAGTCAACGGCTACTTCTCCCGGTTCCGCCTTGATTGCTTCCAGAAAAGGTCTCACGTCAACGGTTTTGGTTTTCGAGCCCTCGCCGGCTGACCGATTCACAATGATTTTATCACCAGCCAGAGCATCCGTAATACGTTTCTTCACTGCATCATCAATCTTCTGTTCTCCCGCATTTATTATGTATCTCGCTGAAATAGGCGCAGGAATATTTTTTGCCTCGGTGGTTTCCGCTGAAATAATTTCAATCCCGGCCGGCAGCTCGTTTTTCAGCGATTCGTTGTCTATTTGCGTCTGGCCCTCCGCAAGATGCAGGCAAAGCAATTCATCTTCCGATTCAACCCCTACGCTTCTCGGCAGCACAAGCGACATCCGCTGGTGCGGGTTGTATCCCTGGCTATATGCGACTTTAACCCCCGCCCTCACACAGGCACGCTGGAAGACGCGCATCGTCTCCGCGTGCGACAAAAACCGCAAGCTTCCTCCTATTCGGAATCGAATTACTGCTAACATCTGTTTTCCAATTTTTTGTCGCCCTGTCCCCGCGTCTTGCTGTCGCAAGACTGCAGCGGGGGCTGTTTAGAAAGCTTCGGGCAGTATCTTTCTGGCTGAGTCACGAAGGTAGCTGGATATCTGTCTCTCAGAATTCATCCCCAGCACCTTTCTGGCGATTTTATTGCATTCTTCTATCGTGACTGAGCGAATAATCTGTTTTACTTCGGGTATCATCGGCGCCGCAATCGACAGGGTTCGAATGCCCAGACCCAGCAGCAGCATTACCGACTCCGGCTCCGAGGCCATTTCTCCGCAGATGCTGACGTCCACCTGCGCCTTGTGCGCATCCTGAATCACCGTCCTGATAAGCCGAAGGACCGCCGGGTCAACCGAGGAGTATAACGTCGAGACGAGCTCGTTGCCCCTGTCCACGGCCAGCGTGTACTGGGTCAGGTCATTTGTCCCTATACTGAAAAATTCGGCGTCTCTGGCAAGCATCGACGCCGTCAGCGCCGCAGCGGGCGTCTCAACCATAATCCCGACCTTGATTTTCCTGTTATACGGCACGCCCTCCTCGTCGAGGTCTTCCATTACGTCGCCAAGTATCATCTTGGCCTGCATCAATTCCTGCAGATTGGTTATAAGGGGGAACATTATCTTCAGGTCTCCCAGCACCGACGCACGCATAATCGCGTGAAGCTGCGTCTTGAACATCGTCAGGTTTTGCAGGCAGTATCTTATGGATCGCAATCCCAGAAACGGATTTGGCTCACGCATATAGCGTCTGCTCTGGGTGTATTTGTCCGCGCCGAGGTCCACTGTTCTCAATACCACAGGTCTGGACTTGAAGACTGATACCGTTTTCGAATAGGCCTCGTAATGCTCCTGCTCCGTCGGCTCAGTGTTGCGGTTGAGATACAAAAATTCCGTTCGATAAAGTCCTATCCCCTCGCCGCCTTTCTGCAAAACACCCTGCGCCTCGTCTGGGAACTCGATATTGCCAAGCAGCGTTACACGTGCCCCGTCCCGTGTTTCAGCGGGTTTTTCCCTTATAGTATCAAGCCGATGCTCCAACTCGGAGTATTCAACCGCGTATTCGAGATATTGCGTTATTGTGTTATCGTCGGGATTTACGATGACGATGCCGCGGTTGCCGTCGATAATTACCGTGTCGCCCGCGTTGACGCTTTCGGTGATGTCCTCCAGGGCGACCACCGCGGGAATTCCCAGCGACCTTGCCACAATCGCGGTGTGACTTGTTCTGCCGCCCGCTCCTGTGGCAATGCCTTTGACATATTCCTTATTAAAACTGGCCGTTTGCGTCGGGCTTAACTCGCGAGCGACGATTACTGCCTCTTCCTTGAGGGCGGCGATATCCTGCCGCTTTGCTCCTACCAGGTGTCCCACCAGCCGGTGCTCGATATCATAGATGTCTGCTGCGCGTTCGCTGATATAAACGTCTTTTACTTTGGCGAAATGTGAGGCTATATCCCGAAGCGTGCTCGAAACGGCGAACTCTGCTGTAACCAGCTCTGCGTTTATCTTATCGGTTATGTTTTTGCGCAGCGTCCGGTCACGCAGATAGCTCAGGTGTACCGCGAAGATGTCTTTTATCTTCTGTCCCTCTATTTCCTTCGGCTCGGCCTGAAGCCGGATCAGATCCTCAATCGCCTCTTTAAAGGCATTCCGAACTCGCTGCGTTTCCGTCAAGCGCTGCGACGGTTCAATCAGCCGCCTGGGAATCCGGTAATCCTCCGCGTCGATAACGAAACATTTACCGATTGAAATTCCCGGCGAAACTGCTATGCCTTTTTTTATTTCCATCTTTGACCGAAATCAGGATATCTGTTTGCTTTTTTCCTCGGGTGTCGGCTCGCCGAACTTCTTTACTTCAACAAGCTCTTGCAGTGCGGCCGCCGCCGCAGCGGCATCAGGGCCCTCGGCTTTTATTTTCAGCCGGGTTCCATAAGTGGCGGCTAACATGCTCATTTGCATAATACTCTTGCCATCAACGTTCGTTTCGGCCTTGCTGATTGTTATCTGGGCCTGAAACCTGCTGGCAGTATCCACAAACTGCATCGCGGGCCGCATATGCAATCCATCAGCATTTTTAATTTCAACCTCAAGTTCGCAAACCTGATTTTGCACTCTATTGCCCGTCCACATATCACCGGCCTGGTTGTATCACACAGCTCACAAGGACGGATTGACGTCCGCCTCCTTCAGTAAGTCCTCAATTTGTGCAGCTGTTTGTGACTGCCTGAGAAATTTGCGGAATTTTTCCTGCTGAAGGTGCTTGAAAATCTGTTCCATCGCTTGAAGATGTTCATCGGGATCATCGGCGGGGCTTAGCAGAAGTATGACCGAATACACCGGCTGTTTGTCCAGCGCGGCAAAATCGATGCCTTTGCTGCTCTGCCCCACGGCGGCGACCACGTTTTTGACCGCTTTGTGCTTGATGTGCGGAACAGCAATTCCTTTGCCCATTCCGGTGCTCGCTTCGTTCTCTCTCTTGATTACGGCACGCGTTATCTTGTCGCAGTTGCCTTTGCCGAGCCGGCCCGCCTTGTCTATTGCGGCGACAAGCTCCGTTATTACTCCGTCCCGGTCCTTTGCCTGCAGCTCCGGGATAACTGCCTCAAAACAAACGAAATCCGCAAACTTCATACTATTCTTCCTAAACGCTTACCCCTAAATTTCTGCCGTCCACATCATGTCGGCCGCAAACTTTAGCGAGCCCGATGCTTTTTCTCATCACGCTCCTTGGTCTTCGCTTTTCTGAGCTGCTGCTCGAGTTTGTGTGATGCCAGATCGATGCAGGCGTAAACATCGCTGCCTTTTTCCTTTACCACGAAGATTTTCTTGTGCTCGGCCCTGGCGATGATTTCCACCGCGATATTGCCCGCGTCTTTGCTGCCTTCCTTGCCGTCGATGATAACCTCAATCACGTTGATGACGTCATAAAACTTGGGCAGTTTGGATGTTTTCTCCATGGCGTAGCTTTTTACGCTTGCCGGTATTTCAGTATGTTTGCCGCTAATTCTGAGTAACAAGGCAGTTCTCCTTTCCAGTTTTTCTAAGTTGTCCTAAAAACATATAAACCGACCGTATCCACCGGCCCGGTCATTATACATAAGTTCGTACTAAATTCACGCATAATCTACCCCGCTTGTTCAGGCAAATTATCGTTAAAGTCAGCGTCAATTTCTTTTGGCAGATGCCTTCCGGTCCAGTGAATCCACGCCCCCGGCAGGGCGGCGACTATCCACACCGCCCGCTGACAAAGCGCAATCGCAAGCGCCTTTTCGGCTTCCACCCCGGCAAGCACAAACAGGCCCGCAAGCCCTCCCTCAACTACCCCCGCTCCGCCTACGCTGACGGGAATTGCGCCAAGACCCCAGGTCAGCGGGAAAAACACGAAATAATACTTTGCGCTGGCCTCTATACCAATTTTTCGGCCAATCAGCCAGAAACCCGTTATGACTATCCCCTGGAGTATAAACGTAAGGCCGAATGCTGCGAGTATCGACAGCGGGTTTCGGCCATACAAAACCGCCGCAGCCCAGAACTTTTTGGCAAATGTTACGAGGTGCTGACATATCTTGACCAGCAATTTTCTGCTGGCCGGCAGCACGGCAACAAGGCCTAATATCACAACTACCGCAACAATCGCCCATTTCAAAATACCTGATGCTGTTTTTTGGCTTACCCCCAGGTTTACGTCTCGCAGTAAAACGAAATAGCAAAAACCCGCCATCATCAGAGAGCTTAACAGCCCGATAAACCTGTCAACGAATATGCTCAGCACGGCTGCGAATTTTTTCTCCGTGTGCTTGGTAACATACCACGCCCGAATCAAATCCCCGCCTACAGAGCCGGGCATCGCGTTATTGTAAAAAAGGCCTAGGAAGTGCAGCCGAATCGCCGCCCAGATAGCGATGTGAATATCCTGTGTCCGCAGCAGCAGCCACCACCGCGACGCTAAAATCGCTTGGCTCACGACAAACGCAACTACAATGCCGGCGAAAAACCAAGGCCCCATCTTCACGAAGCTTTGCCCCAGAATCACATAGCGGTTATTCCGCGATACCCAGATGGTTACCGCCAATATCGCGGCTGCTACAAACCCGATTCGCAGGTAAAAGAATATTTTGTGTGCCTTGCTGTTTTTCTGCTCACCCATTTACGCGTCCATTTTTTGCGTCTTGTGTCTTGCTTCTTGCGCCCTTATAATAACGGCTAATACCGTTTTACACAATACGCTATACTAACCGGAGAATCGTAAATGTCTGCCGATAAAACAATTGAGCTGGGCACACAACTGACGCCGAAATTCGATGCGGATGGCCTTATTCCAGCCATCGCGCAGGACGCCAAAACCGGTGAAATCCTGATGGTCGCCTATATGAACCGCGAGGCCCTCGACCACACCATCAAAACAGGTAACGGAACCTATTACAGCAGAAGCCGCAAAAAACTCTGGAAAAAAGGCGAACAGTCGGGCTTCGTCCAGAAGGTCAGCCAGATTCTTGTCGATTGTGACCAGGATTGTATCGTCCTCAAAGTTACTGTCGATTCAGGCCAGTGCCACAATGGGTATCAATCCTGCTTTTACCGCGCATTGAAAAAAGGAACACAGGATAAGCTCGAATTCGTCGCCAAACCGGTCTTCGACCCGGAGAAGGTTTACGATAAGTAACGGATTAAATGTGGTTCTGCTATGCCTCTCGAAATGCAAATCTGCAATCCGCAATCGGAAATCCGAAATCTATTTTAATAGCCCGTATTCCTGCAAAGTTTTTCGCAGTAGCGCTTTTTTGCTTTCTTCCATGGGCACCAAAGGCAATCGCATTTCTTCGCCCGAAAGGTTCAGCATCGCCATCGCCGCTTTGACCGGTATCGGGTTTGTCGCCAGCGAAAGCATTCCCCTGCTCAGGGCAAATAATTTTTTGTGCCATTTCAGCGCGGTTGCGTAATCGCTTTCCAGAATCGCGTCCGTCAGCGCCTTGACATCCGCCGGCGCGATATTAGCCACGACGCTGATTACGCCTTTGCCGCCCACCGCGGCTATCGGCAGCGTCATCGAGTCGTCGCCCGACAGAATCGTCATATTGCACCGCGTAGCGATTTCGCTGACGTGGTCCATCTGGCCGGTTGCATCTTTTATCCCAACGATATTCTCAATTTCAGAAAGCCGCACAATCGTATCGACCGTCATTCCCGCGCCGCATCGGCCCGGTATATCGTACAGAATAATCGGCAAATCCACTTCTTCGGCTATCGCTTTGAAGTGCTGATAGAATCCTTCCTGCGTCGGCTTGTTGTAATACGGGTCAACCTGCAGGGTCGCGTCCGCGCCGACTTTTTTCGCAAAGGCGGTCAGTTCAATCGCTTCGGCCGTCGAGTTCGAGCCGGCGCCGGCGATTACAGGCACTTGTCCCGCCACGGTTTTGACAACGCGCTCGATGACTTTTTTATGCTCATCATGGCTAAGCGTCGGGCATTCGCCCGTAGTTCCAACGGGAACTATGCCGTCTATCCCGCCTTCGAGCTGAAACTCAATAATCTCATCGAGGGTCTCAAAATCGACCTGCCCGTCTCTAAAAGGCGTTATCAACGCCGTCATTGCTCCTGCAAACATCTGTCTTTCCTTCTATTTTCCTGGGTTTTAACTATCCGCTACCCGCTATACACGAATCGCTGTTTTTTCCGTATTTATCAATCAGCCGAATCATTTCGACTGTCGCTTCTCTAATGCCGACAAACATACTTCTGGCGATAATACTGTGCCCGATATTTAATTCGCCGAGATTTTCCATCGCGGCGACCGGCCCGATATTCCTATACGTTAGCCCGTGGCCGGCGTGCACAATCAATCCTTTTTTCAGGCCCAGGTCTCTGCCCGCTTCGAGCCATTGAAGATGCTCGTGAATTTCTTTTTCCGTCTTGGCGTTGGCGTATTGTCCGGTATGCAGCTCGATGGCGTCACAGCCGAATCTCGCCGCGGCGGCTATCTGCTCTTTTTCCGGCACGATAAACGCGCTGACCAGTATGCCTCTTGCGTGCATTCTCCGGACAACCTCTTTTAGCCGTGCGCCGTTCGATGCGCAATCGAGTCCGCCCTCTGTTGTCAGTTCCGCTCTTTTTTCCGGAACAAGCGTTACCTGCTGCGGCTCAATACCTTCGGCGATTCGGACAATCTCTTCTTCCATCGACATTTCGAGATTGAACTTGCAGGTGACAGTTTCCTTAAGTATCTGAACATCCCGGTCGTTAATGTGTCGCCTGTCCTGCCGAAGATGGGTAGTTATCCCGTTGGCCCCTGCCAGTTCGCACTCCGCCGCTGCCCAGACAGGGTCCGGCTCATCGGCGTGCCTCGCCTGTCTAACCGTTGCTATATGGTCTACATTTACATTCAGAACCGCCATATTATTTACCTTAAAAGCGGGTCAATTATAACGCTTCCGGCATTATCAGCAAGATTATAAGTTGGCAGATTGCGATTTGAATTTGTATAATCCTCCCGCAGGCGGATTGTAAAAAAGAATAAATAATAAATCGTAAATAGAAAATGACGTTAAGCTGGGCAAACAGAATAACCATTCTGAGGATACTGCTGATAGCGCCGTTTGTCATTTGTATGCTCCAGATAAACGACGCCGAACTGAGCGGGCATATCCGGCATTTGATTCGTTATTCAGCCGTGGCGATATTTTTCCTTATGGCGATAAGCGACGGTATTGACGGGTATCTGGCGCGTAAAAACGGGGAGGCTACCAGGTTAGGGACGTTTCTTGACCCGACAGCCGACAAGCTGCTCATCACGTCGGCTTCTTTGCTCCTTGCCTCGCACTACGCCGGCATAGCCGGCTTCATCCTGCCGCCGACGGTGGTCGTTCTGATTATTGGCAAAGACGTTCTCGTCTTCATCGGCTTTTTGATTGTCTATTTTCTTACTGGTAAAGTCCTCGTTGTTCCGGTTTTTGCGGGCAAGGCGTCCACGGCTTTGCAGTTATCGATGGTAGCGGCGATACTAATCGCGCCGGAGGTCTCGACAGTTTTTCACGGCTGGTTTTATTTTGTGCGGGTCTTATGGTGGTCTGCCGCGGCCGCCGCGGTATTGGCAACGCTTGTCTATATCCGCGCCGGCTCCAAATTCATCGAGCAGTACGAACAGCACAACGGGCGTTGATTCATAAACAATTTTACAGAGCAACTGATTGCGGGCCGGGTTTTAAATCTACGGATTTTCCATTCCAGACGAATTTTCCTGTCAGGCCGGGGGGTAAAGTAATATTGGCTTTGATGCCGGTTTTTCCGTTGCGTTCTAGGCGGACGGAAATTTGGCCGAGTGGATGAGGCATTTTGCCCTCGACCCAGGTTAACGGGCCGAGGTGCGGTTCGATTTTGACGGATTTGAAGCCGGGTTCGGCGGGCATTATGCCGCAGACGGTCGCCAGTAAATCATAATTTGGGCTCGCGCTCCAGGCGTGACAATCGGAACGGGTGGGTTCGGGATTTTCCGCGAAAGTTGTAAGGCCGATTTTGAGCATATCGCGCCATGGCTGGAGCATTTCGATATAGCGGTCGCCGAAGCCGACTTTATTTGCCGCGCGAATGAGGTAATAGCGGTAATAGAAGGTGCACTGGGTGAGGTTCGAATCTGAGATGACTTTTTCCATCAGTTTTTTCTGCGCGTTGGGGTCAACTAAATCAACGAGGACGGCGAGGACATTTGCGTGCTGGCTGAAAATATTCCCATCCGGCGTGTCGGCCAAGAGTCCCCGTTTGTCGTCCCAGCAAAGTTTGTAGGTGGATTTTTTGAGTGAATCGGCGAGGTTTCTGTAATGGTCGGCGAAATACTTTCTGCCGAAGGCGTCATTAAGTTGTGCGGCGTAATTTAGGGCGTAAACATATTGCAGCGTAAGGATGGAAGAGCGGCCTTGTGCGTCGGTCGGGGGAACGCCGCCTATGCCCTTGTTTGTGTCCCATTTCCAGGCCCAGTCAACGAAATTCCACCACATGGTTTTGCCTAACATTCCGTTCGGGTCGATGTATTTTTCGTGCCAGTTCAGGACGGCATCTATGCCGGGCAGGTAGATTTTTACGAATTGCGGGTCGTCGCGGTGTATCCAGTAATCGTGAACCATCGCAACCCAGAACAGCGAATAAGGTGGGATAATCTGCATAGACGAGCATGGGTATCGGCTCTGGGTGAGGCCTTCGGCGACGCGGGAGTCGTCGAAGGAGGTTATTGCGTTTCGTATAAGGCGGTCATCGCCGGAGACGTAGAGTGAGATAAGCGCCTGTATGCGGGTGTCGCCGACGTACTGGAGCTGTTCGTAGTAGGGGCAGTCATAGTATGTTTCACCGGCGCAGAGGCGGGCGGTGCGCCAGCCGACGTCCCAGATATTTTTTATGGATGGGTCGGAGCTGGAAAAGGCCGCGTTTTCCTTAAATGGATACGCGGTGAACCTGCTGTAGAAATCGTTGATAGTGAGAGTTTCATCTCTGTTGCGGATATCCAACTGGATATATCGCCATGTCCGAAACCACAGCGTGCTGAATGTGCGGTTTTCGCCGCCGTCGAGCTGGAAGGCGTCTGTGAAGTTAGGGATTTTCCGGCCTTCAATTTCGTTTCGGTTGCCTTTCTGCCCTTTGGCATCGTATAGTGCTTCGCCGTAATTTAAAATAATCTGGGCATCTTTGCCGCCTGAGACGGAAATTTCGGGATAGGCGGTCGTGAGGAAGGTCTGGTCGAGCAGGATTATCACCCTTTTGCGTGGTGGAATCGTCAATTTATGCTGGCCGTCGAAAAAACAATCGTTGATATCCGCACCCGTTACTCTTCTTGCCTTGTCGATTCGCTGCAATTTATCTTCCATCATCGGGATTGTTCGCGGGACGAGCATCCATGAATTATTAGTTGCGACGCCGGGGGGGACGGCTTTATCAAGCAGACGAGCCCTGGGCCAGTCGCTGTCGTTGAAATCGGTCTGCTCCCAGCCCCACGGGTATTTGTCGGCGAAGATTTTGTCGCCGGGTCCGACAAAATGGAAAGTATTCAGCGTGTGCGTAATCGGAACATAAGCGTTGTCCTGAAGGACTCTCCATTGCTGCGGGTTAGTATTGACGAAGTCGAATTTGGGGTTATCGGCCTGGAGGACGAAAGCGGTTTTAATTGTCATTTGCGCGCCTGGGATAAATTCGCCGTAATTCCAGACGGCCGCGGCAATAGAATTTTTGCCTTTTGCCAGATATGGCGAGATATCGACGGTTTCGAATCGCCAGTGCATAAAGTCGCCCCGAGCCGGTCCTCGGCAGACGCTTTTGCCGTTGACGAAGAGGTGATAGCGGTTATCGGCGGAGACGTGAATGACAAGTTTTTCGGGTATCGAGTCGAGGTCGAAGGCATTGCGGAAATGAAACACGCCGTACTCCTTCAGCGATGCAGTAGGATGCGAAACCCAGTTGGCCTGCCATCGTTTTGTTAAGAGGTCGGAATTGACATTTGCATCCGCGGATTGAGCGACAACAGGCGCCGCGACAAAAAAACTAATCGCCAACAATAATATCTTCGCCGGCATTTGCATATAATTTCTCCTTCAAGCCGTTGAGTTTTAGCTTATTTTGCTTTTTGATTTTACACATACATTTCCTGTTTTCAACAGATAACCGCATTGCCGGCGGCAGGTATAAATGTAATTCTTGCTAATTATGCCTAAAATCGCTATCATAGGCGGACAGCGTATAGGGAATAATAAGAGGTTATCGAAATGAAACCAAAACTGATAATTTGCGGCGCAGCCGGCAGAATGGGCAGGCGTATTACGGCCCTGGCGGTCGAAGAAGGCGTGTTTGAAATCGCGGCAGCGATTGAAAAAACAGGCCATCCCGACTTAGGCAAAGACGCGGGTGTTCTGGCGGGCGTTGCTCAACTGAATGTGAAGGTCGCGGACGGTTTTCCCGCAAAGGCAAATGTTGTAATTGATTTTTCGCTGCCTGAAGCCGCGGACAGGTCTATTGACTATTGTGCGGGCAATAAAGCAGGTCTGGTTCTGGGCACAACGGGCTTAAGCGACAGCCAGCGGAAGAAAATCGAAACCGCATCCTCGAAAGTCCCGATTGTGTGCACGACCAATATGAGCGTGGGGATGAATACCCTGTTTGCTATTGTCGGCAAAGTGGCGTCGATGTTAGGGCCTGACTATGATATTGAGATTGTCGAGCAGCATCATCGCTTCAAGAAAGACGCCCCGAGCGGCTCGGCCCTGACGCTTGCGGAGAATATCGCCAAGGCGACAAATAAGGAATTTCCTGATTGCCTCACCCATGGCAGGAATGGTAAAGATGCT
>JBFZBL010000212.1:0-6166 GCA_041308485.1 Phycisphaerae bacterium | reverse complement strand
GTATCCCATTTCCACGAATGATGGACAAGGTCTATATTTAATTCAAAACTTAAAATGTAAAACTCATAACCAACACCTAAAAACCAATAGTTTTAAATTTTAAGCTTTAGTTTTTAATTTTTAGCTCTAACCTATTAGTTGATGGAAACCTGGACGATACAAAAACTGCTGAGCTGGGTCACGGAGTATTTCACCGGCAAGGGTATCGACTCGCCCCGGCTGAGCACGGAATGGCTGTTAAGCTATGTCCTCGGCCTCAAACGCATAGAATTATACACCCAGTTCAACAAAATCGTCGGGCCTGAACAACTCTCGCAGCTTCACGAACTTGTCAAACGCGCCGCTAACCACGAGCCAATCGCGTATCTGACCGGCAAAAAAGAATTCTACTCCCTCGAATTCGAAATCACAAAAGATTGCCTGATTCCCCGCCCCGAAACGGAATTACTTGTCGAACGTGCCATCGAATTTTTGCGAACGCGAAATGGCGAGCAATTCATCTGCGACCTTTGCACAGGCTCCGGCTGCATCGCTGTGGCCATAGCGAGAAATTGCGCCAACTGCAGGATAGTCGCAACTGATATTTCCGATGCCGCACTGGCTGTCGCTGAAAAAAACGTCGCAAAGCACGGACTAATGAACCGGATAAAACTTTTGCAGGGCGATTTATTCGAACCGGTCATCGCGGGACTCGGCCCCGCAAAGTTTGATCTGATTGTGTGTAACCCGCCTTACGTCAGCGAGCCGGAATACGAGAAGTTAGCCCCCAACGTAAAAGATTTCGAGCCGAAGTCAGCCCTCACCGCCGGCCGGGATGGGTTGGACATTATCAAAAGAATAATCGCCGAGACAGGCCGGCACTTGAAACCCACGGGGACACTTATGCTCGAAATCGGCAACGAACAGGGAAATACGGTTCGCAACCTGCTCGAAACCGTTGGGTACTTTGATACGGTTAAGATAGAAAAGGACTACTCCAACCACGACCGTCTGACCGTCGCCGCAGCAAAACCCGCTAAATAACAGCTATTTTCATCTGAACCATTATGGGCCTATAAAAAACCACGTTTTTGCCCAAAAAACACGTATGAAAAACCACGAAAAACAGAATTTTTGATGTTTTTCTAAAAATTTTTTGCTTCCATATCTCCTTATTTAACAAATAGTTATACGACAACAATACCAGCCGCCCTATAAAAAAACGAAAAAATTTGCTTCCGTAACCATAATTATGGTAAACTACTTAGTATGAAAGAGTCACATAGTCCGTATGATATGTGAGAATCAGAGAAGAGTGTGATGATTGTGAAGGAGAGTGAGATATGGGCCGATATTGTGTTGCATTTCTATTTTCTATTCTTTTGCTTGCTTCAACAACTGTTAATGCGTCTATTACCGATATAACTTGTGATGATGACGGCGACGGCGCAATCGAAATGGGTTCGTACACATGGGGACCGGTAGAGGATGAATACCAGCTCGATATGAGCTGTACCCAGTTCTGGGGTCCAGGACATGTCGAAGGCGACATCACAGCGCCGGAGGATCCGACTCTTCGTATAATCGAAGACATCGAAAACGGTACTAACTTCGATTGGACGGACTACCACATCACCATCGGCATGAGCCAAATCTTCACAATTGGGAACCCATCGGGTCTGCTCGCACCGATTGGTTGGACAGCGGTAGTAGGTCCTGTGGTAGCCGGAACGATGCCGAATGGCGGGGAAGGTTATATCGGCACTATCGACTACTACATAGGCACGGGTGCTCCCGTTTACATTGGTGAGGTTGGTACTTTCGGGTTCAAAGTAACATTCGACGGAAGTATTGCTTATTGCACGGAGCAGATTCCGACACCAGAGCCGGCTACAATCGGGCTGTTGGGACTTGGTGCGATAGCCTTGCTGAGACGCAAAGCTTAAAAAAAGCACAAAATAGTTGTTTGCAAACAATAATGGCTCACCCCTCAGGGGTGAGCCATTTCTTTTTAATGTCACACTATTACCGATCCCGCGGTCATTCTAACCAACGATGTCGCGTATCTCCTCGTAGAATTTCGCGTATTTATCCTTGTCGGCGGTCTTGCGCACCTCGATACCCGCACGCGGATGCTCATTCAGCATACCAGTAATCATATACGGTATCAGGTAGCCCCATTCGATATCCTTCTGCATCGGCAGCATCTGTTCCTCGATGACTTTCAGGATGGGGCTTAGCTTGAACTTCGGGTTCTTCAAAAAGCCGACCAGCAATTCAAGCGGGCAATTGCCCGGCCCCCTGCCTATGCCATACAGCGACGCGTCGAGGAAATTGGCGTTATGAATAATCCCCTCGATTGTGTTGGAAAACGCAAGCTGCTGGTTGTTGTGGCAGTGCATCCCGATTTCCTTGTTCTCAGGCAGATGCTTACGGAAAAGCTTCACAAGGTATTCAATCTGCTCACAATACAGCGAACCGAAACTGTCGACCACATAAACAACATCTACCGGACTTGCCGCAAGCTCATCGAGTGCCTCCACCATATCCGGCTCTATTTCCTTCGATATTGCCATTATATTGACCGTCGTCTCGTATCCCAGGTCGTGGCACCTGTTTACCATTTCAATCGCCTTGTCCATATCTTTTACGTATGTGGCGACGCGAATCATACGTATGGGGCTTTTGTCAACAGGCGCGAATTGCTGCTCTTTGACGCGGTGCGAATCAACCATAATACTAAGCTTCATCTGCGATTCTATCCCGTCGGTGATTTCTTTTATCTTCTCGTCGTCGCAGTATTTCCAAGCCCCGAAATCCTTTGGCGGGCAAAGCTCCCTGCTGCTGCGGTATCCTATCTCCATATAATCTATGCCGCTCTGCGACAAAGCCCTGTAAACCTCCCGGACAAACTGGTCCGTGAAGTAATGGTTGTTCATTAATCCGCCGTCTCGTATGGTGCAATCCAGCAACTTTATTTTTGGTCTGTACACGTTTACCCTCAATCAATAAAAATTATAGTTTCCCTAATACGTTCTCAACAACTTCTTGTTTTACTTCGACAGCCCACTGACCCTCCGTGCGGTGGACTGCGCCTATTTTATCAATTAAAACAAATCTTGGCCACTGATTTATCGCCTTTTTGTCGCGTCTTATTATATCAATCAGTGCGGATTTGCTTATATTGGCGGGTTTTTTAACAGGTACGCCCAGTCCGGCAAGCACCTTTCGGACCCTTTCGAGCCGTTTACCGTCGTCCAGTCCCATTTCAACTTCAATCATACTCGCCGCGATAATCCCGATTGCAACCGCCTCCCCGTGCAGCAATTCAAAACCGCTCGCTGATTCTACCGCGTGGCCTATTGTATGCCCGTAATTAAGCATTCTCCGCTGATTCTTCTCGGTCGGGTCCGCCTCAACCACCTGCGCCTTGATTTTGCAATTCTGATACGCGACTTTTTCCAGAACACCGGATTGTCTTTGTAAAATAGTGTCGAGATTACTTTCCAGGAACTCAAAATATTTTTCATCCGCTATCAATGCGTGCTTCACTGATTCAACCAGCCCCGCCCTGTATTGCCTGTCATCGAGCGTCTGCAGCGTAGCTATGTCGATATAAACAGCCGAGGGATGCCAGAAACACCCGAAGGCATTTTTGCTAAGTGATGAATCCACTCCCGTCTTGCCCCCTATTGCTGAATCCGCTTGCGCAAGCGTCGTAGTAGGAATCTGAACCACTTTTACCCCCCTTTTGAATACCGCAGCCGCAAAACCCGCTATGTCACCAACCACTCCGCCCCCCAGCGCAATTACTACCGTATCGCGGGCCAGATACGCATTTTCCATCGCCTCGATCACCGAAACAAGAGTGTTCATATTCTTTGACGTCTCGCCAGGCGGAATAATGTAACTGGGGACACTCCTGCTCGAAACAAGTTTGTCGATATATCCCGCCTTAGCCACGTTGGAATCTGTAATAACAAACTTGCCCGCCGCACCAAATTGCGACTCTATCTTAGGCCATACGGAACCGAGAATATCTGTCCCAATTTCTATCCTGTATTCACCAGCATTTGCTGCGGGCACTTTAACAGTTAATTCTTTCATAGGATTCAATAACGTATGATCGACTTGACCTTATACCCCGCGAGTTTTTTTATACCCTCAAGTTCCGTAAGCTCAATAAGAAACACGATGCCCGCGATTTTGCCGCCCAATCGTTCTATAAGTTCGCACGAGGCCTTTATCGTCCCGCCCGTAGCGAGCAAATCATCCACCATAAGCACCTTCACCCCCGCCGGCACTGCATCTTTGTGCACCTCAACCGTGCTTGTCCCGTATTCGAGGTCGTATGCGACACTGACGGTCTTGGAAGGTAGCTTGCCCTGCTTGCGAATGGGTATGAAACCGGCGTTCAGCTTCGCCGCCACAGCCCCGCCCAGAATAAAACCGCGAGCCTCCACGCCAACAACATATTGTATCCCCGCACCGACAAATTCCGCCGCCATCGAGTCCACCGCCGCCCTGAACGCCTCCGCGTTGCCAAGAAGCGGCGTTATATCGCGGAACAAAATCCCTCTTTTTGGCCAGTCCGGCACATCCCGAATAAACTTTTTCAAGTCGATTCTTTCCTTGCTCATAATCCTGCTCCCATATATTTTTACTCTTTTGCCCTTGTGGTCTTTTAAATTAGCAGATTATCAGCAATACTCAAGAGGTTTTGGGGATTGTAATTAATGCTCAAAATCAGAAATGAACAAAATTTGCGGCTGACAAAAATCAGAGTATCTGTGTAATCTGTGGTTAATTTTTATAGCTACAGCTCTTCCATAAACTCGTAGAGCTTCGTCAGCGCCTCGTGCTGAATCTGGCGGATTCGCTCGCGGGTCAAACCAAGCTTTTCACCGATTTCCTTAAACCCCATTGGCGGATTGCCGTCAAGCCCGTAATGCAGCCGAAGAATCTCAGCATCTCGCGGGTCCATCTGGCTCAACAAACCAACCGCCTTGGCCTTTTCTTCATCCTCAACCATCTCATCTTCGGGCCTGCCCACCATCTGGCTGCTGATGTTGGCATCGAATATCTGATTTTCCTCGCCCGATTCCGGCTGCTGATTGTCCTTTACCGAGCCAAGCACCTTAACCGTTTCGTCGATAACCTTTGCCTTTTTCGCGGGCATCCCCATCACGTCCGCCATCTCATCAACGGTGGGCTTTCTGCCCAGCTTGTTCTCTACTTCCGCCATCGCGTGACGCCACTGGTTAATCAGCCCTATCATATATCCTGGTACATGAACAGGCCGAACATCTCCCAGTTGTGCGCTCTTTATGCCCTGCTTTATCCACCACGCCGCGTATGTGCTGAATCGCGTCCCGCGATTCGGGTCAAAATAATCGACCGCCCTTATCAGTCCGAGATTGCCTTCCTCAATCAAATCGCCCAGTGACATATTCCCCCTGTTGGCATATCTCTTGGCGATATTGACTACTAATCGAAGGTTGCTGCGAACGAGCAGGTCGCGTGCCTCTGGGTCATTATCCTCAGTTATCCGCAAAGCCAGCTCGTGTTCTTCCTGCGCTGAAAGAAGAGGCGCTTCGTCTATTTCCTGCAGATAATCTTTTATTGTTACGTCAAAAGCCATATTTGCCTCCGCCCTTATCCCGTTATTACTAACAACATACGAAGTACTGATTCATTTATCGACACAGATTCCCCGCCGGTTTACCTGAAAAATGAAGTAGCTCAGCCTTTTAGCTACAAGCAACTAGCCTGTCAAATGCCATATTATCGGCCCGTCCTCCCTGGAATCTAATGGCCGCTAACCATGATATTTAAACCAGCGGAGCACAGTCCAAACCTCCTCATCTCCCTTATTATCAGCTCCAAAATAATAAAGTTTGCCCCTAATCTTCTTGCAAAAACGGTCTGTTGAATGTAAAGTCATGCGAGATTTATCCGAAAGATTTTCCAAATTTCGGTTTGTAAAAAAGAAGCATCGTAGTGTGTTTTCTGAGGTTCTTTTAAAATAAGCGTATGGAGAGGTGACCGAGTGGCTGAAGGTAACGGTTTGCTAAACCGTCGTACGAGTAACATCGTACCCCGGGTTCGAATCCCGGCCTCTCCGTTGTGCCTTCGGCAAAACAGAGCATTTGAGCATTGGAACAGGTGAACAGTTGACATAAGACAA
>JBFZBL010000211.1:0-8536 GCA_041308485.1 Phycisphaerae bacterium | reverse complement strand
GTGTGATTTAGAACGGTATCCTCACTGCTGCCGATTTTTGTATGCTGCATTTCGAGCCAAAGGTCGTTTCCTTCCCTTGTTCTTTCGCCGACGCCCGCGAAGACGGAGTACCCGCCGTGTTTCGTGGCGATTCTTGCGATAAGCTCCTGGATGATGACGGTCTTGCCGACGCCTGCACCACCGAAGAGGCCGGTCTTGCCGCCGCGGACAAACGGGCAAAGCAAATCGATGACCTTGATGCCCGTCTCGAACATTTCGGTTTTGGCGGAGAGGTCAATGAGCTTTGGCGGGTCCCTGTGAATTGGCTTTGTCATTGTGACCTGTATGGGACCTCTCTGGTCGATAGGTTCACCGAGCAGATTAAAGACCCTGCCGAGTGTTTCTTTGCCCACGGGAACCATCAGGGGCGACCCCGTATCGATGATTTCCATACCGCGTTTGAGGCCCATCGTGCTGCCGAGCGATATGGCGCGAACTCGTCCTCCGCCGAGGTGCTGCTGGACCTCGCCGTAGAGCTTTGTGCGTCCTTTGCCGAAATCGCCGGGTATTATGACCGCGTTGTAAACGGCCGGTATTTGTTCCGGTTCAAATTTAGCGTCAAAGACGCTGCCTATTACCTGAATTATTTTTCCTTTATTCACGCCAGAGCTCCTGTACCGCCAATAATATCGAGTAATTCTCCGGTTATCTGCGTTTGTCTCGCACGGTTGTATTCCGTGGTCAAATCCTTAATCATCTGTTCAGCGTTCTCAGTCGCGTTTCTCATAGCGACCATTCTCGCGAAGTGTTCGCTCAGGGCGGCGTCAAGAAAACACGCCGATATCCACGCGGACACAATCATTTTGGCCAGCGCCTCGACGCTTTTATACATAGGCGGCGAAAAATGGAAATCATCGAAAGATAAATCCCACGGCCATATAGGTGTTGACCTCGTCGCCAGCTGCGCAATCAAATCCGTAAGGGGCAGAATAGTCAGCGATTGTGCCTGCTGGCTCGAGGCTGAATGATAATGCATATAAACCATCGAAAACTCTTCGAGGTCTCCCTTTACATATTGTTCGGTAAAATCATCGGCGATTTCCTCTATTTGAAAATAAGTGGGCATCTCATCGAGCTCTGTGTAAACTTTTTTGGGTGTGACGCCGTAATGAGTAATCGCGTTCAACAGCCGGCTTTCGGGCAGGTAAATATCAAGTTGTTTTCCCGCTGCCTCGGCCATTTTGAGATGGACCGCGAGAAGCTTAAAAACTTCGGAATTATAAGAACCGCACAGCCCCCTGGTGGAGCCAACGGCAAGAACAGCACGTCTCGGTCCAGACCTCTCACCTAATAACGGATGTGTCAGGGCGGCCTCACCGGTTGCCATAAGATAGCCGGCCCGGGCCAGTGCATTGTGATAATCGCTTTCGGTCTGCCACAGGCGGTTATATGACTTGAACCTGGCGGTGGATATCATCTCCATCGTTTTGGTTATCCGGCAGATGTTCTGCGCCGCTTTTTTTCTCTGAAGTATTTGTCTTATGGCAGCCATTATTCAGCGTATCTTTACTTGCGTGTTTCCTTGAATTTCTTGATGGCCGCGGTGAGATGTGCCGCCAGCTCATCGCTTAATTTTCCGGTCGTATTAATCTCGGTTATGTAAGCCGGATACTCTTTCGTAATCCACTGGATTAGCGGAATGCCGTATTCGCCTACCTTTTCGACAGGAACATCATCGAGTAGTCCCGTTGAGCCGGCGAAAATAGTTACGACCTGTTCGCCGACAGTCATCGGTGTAAACTGGGGCTGCTTAAGCAATTCGACCATTCGTGCGCCTCTGTCAAGCTGCGCCTGCGCGGCAGCATCAAGCTCGGTCCCGAGGCGGGCAAAATTGAGCAGTTCATTATACGACGCCAAATCAAGGCGCAGTTTCGCTGCGACGCGTTTCATCGCGGCTACCTGCGCATTTCCGCCGACACGGCTGACGCTGATGCCTACATCGATGGCAGGTCTGATACCGGCATGGAAAAGGTCCTTCTGCAAATAAATCTGGCCGTCGGTAATTGAAATCACGTTGGTGGGAATATAAGCGGAGACTTGCCCTTCGAGTGTTTCGATTATAGGTAACGCCGTGAGCGAGCCGCCGCCAAATGCTTCGGAAAGCTTAACACTGCGCTCAAGCAGCCGGCTGTGGAGATAAAATATGTCACCAGGATACGCCTCTCGCCCGGGCGGACGGCGGAGAAGCAAACTCAACTGGCGGTATGATACCGCGTGCTTGCTGAGGTCGTCGTAAATGCAAAGCGTATCGCGGTGCTGCTCATACATAAAATATTCTGCGATTGCGCAGCCTGCATAAGGAGCGATATACTGCATAGGGGCGCTGTCTGCGGCAGCGGCGGCGACAACAATCGTGTAGTCCATCGCGCCGAAACGCCTGAGCGTCTCTACTATTTCGGCGATTGTGGATTCCTTCTGGCCGATGGCCACATAAACACAGATAACGTTTTGTCCCTTCTGGCTGATTATGGTGTCAACGGCGATTGCGGTTTTGCCCGTCTTGCGGTCGCCGATAATAAGCTCTCTTTGTCCCCTTCCGATTGGTATCATGGAATCAATGCTCTTTATGCCCGTCTGCAGCGGCTGTTTGACGGGCTGTCTCTCGGAAATATTCGGGGCTTCGGATTCGATGAATCTTCTGGAGGCAGCCGTTATAGGAGCTTTGCCGTCAATCGGCTCGCAAAGCGGGTTTACAACCCTGCCTATCAGCTCAAGCCCGACGGGAACAGAAAGCACCTGGCCCGTTCCATAGACGTCCGAACCTTCCTTGACAGCCGTGTAGTCGCCGTAGATTACGGCTCCTATGGAATCTTCCTCAAGGTTGAACACCTCGCCGCGGACGTCGTTTTCGAAGCGAAGCATCTCGCTGGCCATTGCGTTATCCAGGCCGTAGATACGCGCGATGCCGTCGCCCACCTCGACGACCCTGCCCACGGAAGAGACATCGAGCTTGTGTTTATACCGGGTTATTTCCTGTTTTAAAATACTGCTGATTTCACTGATATTGGACTTCATCTTTTATCCTTATCTGTTTGCAACTGTCCATTATCGTATGCACGGCACGGTAAAGCCGTGCTTTTATCGAATTATCGATAACGCTTTCACCGTATCTTATAATCGCTCCGCCCATAATGGCGGGCTTAACGCTTAATTTAAGCTTAACCTGCCTGCCCATCGCATTCGAGATTGCCTGCGTGACATTCGCCATCTCGTCGGGATTGAGGTTTTCGTGAAACGTCAGCTCCACGATGCTTATGCCGTTATACGCGTTCCACAGCTCCGCAAACTTGGCGGTCATCTGCGGCAAATACATCATCCTGTTATGGCTCTCAACTTCCAGCAGAAAATTCAAAGTAAGGTCATTTACTTTACCGGCAAACATTTTGTTAATCAGCGACTGCTTGTATTCCGCGGCAAACTGCGGCGACGACATAATGTGCAGAAATTCTCTTTCCTGCCCAATAAAAGCATCGAGCATCTCCATCTCTTGCCTGATTTCCTCGACGATACCAAATTGGTCCGCAAGATCATACAGCACCCTTGAGTAGAGGTCGCCAACATGTATTCCTATATCCGTTCCGGTCATCGTCCACCCGTTTGTTCGCGTTTGAGCCTTTCAATGGATTCATAGAGAAGCCGGAGGTTGTCCTCATGAGTAACCGCTCTTCCGACAATTTCGCCGCTGAGCGCAAGCAGCATATCCTCAGCCTCCTGCCACATCTGCTGCGACGCGGCAATCCTGGCGTATTCGATGTCCGCCTGCGCCCTGCGTTTCATCTGGGCAATTTCATCGCCGGCCTTGCCAATCATTTCCTTTTCGAGCAACTGCGCCTGCGAGGTCAACTTGTTCACTATTTCAATGCCCTGCTGTTTGTACTGGTCGAGCAATGCCTCGGCATTTTTGCGAGATGCGTCCGCTGAATCTATCTGCTGCTTTATATAATCCTGACGGGCCTGGAGCTGTTTGACCAGCGGCTTCCAAGCCACTTTAGTCAGGATTACGAGAAGCAGCACAAACGCGACCAGTGTCCACAATGAATCCGCGAAGGTGCCGCTGAAGATGCTTTGTTCTTCGGACGCCGCCTCGCCGCCTGATGCCAATGCGCATGCGCTTATTAAAAGCATCAGCAATACAACTACTGTTGTTTTCGATTTGAGCATTTATGCGCCCTTTTCTTTTATCCCTTCGTCCAGAATATCGCTAAGAAGCCGATGACCAGGGCGAACAGTGTAACGCCCTCAATCAGAGCCGCCGCGATAATCATCGCCGTAACGATTCTTCCGCCGATTTGCGGCTGGCGTGCAATTGCCTCGGTTGATTTGCCGCCGATAAAACCGATACCGATGCCGGCGCCGAGTATCGCCAGGCCGCAGCCAATGCCGGCGCCGAGTATCGCCAGGCCATTGCCGCTCATTTCAGCCAACATACTTCCCGCTAATTCAGTCATTTTTGTAAAACCTCCAAAAACATCATCTTGTCAACCATGTTCTGCTTCCAAAGCCAAGCTAATAAATAACGTGGAAAGCAAAGTAAAGATATACGCCTGTATAACCGCAATGAGGATTTCAAGAAGCGACATAACTATTATCGCCCCTACCGACCCTCCCGCGACTAACCAGTTCTTGAAAATCAAGATAAGTCCGATGAAAGTCGCAAATACTATGTGGCCCGCGATCATATTAGCGAACAAACGAACAGCCAGGGCGAAAGGCCGGACCAGGGCGCTTATTATCTCCAGGACATAAATCAAAGGCAGTATCGGCCACGGCACCTTCGGCGCCAGCATTGCGAGGTATTTGAACAACCCATATTCTTTTATCCCGGCGGCGTGAGTAAGAACGAATGTCACCATCGCCAGAGCACCCGTAACCCAGATGTTGGCCGTGGCGCCGCCGCCATAGCGATACTCCTTGCCCGTTATAAGATAAATCGCTGCTTCGCTAGGCACCAGCCCGAGCAGATTCATCGTCAAAATGAAGAAAAATATCGTCCAGACGAAAAAGATAAACCTGTCGGTGTTGTGCCCGAGGATTGGCCGGGCGACCTCATCACGGAGAAAAACGCATAAACTTTCGACAAAGTTATGCCACCCGCGAGGCGTTAAGCTTTTCCTGCTTACCCCAAGAGGGACTATTATCAGCAGAATAATCGTGGCAACCGCAATCATCAGCATATGATTACTGAATATAATCTCGTGCCCGGCTATGGTAAAACGGAACAACGGCGCGGCTATCACCGGCTTAAGCGGATTCAACTCGGCTAACAAACCATTATATAGTATCTGACACCCCAATTTTGTCGCCCTTTATCGGCCCTTCATAATAGTGTATTCGGCAAAATACAGTTAAATTCGCCAGTTAATTTTGTCGCGGGTAATAGTTATTGACCTTTGCGAGACATAGCGGTAGTATCTGCTTATATCAGGGCACATATGGAAAAGAAGCGTCGGGTTTGAAAGGGAACAAAATGTGTAATTCGTGCGGATGCAGGTCAGGAATGAAAAAGAGTATTAAAAAGACAAAGAAGAGCAAGGCAAAAGGCAAGAAGAAATAACAAACTGGCCTCTCAGGGACTCTCTATTTCATCCGATTAACATTCAGCTATTGAAGTGTGCGGTTAAGGGTCGTATCGTCAATAGACGTGCTTGGCTCAAAGCGTCCAGAGTTCATATAGCACAGCAAACTGCGCAATAATTGTCTTGCTTCGGGCTTATCCTGTATCGCAGGCAGATTTATCGAGCAGACGAGCAATTTGCCTTTGCCCATTTTAACTTCAAAAATATTCCCCAGTTTCTTCGCACGTTCGCAATTGTCAATAACCTGAACAATCGGCTTATAACCCGCCGGCATCGCATCGAGAATCATCGTGCGGGAACTCTGGAGCAAATTGAACCACTGCCAGTTAGAATGAAATTCCGTCGGGAAATCGGCCAAAGCAGGATGATTCGGGTCGCACAGGATACCAAGTGTCCCCGGTGCGACCGGGACTTTTCTCTCCTCAGCGAGTTTTTTGAACATTCCGTAATTCCAGAAATCAGAGGCAAACATACCGGGGAGTGAATTGTTAAGGTCATTCGGCTCCGGCATAAGCAAAACGCTTTTGCCTTCATTCAACGCCTCCCGCGTCGCACCATCATACTTTCGGCTTACGATAACATTGCCTGCTGATGTATCTACCTTATCAGGGTATACCCAAATACTGTATGAGTTTGTAAATTTAGTGCCTTCAATCGCAAGCGTAAGCTTGAGTTTGGACGGTAAAGCAGTGTCATTAAGCGGGATTTTGACATCCCCAAGTGACGCAAGTGTCCCATTAGATATATTTTGTGCCGGCAATCGTCCCGAAGACAGGGTATCCCCTTTAGCGTTTTGCAGGGCCCAGGCCCCGATAGCATCATTAATGTCGGACGAGCCGTAGTGAGCGACCTGTGCTTTGGCGTTAAATGTTTCACCGACTATCCATGTATATTTGCTCATACGGATAAACGGGACGGTTTCACAACAAAACTCTCGCCATTTGGCCGGCTCGATGAGTCCCTTTGATTCCATAAAAGCGTCGAGTATGCCTACAAGCGCTGTCCCCTGCCCTGGGAAATCCTGCAAATCGAGAAGCTGAAACCCGCCGAAACCGCGTGTTCGCAGTGCCGCTTCAATATCCTCGCGATAGCATAGCACAGCCAACGCACCTGAGGCGCGGAAGAAATCATCTGCCTGATTGAGCATGCCGTTTTGCTTCAAACGGTCACGAAAAATTTCAAAATTCCTCGCCCGCACTACACCGGTGTATTTATCGATTTCGCGGTAGTCAGGATAAACCTGGAATTGGCCTATTTCTGTGGAAATAACAGGCACTGTAACGCCTTTGATTTCGCGGGTATAATCCTTAACTGTTCCCGGCGGCCCGACCTGGATATGTCCCAGAGGAGTATCGACCGCGTCGTATGACCCGCGGATTTTCTGCCAGCGAACCTGCCAGCTCACCCAGAAGTCATCATTGGGGTCAACCATACCAAACCAGTTATTTGTACCCTGGGCGTAAAGATGACGCGAGTCGAGCTGGCACAAGTGTCTCACAACCGGCGCCATCAATTCCTGCTTACCGCTCAGCTCATTTCCCAGAGCGAGCATTACGAACGAAGGGTGATTGCCGAAAGTTTTCAGCAGCCGCTCACCTTCCGCCCGGCAGAAAACGTCGTGGTTTGGTTCGCCGAAGTTGGCCCAGTTGGGCAATTCCGGCTCCATATAAATACCGAGACGGTCAGCGGCTTCAAAAGCCGCTTCAGGCGGACACCATGTATGAAAACGATAATGATTTATGCCGTATGATTTGGCGATACTGAAAACCTTAAGCCAGCCATCAACTGTCATGGGCGGATAGCCAGTGAGCGGAAAGACGCAGGCGTCATGCTTGCCGCGAAGAAACGTTGTTTTGCCATTGATATTGAATTGTGTCCCCTTTGCCTTAAAATCGCGCAAGCCGAAAACAACCTCCCGACTATCGGTGTATTTCTTGTTTGCCGATGAAGCATTGAGAGAAACAGCAAGTTTATAAAGTACGGGAGTAAATTCGTCCCAACATTGCGCCGTATCGCCTACGGAATAGTTGACTTCAACTGTCGTCGGTTCATCACCTGCCGGAAAAGGAATCGAAACAGATTTTCCCTGCGGCGTCCCATCTGTTTTTGATGCACTAAATGCCAGGGTTGAATTGGCCAGCAGGCCCGTCGTATTGACTACTTCGACGCGAACCTTGATTGTTTTTGCGACGACATCGGAATAAATCTGAACATCCTCGATATAAACGGGGTCGGCAGCGATAAGGCCGATTTTCCCTATGACGCCGTTCCAGTTGGTTTGTGTCTGGTCGCTTATCTGATGGGGATCACCAATGGGCGGATATTCAGAATTATTTATTCGCATGGTCAACCGGTGTCTGCCGGGCGTTAAAGGGCCGAGCGAATAAATATGAGGAGCAACGAGCGAATTTTGTGAGCCGAGACCTTCGCCGTCAACCCAGACCCGGCTGTTCTTGGTGCGTTCGAGAAACAGTGCAATACGTTTGTTCGACCATTTTGCCGGAATGTTTATATCCTGCTGATACCAGGCGGAGCCGGCAAATGGATAAACGCGAGTCAAATGGCTTGTTTCACGAGCGTTATTTAACTTGCCTTTGTGATTTTCATCGGTGGTGCCGGGCAGCTGTATAGTACCATCGAGCGATTTTTTAAACCATTTTTCCTGTACGCCAGCATTGTTCGTGTCGAGAGCAAACCGCCATTGGCCAGCCAGTGAAATCCAGTTATCCGCACCAAAAACAGGTGCAGCACAAAAGACCAGTATCATTGCAATTAAGGTTATACCCACTGTTCTCATAACTCGTCCTTTTAATGACTGACTGTGAGATTATAACTTTGGTTTGCCTCGGTTTTGAGGGCCACGACATTGGCTTCGGGTCTGGTTACCTCAACGGTTTTCCCCTTTAAGGTGACATTTATCG
>JBFZBL010000210.1:0-12911 GCA_041308485.1 Phycisphaerae bacterium | reverse complement strand
TAAATCCCCTTTGCTTTACGTGCGGATGATTAGGCAGCAGTTCCGACAATAATCTTTTCAGTGTCTTGTACCTGTTGTTCCCTCGTGTCTTGCTGAATAAATCCGCGAAAACCCTGCATTCTCTTGCCGCCTCCGCCACCGGCTGCAAATTATAACACGCCACCGTCCACGGGCAGAAACACTCCCGCTGCTTTATCCCCATCGTATCGAACACGCACCCGTCCGAATCAATCCCCACAAAGAATTTCTTCGTAACTTTGAATTCCTTCAAAGGTGCCGCCGCATCAGTCATTACAATCTCCTAAATTGTCATCTCGCATCCGCTTGTCATTCTGAGCGAAGCGAAGAATCTTTTTTTGCCTGCCCTTCGTAGCTTTAGCGAAGAAGGGTCATTCCCGCGCAAGCGGGAATCCAAGTTCATTGAGCATTTTAATCGCAGATGATGCGGATTTCACGGTTTTTTTCCCGCGATGATTTTTCTTGTTGTTTGGAAATTTGGGATTGGATAATTTAAATTTGTTTAGGATTTAGAGTTTAGTATTTAGGATTTCAACCTGCCCGCTACCCGCCAATCAGTTTGGTGGGTGCAGATCCCAAGGTGGATGCCCCGCTGGCTTTGCGGCAGGCCTTTTAATATAATTTGTTGTCAACGTCTTAAGAAGTTAGAAAGGAATCGGGCAATGATAAAAAAATCAATACTTCTGTTTTCTCTAAGTACATTTTTTGCGGTCCAGGTTTTTGCGCAGCCGACTAAAGAGGAAAAAGATCGCATAGACAAATTGACCCGGCAAGATCATCAGTTAATGACCAGGCAGCTTGGTATAACAAAGCTTCGCCCCGGGCCGTCCGGCAATCCCAAGGCGCAGGATGCCGCCAATACCGATGAATCAAAAGCTACTCCGTACACATCATTGCCGGACCCGCTTGTCTTTAAAGATGGCACCCCCGTTAAGACACCCCAGCAATGGGAGAAACGCAAATTAGAAATTTTCGATGATTTCAACCGCGAAATTTACGGCAGAGTTCCCGCCAAAACGCCGTCTGTCGCATGGAAAGTTGTCAGCGAAGAGGACACCAATGTCGCCGGCATTCCCGTCATCACAAAACAGCTCATCGGCCACGTGGACAATTCCGAGTATCCGGCGATAACCGACGATATTAATATGACCCTTACTATTCCCAAAAACAAGACCTCTCCTGTGCCTGTTATCCTCGAGTTTGGCTGGAATTTTCCAAAAGGATTTAAAATGCCGCAGCAGCAAGGCCCGACCTGGCAGCAGCTCGTTTTGGAAAAAGGCTGGGGCTATGCTGTTTTGGTTCCCACCAGCTTCCAGGCTGATAATGGCGCCGGCCTGCGGGAAGGGATTATCGGATTGGTGAATAAAGGTCAGCCCCGAAAACTCGATGACTGGGGAGCATTGCGTGCCTGGGCCTGGGGTGCGAGCCGGGCAATGGATTATTTCCAAACCAATCCCGATATAGATGCCAAACGTGTGGCCATTGAAGGGCTGTCCAGATATGGCAAAGCAGCGCTTGTAACTTTGGCCTACGAACCGCGTATTGCCATCGGCTGCATAGGTTCCTCCGGCGCAGGCGGCGCTAAAATACTCCGCAGAAATCTCGGCGAACAGGTGGAAAACCTGGCTTCTTCCGCCGAGTACCACTGGTTTGCTCCTAACTTCATCAAATACGCTGGACCATTGACGCCGATGGATTTACCGGTTGATGCTCATGAGCTTGTCGCCCTGTGTGCCCCTCGTCCGGTGTTTATCAGCGTGGGTTCGCCCGACGTGGAGGGGCAGTGGGTTGACGCGAAAGGCATGTTTTTGGCTGGGGTTCACGCCGGCCCGGTTTACCAGCTATTGGGTAAAAAAGGTCTGGGCACAGCAGAATTTCCTCCAAAGGAGACCGCGTTAGTCAATGGCGATATCGCGTTTCGTCAGCACTCCGCCGGCCACACCGTTGGCCCAAACTGGCCCACCTTCCTAAATTATGCCCAAAAGTATTTTTCGAAGTAATATAAACCAGGTTTTCTAAGGACTAAACGCCAAACGAAGCGCAGAGCACGCCTCAGAAACTCAAAACTCAACACTTAACACTAAAAACTAAATTATACCCCGCTAAATGCCGAGAACCCGCCATCGACCGGCACAACTATCCCGGTTACGAATTTGGCCGCGTCGCTGACAAGCCAAAGCACCGTTCCCGTGAGGTCATCAGGATTGCCGAATCTTCCCATCGGGGTATGTCCGATTATTGTTTCGCCGCGAGGGGCCATCAGCCGTTTTTCCCCGCCTCGAAGCGTAGTTTACCCGCCAGTCAGTTTGGCGGGCACAGACCTCGGCGTAGTTTTTCAACGAAGCCGGGCTCGCTACGAGCATCTCGCATCCAGCATCGAGTATCCAGTACAGAATTGTCTTATATCTGGATCTTTTCCAGTTTTGTATTCACGCAGGTATCGTGGCCTTGTATTGTGTAAGTGTAGAACTGATACGTATTGCTGCGGTTTGTCCCGGATATCGGCTGAGTTGTGGGAGGCGCCCCCACGATACGAATCCCCTTAACGGTACGGTCCTGGGCCTTGTGCACATGGCCATGCGCAATCAGCCCAACGCCATGCGAAAGGCAAAGCAGCAGTAAGATGCTCTGTTGTCTGTTAGGAATCCGGCGTCCCGTGAGCATCAATTTGCCCATCAGTTTCCTGCCCCGTTTTTTAACGACAGTTTGTTCCGTAATGTGCGGGCCGTGGTGGAGAACTACTATTTTCACCGCTGCGTGTCGGTGTGTGTAGAGTTGTTCGGCAAAGCTCGAAAGCTGGTCCTGGCCGATCCGGCCCTTCGCGTTGCTCAGGAAAGTGAAATTGCCGAGGTTATTGGAATTCAGGCCGAAAATCGCAACGCGCTTATCATATTCCCTCACCCATGGGAATTGTGCGGACTGGTTTCCTATCTGCAGACCGTTGTTGACTTTTTCGAGGTCGCGCTGTCGATACGCTTTTTTCGTAAAGGATAGCCTCGCCCCCAAACAGCAGGCGTCATGATTGCCCGGCACTACGATGACCCTGCCGCTTAAACCGGCGGCCTTAATCTCTTTCCAGAAATACACCCAGGATTCCATATCTCCGCGGTCCGTTACGTCGCCGGTAACAATGATCAGGTCGGCATCTCTTATCGGCCGGCTTTTGATTATATTTCCAAATGCCTCGTTCATACTCTTTTGAAAGCCGAAAATCTTCGCCTTGCGGCGGCTCTGACTGTCCAAAGCAGTCAAATGCAGGTCCGAAAGGTGAGCGATTACAAATTGTTTTTCGTTTTCCATACTCCCGGCGGCGAAAAAAGTCATGTTCTGTTTACCTAATCTACTGCAAGCATACTTATTTGTTCTCCGCAGCGTAGCGGAGGTCCTCACCAAAATTATATCACTTTTCCGCAGCGTAGTCGAATGGGCCTGCCGCACGCCAAATTCCCCATAGAAAAAAAAGAGGCGGTAGCGTATTATGGGAACAAATAAAATAACACGACGACCAAGCAAAGGACGCCAGGCATATGAGTGCCGCACGACGGCTTAATAACAGTTGGCAGGATATAATAACGGAGATGAGGATGTTCTCCGGCCAGGCCTTCTCGCGCGCCGCCGGTGCGCCGCTCGTTAAAGGCAATCACGTTCGACTCCTAAGAGACGCGCGCGAAAATTACCCCGCGTGGCTTGAGGCCATTAGCGCTGCCAAGCGTCATATCTGCTTCGAGAGCTATATTATTCACGGAGATGAAACGGGAATGCTGTTCGCCGATGCCTTAATCGCCAAAGCGAGGCAGGGCGTCCATGTCCGCCTTATTTACGATTGGATGGGCAACCTCGGCAATAACTCTCGCTCCTTCTGGAATCGTCTGCGCGCAGCCAACGTCGAAGTGCGCTGCTATAATCCCCCGCGTTTCGACTCACCGCTGGGCTGGCTCAGTCGTGACCACCGCAAGATGCTCGCGGTTGATGGACAGGTCGGTTTTATCTCTGGCCTGTGCGTCGGGCGAATGTGGGCAGGCATGCCTGAAAAAAATATCGAGCCGTGGCGTGATACCGGAGTTGAAGTGCGCGGGCCTGCCGTCGCGGATATCGTTCAGGCTTTCGCGCAGGTCTGGGCAATGATGGGTAATCCGATTCCCGAACAGGAACTCATCAGCAAAGATGCGATTAGTCATGCCGGCTCCGTGAGCTTGCGCATCGTGGCAAGCGAGCCGGCGACGGCAGGATTGTTCCGTGTTGACCAGCTCGTCGCCGCGATGGCAAAGAAGCGCTTATGGCTAACGGACGCTTATTTCGCGGGTACGAACACATATTTGCAGGCCTTGCGGGCAGCGGCGAAAGATGGAGTTGACGTGCGGCTGCTTGTGCCGAATGCAACGGATGTACCTCTCCTCAAGCCGTTATCAAGAGCGGGTTATCGTACGTTGCTGGAAGCCGGCGTACGTATCTTCGAATGGAACGGCACGATGCTGCATGCGAAGACCGCTGTTGCCGACGGGAACTGGGCGCGCGTCGGTTCGACGAACCTCAACATCACCAGTTGGTTCGGCAATTACGAGCTGGATGCGGTCATCGAAGATGAACCTTTCGCGCGCCAGATGGAAGAAATGTACCTTCAGGATTTAACGAACGCGACCGAAGTCGTCCTGGATGTCAAACAAAAGGTGCGCCCGCTCGGCGAGCCGCTTCGCCATCGTCGCCGCGTTCCGACAAAAGGCGGCGGAAACGTCGTACGAGCGGCAGCAGGGGCGATTCGTATCGGCAACGTCGTCGGCGCGGCATTCACCGGCCGGCGCGTCCTTGAGTCGGTTGAAGCTCGCCTGATGACAGGTGCCGGCGTGCTGTTATTAGTATTGGCTGCCGTCTTTGCGGTGTTTCCGCGAGCGTTCGCATACCCTCTTTTGATTGTTCTCGTTTGGCTCGGCCTGACGCTGCTTTACAGAAGCATCAAACTATATCGCGAAGGCAAGCGAAAAAAAGATTCCGCTAAACAGTAATCCGCGTGAAGATTCCAATAGCGTAGCATCCACATCCCAAACTAAACACTAAAAACTCAACACTTAAAACTCAAAACTCCGCTTTCAGCGGTCTCCTCATCCCAAAATCATAAATAGAAAATAGAAAATAATAAATTGTTAAGTCCGTGTCTTTGCTCGGTCTAATATGAAGGCCTAAGGAAAAACAGTCAGCTTTATAAAAGGGCGATAAGCCCTCGTGGATGAAGGCGGGTGGCAAGCACACAAATAAAATTTGGAGCATTGCCTCCGCCAAGAACACAAAGCTGACTGTCCTCTGTGAACTCGGTGGCTAAAATAACAGTGTAATCAGTGTAATCCGTGGCTAAGAACGGTGTCTAAAAAATTCCCTAACTCAAAACTAAACACTCAAAATTCCCGCTGTTGTGAGCTTGCCCACCTTGCCAAATAAATCTCGTAGCGTAAGCGGAGACCACGGCGAAGTTCTTAACGAAGCCGGGTTTCCCGCCTCGTTTTTTTCCGCGTTTAAAATCTGTGTTGTTTTACCGTCAGCCGGAAACGCTAAAAGCGGTGGCGATATCGTCGCCCGGCAGATGAGTAGCGGGCATTCACAGATACGAGTATCGAGAAATGACCGCTGCGAGTATGTCTCCCCGGCTGACTAAACTGCGTAATCTGCGTAAATCAGCGTCTAAAATAAAGCAGTGAAATCTGTGCAATCTGTGGCCCAATTTTTTTGTTTCTTTTGTGCCTCTTTGTGGCAAAAACACCTTGCCCAAACCGCCAAAATAAAATGGTCATTTTCTAAAAAATTTTTACCCCTTACGAAGTAATGACCTGCTTAATTTCCGCCCCAAAATCCCGCCGCCTAACTCCTTATTTCGTACTTTTTTCTTCCCTATTTATAGGGAGACTATATTTTCCCCCCTGTCCCCGAGAGCTGCTAACGTGGCCTAGTACAGGGGATCCAGGAACTATTGAAAAGTGAATAACGAGGCACGAATTAAACCGTGCAATCTGTGCAATCTGTGACAAAAACAACGTAACTCCTTGTCTAAAAGAAAGTTAGCGTCTTTTTTCTTGGTGGCAAAATGACAAAAACCGCATTAAAAGGAAAAAAACCGGTCTCTTTTTCGAAAAATTTCAAAAAAACGGGACAAATTTCAAACAATCTGTCCATTTTTAACGAGATCTCACCTTCGGCGTTTTCCTCATCCCAAAATCGGCAATCGGCAATCGGCAATCGAAAATCGCAAATCTCTAAACCCCGCTAAACGCCGAAAATCCGCCATCGACGGGGACAACAATGCCGGTGACGAATTTAGCCGCGTCACTGACAAGCCAAAGCACCGTTCCGGTGAGGTCATCGGGATTGCCGAATCTACCCATCGGCGTATGTCCGATTATTGTTTCACCTCGAGGTGTTAACTTGCCTGTTTTTTCATCGGTCAACAGGAACCTGTTCTGTTCGGTGAGGAAGAATCCCGGCGCAATCGCGTTGACGCGTATATCTTTCGAATAATTCTGGTTGATATGCACCGCGAGCCACTGCGTAAAATTGCTCACAGCTGCTTTCGCTGCCGAATACCCGCAAATCTTCGTCAATGGCCGAAACGCGTTCATACTCGATACATTCAGTATCACTCCCGAGCTGTTCTTTGTCATCTCTTTGCCGAAAACCTGGCTCGGCAAAAGCGTCCCGAGGAAATTCAAATCGAACACGCCGCGTATCGCCTCAGCGGGCAAATCGAAAAATTTCATAGTGTCCGAAGTCGTCGCGTCTTTCTTGTTGCCGCCCGCGCCGTTAATCAGGATATCGACCTTGCCGAATTTAGCGATGATTTCGCCGGCGGCTTCCTCAATCTGCTTTTTATCCAGCACATTGCATTTTACGGGTATCGCGGTACCGCCGGCTTTATTGATTTCGTCCGCGACTCTCTTTGCCCCTTCAGGCGACAAATCCATTACTGCGACTTTCGCGCCTGCCAGCGCCAATGCCTTCGCCATCTGGCTGCAAAGCACGCCGCCCGCACCCGTTACCGCCGCTACCTTGCCCGTCAAATCAAATAATGTCTTCATAACGTATCCCCTGGTTTAGTCGATAAAAATCGGCTTAATGTGTTTCTGATAAATATTCTCAGTTACATGCGGCCCGATTATACGCTCACAATCAGCTACCGCGTCTGTAAATTCTTTTCCCAATTCCGCCGCGACCTTGTACCCGACGTGTATTAGCTGCCGCAGGTCCGGGTTATACCGCCCGCACGACTGGTCGTGCCGAAGCGCCTCTGCGAATCTCCTCCCATTCCACTCCGCGACAACCTCAGGACTTGGCAGCCGGCCCTTATCGATATTAATCACCGTCGCGTATGGCGGCGTCAGCTCATCCATCCTGTTAAACGCCTCCGCGTAAATGCGCCTGGCAATCCTCAATCCCTCGCCTTCCGCGATTGCCAGCCCCGCCAGTTCCTCAAGCCACGTCGTCCCCGCTGTCTTGACGTGCAGGCCGGAATCAAATTTCTTTATCGCCTTGTTCATCGCTTTATATATTGAGAACTTGTCGCTGCCCGAATGGACGCTCAGCTTCAAATTCCTCGGCAGGCCGAATTCCTCAACGGCGTATGCAATCACCGCCAAATCCTGCTCGAATTCCCTCGCGAATTGTCCGACGTCGCCGACGTAATCGACGCCCTTATTGAACCTGCCGGAAAACTTCGGCGCGACCGTCTGGATGGGAATTTCCTCCTGTGCCGCCGCCGCGAGAATAAAAAATAACTCCACGGGTGATTGAGGCGTGTCCGTTTCATCCATCGACATCTCGACCACAAAACTGCCCACGCCTTTTTTGGAAACTATATGGCGGTATATTTCGCCCGCCTGTTTTACCGCAAACAAATACTTGTTTCCTATCGCCCTTACGACACTTTCGGTAACTACCAGACTTCCTTCGATTCCCGGAACAGTCAGCCCGTCAATGTACTTTACGCATCCGTCGATGAAATTATCTACCTGTTTTTTGGGGGACGATTGGCCAATGTAATCCGCGACATCAAGTGTGAAGAAGTCGCTCGCTTCTAAAAATAAGTCCACATTCTTCAGGTTGATATGGTCGGCGTCAACGAAATACGGATGTTCCCAGAGCATCTTTTTTGTCGCCTCATCGGCCTCTGCTCGAACCGCCGCGGGCTTTGTCCCGATTATCGTATGCTCGCGATGTGATTTGTTCCAGACAGGTGTTATCTTCACGCCGGCCTTGCCCGCCGCGACCATTGCCGCAAGCTGTGCTTTGCCCTGTTTGCCGAACCTGTCCCCAACGCCGAATGAATATTTGCCTAAATTCATAAATACCTCGGAAGTTTCTTTTCAACCCATTTTTTTGCCAGCCGGACATACACAGGCAGGCCGTCTTTGCCTATCGTAATCGGGGCCTCACCCTTAATCAATGGCGAGATATATTGCCGGCACGCCTCGGTGATATGATTGCCTTTTTCGTTTATGAAATGTTTAGGCACCATTTTTTCGCCATTTGCGACGTCTCTCAAATCTGCAAATCCAGTCGTGCATTTGTATTTGGCGCCTTTTTCCCGCACTAAGGTTATCATTTTCCCATTGATGCCGCTGGTCGCCGCCTTGACTGCCGCTTTGCCGCACATATACGCCTCGTTGACATCTGTCAGTGACGCGAAGTGCATTGAGCATCTTTGCTGTGAGCCGAGTTTGTTCCAGCGAGCCTTTATTCCCGCCTCTTTTTCAATAACATTCTTCAGTGCCTCTGCCACGCCGCCTAATTGCACATGGCCGAATGCGTCTTTACCGAATCCTGTGGTTTCTGCGGTAATATGCACGCCTTTTTCATCTTTGAGGCCTTCGCCGACGATGATAAACACGCGTCCGAATTCCTTATAGACCTCTTTTACATCGCTGATTAGTTTTTCGAATGTAAAGGCTGCTTCGGGCATATAGATAAGATGCGGAGCATCCTGCGGCTCTCTTGCTGCCAATCCCGCCGCCGCGGCAATCCAGCCGGCGTTTCTTCCCATTACCTCCACGATACTGCACGTATCGAAAGTTGAAAGTGCCTCGTTATCCCGTCCTGCCTCCATCGCGCAGGTCGCTACGTATTTGGCGACGCTGCCGAAGCCGGGGCAGTGGTCGGTATACGCGAGGTCGTTATCGATGGTCTTTGGTATGCCGATACAGACAAGCTCATAGCCGCGTTGTGCAGCGAGGTTATTTATCTTGTCGGCGGTATCCATTGAGTCGTTGCCGCCCGCGTAGAAAAAGTAGTGTATATCGTGCGCCTTGAAGACATCGAGCACACGGTCGAAATCAAATTGCGACTGGTCGATAGATTTGAGTTTGTACCTGCAGGAGCCCATCGCCGCAGCCGGTGTTCGCTTTAATGCCTCGATTACCGATGCCTTCTCCGCCGATGCGTCAAACAGCTCTTCTTTCAAAACGCCTAATATGCCGTCGTGTGCGGCTAATACCCTGCCTATCTTTTCGGTTTTCGCCGCTTCCTGAATTACCCCGCAAACGCTCGAATTGATTACGCACGTCGGTCCGCCCGATTGTGCCACTATCGCATTTGCCGTTGCCTTTGCCATATTTTTATCATATCCCAAAACCCTAACTATTTATGCCTTGTGGGGCCTGAAATCAAGGGAAATTCGAAGATGTGTTAGACGTCGACAAATGAAAAGGCCCCGTCACTTAGTGACGGGGCCTTTCTTTGGCGTCAATTGTTGGTGCTTATTTAGGAACTACGTTTGTCGCGCAGGGGCCTTTTTTGCCCTGGCCGACTGTGTACTCAACCTTCTGCCCTTCGTTCAGACTCGAGTACCCGGATGACTTGATTTCCGAGTGGTGAACGAACAGGTCCGGACCGCCATCATCGGCTACGATAAACCCGAAACCCTTTTGATCATTGAACCATTTTACTGTACCTGTACTCACAAAAATTCTCCTTGGCCTGTTACATGGCCATCAATCTAACTGCCTTTCATAATTTTTTTGGGAGGATATCCTTTGAAAGGTGAAAAGATATGCCCTACAAGATATCCACTATACCACAAATTTTCCCGGCCGCAAGAAAAATAATAAAAAATTATTCAAAATTCCAATAAAATCGCCCATAACCTCGAATATGGTGTCTTATTGCCCTTTATCCGGCCCGAAATTCAACACCGAGAGCATAAAACGGTTTTTATCCCACTTTGCCGTCACCGTCGATATCGGCACCCTGCATTTCCTCGAGTTTTTTTACGAGGGAACGTATAGTATTTTGAGTTGCGTTCAGTCGGTCTCCGAGAATTTGAACCTTGTCCTCAATCGTATCGGCTTTTCGTTTCTGCCCGTACATCAGGCCCGTCTGAACAATTTCCCAAAGTAGTCCCATTTTTTCCTCTTCTTATTTTGAGAAGTAATTTGCTTTGACCCAGTTGAAGTTCAGGATGAAGTGGATGGCGATTAGGCCAAGCAGGATGCCGCCGGCACCTTTGTGGAAGGCCTGGAATGCCCATGGCGGTAACTCGTCGAGAAACAGGACTGTTATCGCCTGATTGATAAAAAGCACCAGCAAAATGGGGTTTAAAATCTTATGCAGCGTGTTTCTTTTCATAATTGCCCCTTTCCAGCTAAAAGCTCAAATAAGCAGTTTTTCCTGTACAGGCATTTTAATTTGATTGGTCGATTACGACAAGCTACAATTAGTTTATGTTCAAGCGAAATAAAACCAGAACGGTTGACGTCGGCGGATTCGGCAAGCTCACCGCAGGCGGCGTGAGAATCGGTTCATCGGCGCCGGTTGTTATCCAGTCGATGACCAAAGTGCCGACGACCGACGTGGGCCGGTGTGTCCGGCAGATAAATCATCTCGCGGAAGCCGGTTGCCGGTTAGTTCGTGTGGCTGTGCCGACGCGGGCGGATACGGCCGCATTCGCTAAAATTGTTCAAAAAGTAAAAATCCCGCTTATTGCCGACATTCATTTCAGCCCGGACAGGGCGATTGAGGCAATTGAGGCGGGCGCGTCGAAAATACGGCTCAATCCGGGTAATATAAAAAATCGCGGCGACATCCTGCGAATCATAGACGCCGCGAAGATGCACAAGGTCGCAATCCGCATCGGCGTCAACGAAGCGAGCATAAGAGACCTAAGAAAACCAGATGTTGTTTCCGGCAAACGAGTAGCGTTAATGCTGAAGGAGTTGAAAGGGTACGTCGGGCTTTTTGAAGGGCGGGGTTTTTCGCAAATTGTTCTCAGCGCAAAAAGCAGCGACACGATTAGAACCATCGAAATTAACAGACGCATCTCAGAGACATTCGATTACCCAATACATCTGGGCCTTACGCACGCCGGGCTGCCTGAAGACGCCTGCGTCCCCTCGGCAGTTACGCTCGGCACGCTTCTGGCGGAAGGTATCGGCGACACCATACGCGTCAGCGCGGCAGGTGACCCGGTCATCGAAACGGAAATAGCAAAGCAGATTCTCATTTCGCTGGGACTGTACCCTGCGCCCAAATTGCAGCTGATAGTGTGCCCGACCTGCGCCCGGACCGAGATTGATATAGCCGGGCTAGCGCGGAAAGTGAAAAAAGCGGTGAGTGGTATCGATAAATCTGTGCGAATCGCAGTGATGGGGTGTATTGTGAACGGCCCGGGCGAGGCGGCAGACGCTGATTTAGCCGTATGTGCCGCGAAAAACAAGGCGTTTATTTACCGCAAAGGGAAGAAAATAGCGACCGTCACGGAAGACCAGATTGTATCAACGCTCCTGCGGCTGCTGAATAACCTATGACCATTCCGCCAGCACTTCCAAAAACAACGATAAGCAGATTCTGGCTCGTCGTGGTACTTGCAATTGCCTTTGGCTATATCGAGGCGGCGGTGGTAGTTTATCTGCGGCAGATTTTTCATTCCGCCGGCTTTGTCTTTCCTCTCACATCATTTCCTCTTACCGCTGAGTCAAATCGCATTCTGGTGGTTGAGGTAGGCAGAGAAGCCGCGACAATTATCCTGATATCGGCCGCGAGTTTTATCGCCGGGCAAAACCGCCGGCAGCGGCTCGCATTTTTTATGATAATCTTTGCCGTCTGGGATATATTCTATTACGTCTGGCTGAAGGTCATATTGGATTGGCCTGCTTCAATTATGGACTGGGACGTTCTGTTCCTGATACCCTGCCCATGGGCAGGGCCGGTTCTCGCGCCTGTACTTGTATCCCTGACGATGCTTGCCTTTGCGACGCTGATTTTTTACCGCGATTGCCTCGGCAGACCAATCATGGTATCGCGCCGGAACTGGCTCGGCTTTTTACTTTCAAGCTTTATCGTAGTCGTGTCATTTTGTATCGCCGGGCAATATATGCAATCGTCCGATTACGCCGGGCACTTTTCATGGCCGCTTTTTAGCATTGGTCTGCTGGGCGTGATTATGCTGTCGGTAAGATGTATTTTGAAAAAAAGAGTAACCCCGCCACCTGCTTTTGGCGGAGATGGCGGGGCTGAATATTAACTGTATCCGTCCGGCGGTTATTGTCCGGAGTATCCTTCAAATTTGCCGAAAATCATTTTTCCGGCGGACGTTTGAAGCGAGCTTGTTACCGCAATGACAATATCCTTGCCGATTTTGCCGCGGGCCTCCTCGACAACCACCATTGTGCCGTCGTCGAGATAGCCGATACCCTGCTGAGGCTCTTCGCCCGGCTTTATGATGCGAACCTTCATGTTTTCTCCCGGCAGGGCGATGGTCTTGAGCGAATTGGCCAGGTCGTTTATATTCAGGACGTCCACTTCCCGCACGGCAGCGACTTTGCTGAGGTTATAATCCGTTGTGACAAGCCGTCCGCCGCAGTTTTTGGTGAATGGAATCAGCTTCTGGTCAACGCCCTTTACGCCTTCGATGTCCGGCACAA
>JBFZBL010000209.1:0-10726 GCA_041308485.1 Phycisphaerae bacterium | reverse complement strand
ATGTGCCTGTCTGGCGCGTTGCTGGGATACAACATGCTGTCCGTTGTCCGGCAAAACCTCGGCAAAGGGGGCCTGCTCCGGCTGTTCTTGTCTCCGCTTCCCGAAGAGAAGATATTGCCATGAGCAAGACAGGCAGTACAATATGAAACAGTAAAATAGAGCACTATTGAATAATTGCGGCTTATGTCGCAGAAAAAACAACACAAACAAGAAAATACAAATTTAAACTATGTAAGGAGAAAGACAAAATGTGCAAAAATAGTGTACTGCTGTTAGTCATCGCTGTATTGCTTTCGGGCTGTGCGACTGTTCCGACAAAAGATATACGGACCGAAGCACAGGCCGACCCCAAAACCGATTTCAGCAAGTATAAAACTTATGCTTGGCTTGGCACTGCCGCAGTCATCAACGACCCGTATGGCCAATGGAAGATACCGTCATTTGATGCAGTTGCGGAATTAAAGCGTCTGATTAACCGCGAACTGACTAAACGCGGTTTGAAGGAAAGTTATTCTAATCCGGATTTGATTGTTTTATTTGCGGCCGGCGTTGATATGGAAACCTTTAAATTGAAGGTATCGCCTGATGCCAAAATTAACATATTGGAGCATACCCCTACGGGCGGACTGATGGTGGTATTGGTGGACAATGCATCCGGTTATGTTAACTGGGCTGGTGTGGCTACTGCGGAAATCCAGAAAAATCCTGATACACGCACGGTCAAGACCCGTCTGGACTATGCTGTAACCGAGATGTTTAAGAAACTGCCAAGGCAGTAAAAACCAGCTGAAAGGGCGGGATTATAACTATCTAACATACATAACATTGTGTTTTTCTGGAATTTTCTTGAAATTTTCAGGTTTTTGCGGTTATACTCTAACCCGCAAAATCTCCCTAATTTGTAGTGGCCTAATAATAATTGCTTATAAATGTCGGAGCGATGAATATCATCTGATTTTTGCCGTATATGGGCGCAAAAAATGCGTGAAACGAAGGAATATATCCGGAAATAGCGATGTTTAGGGATGAAAACGCGTTAATTTGGAGAAATTGGAGAGCAGATTTATTGCTTCTGTTAACAGCGGGTTTCCTTCTATTCTGGTCGCTGGGCAGTTGCGGGCTTTGGGGGTCGGAGGGGCGCTGGGCGGAGGTTTCCCGCCAGATGCTTTTGACTGGCGATTATTTTCATCCCCGAATCGGAGATGAGCCTTATTTTGACAAGCCGCTGCTGACCTACTGGTTTATAACTGGCATTTCCGGGATGACGGGCGTTATTAACGAATGGGTGATACGAATGCCGAGCGCAATTTTCGGCCTCATCAGCATTTATGCCACAGTTCTTCTTGGAAGGCGAATATGGTCTGCTAAAGTCGGTTTACTGGCGGGCTGGTTTATGCTGACCAGTTATGGAGTAATTTTCTGGTCCCGGACGGCAGCCGCAGACACGGAAAATCTTGCCGCGGTTACTCTTTGTATTTTGTGGTATTGGGTAAGACGGGACAAACTCAATTTTGCGACGTTTCTGGTATTCTATTTAATCGCCTTTCTCGGCGCCCTGACAAAGGGTCTTACTGCTGTAGTTGTCCCGATTATCGCTGTCGGGACGGACCTGATTATGCAAAAAAGATGGAAAGTAATATTCAGTCCATCGAATATATTCGCGTTCGGTGTCTCGCTTGCAATTTATTTATGTCCTTTTATCTATGCGACAATAAGCAACCCCGGCAATTATAAATCCAGCGGGCTTGCCCTGGTATTTCAGGAAAATATTCAACGTTACTTTAATCCGATTGACCATAAAAATCCCTTCTACATATACTTTTACGCGGTCCCCATGCTTGTTTTGCCGTGGGCGCCGATTTTTGTGGCAGGTTTGATAGGACTGCTGCCCGCCTGGAAGAATCTCGGCCAAAAAACACAATGGTTAATAGCTGCTATTGGCCTGATATTTTTATTTTTTACGCTGTCAAGTTCCCGGCGGGAGTATTATATACTGCCTATTGTGCCTTTATGCGCTTTGTTAATGGCGGTCTTCCTGAGTGAGACGGCTCATCAAAGTGTAGTTTCGCCGCGAAACTGGGGCATAAAAATACAAATCGCCTTTTGCGTTGGGCTAATCATAGCAGAAGCGGCCGTACTTTTTATATTGCTGTATATGAAGACCAGTTTCGACCATTTCAGAAAACTGGGGCTGTCCGGATTTACTATAGCCGTGGCGGCGTTTTTAGCGTATCAAATTGTTGAAAGGATAATGAAGAAAAAAGCCGATTTTCCAAAGGATGTTCAATTGCTTGGAGGCCCGATTGCCGCAGTCGTCATTGTTTTCGGAGGTTTTTTTCTCTGGCAGCGACCGATGATAGATGCTTTTGGAACCGAGCGACTATTTATTAAAGAATTGAAGGCTCAGGCAAACGACTTGCCTGCGGGCAGCATTGGATTCTTTCCCAAGAACAATGCGGCTCTGTTTTTCTACCTGAACAAAGATGAACCGATACCAATTTTGAAAACCGCCTCAGACTGGAATAACTTCCTGGCCAGCAAAACACCCAAACTTTTAATTATGCAGGATAGAGACAAAGCAAAAGTTCCCCCTGATTACGGGTGGATTTTACAGAAGCAGCCGGATATTGCGGAGAGTACTAACTCTTGGGACTCTGCTTCGTCACGAAGGGAAAAGTGGCGAGCTTGGATTATCCGCGGCAGCGAGAACTCCACCAGTTCTGTTTCCATGAGTGAGGAGGGCAAAACCGGTGCGCGCTAATTTTTTGCCTTTTTCACGGCCGTCTATTTTTGAAAGCGATATCGAAGCTGTTGCGGAGGTTCTGCGGTCGGGCTGGATAACAACTGGTTCAAAGGCTGCGGAATTCGAAAATAATTTCCGTGAGTATTTAGGATGCAGGGGGGCTGTCGCGTTGACATCTGCAACGGCTGGAATGCATATCGCTCTCAAGGCATTGGAAATTGGTCCCGGTGACGAAGTAGTTACCCCTTCAATGACGTGGGTTTCCACCGTTAACCTTATTGTTCTGGCCGGCGCCACTCCTGTCTTTGCCGATATCGACAGGGATACATTGATGGTGACTCCGCAAACCATAAAGCAGTGCATTACCAACCGGACTCGTATGATTATTCCTGTGCATTTCGCAGGTGCTGCGGCAGACATGGGTCCGATTCGTCAACTGGCCGCAGATAAAGGAATCGCCGTTTTAGAGGATGCAGCCCATGCTTTGGGAACCTGTTACAAAGGCGAGCTGATCGGCAGCCAGGGGACGGCGATCTTTTCCTTCCACCCTATTAAAAATATCACAACCGGTGAGGGCGGGATGTTTTGTAGCGATAATGATGAGCTTTTGAAGCGGATACAGCGATTGAAGTTTCACGGTCTGGGTGTGGATGCATTCGACCGTCAAACACAGGGTCGTGCCCCACAGGCGGAAGTTCAGGAGCCGGGTTATAAATACAATCTGCCCGATATCTTAGCGGCTCTGGGTATTAAACAATTGCAGCGTATAAGTGAGATAAACCAGAAGCGGACGGATTTGGCGATGTATTACCGGCAGCGATTAAGTGAAATAGAAGAAGTTCTGCCCCTGAGCGACCCGGCTTATCCGATTCGCCACTGCTGGCATCTGTTCATTGTTCGGCTGGATACAAAAAAGGCTGGATTGACCCGTGACGAATTTATGGGAGAATTGAAAAAGCGTAATATCGGGACAGGCCTGCATTTTCGCGCAGTGCATCTGCAAAAATACTATCGTGATTTCAGGGGAGTGCGAGGCGGGGCGTTGCCGAACACGGAATGGAATTCGGACCGAATCTGCTCACTGCCTCTGTTTCCGGATATGACCCAGAATGATGCCGATGATGTAATAGATGCGATAAAAGAAACCTTGAAGAGTAAAACAAAAATTATCGCGGCAGGAGGATAAGAAATGGACTCTTCATTATCTGTTGTGATTCCTGTTTTCAATGAAGCAGCAAATCTTGATAAGCTCTTGAATCGCTGTCTGGCAACCTGCCGCAGTATGGAACGTTCTTACGAAATAATCCTAGTTGATGACGGCAGTAAGGATGGTTCAAGGGAGAAAATTACCGCTGCCGCTCAGGACAATGGCGGCCTGGTGATAGGTGTATTGCTGAACCGTAATTATGGCCAGCACGCAGCGGTTATGGCTGGATTTGACGAAGCGAGAGGAGATATTGTAGTCACACTCGATGCCGACCTGCAAAATCCGCCGGAAGAAATTCCCCGCCTGGCCCAGAAGATAGAGCAGGGTTATGATGTTGTCGGAACTGTTCGGGCATCAAGACAGGATACTCTGTTTCGCAGGATTGCTTCCTGGATTGTTAACAAGGCGGCTCAAAAAGCCACCGGCGTAGTTATGCATGACTACGGGTGTATGTTGCGGGCATATCGCAAACACATCGTCAAGGCAATGCTGCAATGCGAGGAGCGAAGCACATTCATACCGGTTTTGGCTAATAGTTTTGCATCGAGCACAACTGAAATTGACGTGCAGCACGCCGTTCGCTCTGATGGTGACTCCAAGTACAGCCTCTGGCGTTTAATTAACCTGCAGTTTGACCTCTTGACCAGCATGACAACGTTTCCGCTTCGACTTCTTAGTGTTCTGGGGGGAGTTATCTCAGTGGCGGGAATAGGTTTCGGCATATTCCTTCTGATTATGAGATTTATTTATGGTTCTGAATGGGCCGCGCAGGGCGTCTTCACGTTATTTGCCATTTTATTTGTTTTTGTCGGCGCCCAGTTTACTGGAATGGGATTGCTCGGAGAGTATATCGGGCGGATTTATCATGACGTGCGGGCCAGGCCTCGCTACTTTGTTCAGGAAGTTGTCGGCAGAAAACCGGAAGCCGCGGCAACAATCCCCAGCAAAACAAGATCGGAGTTAAGGGTATGAGAGCTATAGTATTGGGTTACCACAATATCGGATGCGTCGGCATTGATGCTTTGCTTCGCAGCGGCTTTGAAATTGCCGCGGTTTTCACACATAAGGAAGACCCAAACGAGAACATCTGGTTTGACTCGGTGGCGGAACTTGCGGCCAGTAGAAATATTCCTGTTTATGCGCCGGAGGATATCAATCATCCTTTATGGGTACATAAGATACGGGAGATGAAACCTGATATCATTTTCTCGTTCTATTATCGTAATATGGTTAAGTCTGATATCCTCGATATACCGCGGGCGGGATGCCTCAATCTGCATGGCTCGCTTTTGCCGAAATATCGGGGCAGATGCCCGGTCAACTGGGTGCTTGTCAACGGTGAGAAGGAGACCGGTGTTACTCTTCATTATATGACGCGGAAGCCCGATGAGGGTGATATTGTCTGCCAAAAACGTGTGGCTATCGACAATGACGACACGGCTTTATCTCTCTACAAGAAAATTAAGGACACTGCTTCTGTAATGCTGAATGAAATCCTTCCGCTTATCAAAAAAGGCAAAGCGCCGCGAAAACCTCAGGACCATACTCAGGCCAGTTACTTCGGCGGACGTCGGCCGGCAGATGGAGAAATTAAGTGGGATAAAAGTGCGACTGAAATACGCAATCTTGTCAGGGCCGTAACACGTCCGTACCCCGGCGCATTTAGCCACATTGGAGACCGCAAGTGCTTTTTCTGGGCAGTTTCTGAAATGCGGAATACAAAAGAAGCTGTTGTGCCGGGCACTGTTTTATCCCTTGATCCGTTGATTATTGCTTGTGCGCAAAATGCCGTGAAGGTTGATTTCGGTCAGTTAGATGGCGGAGTTTATCTGGGCGGCGCACAACTTGCAAGGGAGCTTAATCTTGTGGAGGGGATGAAGTTCGGTCTCAACGCCGGTAAGCGAATTCAGGGTAGAAGAAAGAAAAAGGTGCTGATACTTGGAGTCAACGGTTTTATCGGTAGCGCCCTCAGTGAACGGCTGCTGGAGAGCGGAAAATACGATGTTCACGGGATGGATCTGAATAGCGGTTACATCCAGCATCTTCAGGACAGACCCGGATTTCACTTTGAGGAAGGGGACATCTCCATACATCGGGAATGGATTGAGTATCATGTCAAAAAATGCGATATCATATTGCCTCTGGTGGCGATTGCCACGCCGGTTGAATATACCCGAAATCCCCTGAAAGTATTTGAACTGGATTTTGAGGAGAATCTCCGTGTCATTCGTTATTGTGCAAAATATCAAAAACGGGTTATTTTCCCCTCGACTTCAGAAGTTTACGGTATGTGCGATGAGCCTGAGTTTAATGAAGACGCATCGAAACTCGTCTTGGGGCCTATACGCATGCAGCGATGGATATATTCCTGCTGCAAACAGCTTCTTGACAGAGTCATCTGGGCCTACGGCCAAAAGCAGGGCCTGAAGTTTACTCTGTTTCGCCCGTTCAACTGGATTGGCCCACGGCTTGACAGTCTGGATTCGGCGCGCATCGGCAGCTCGCGTGTTATCACTCAGCTCATTTTGAACCTTGTGGAAGGCACGCCGATTTTGCTGATCGACGGCGGAAAACAAAAGCGATGCTTTACTGATGTGTCGGACGGCATCGAGGCGCTCTATAGAATTATCGAAAACAAGGATGATATTTGTGACGGACAAATCATAAACATAGGCAATCCCCACAATGAGCTGAGTATCCGGGATTTGGCCGAATTGCTGTTGGTGAAATTCGACGAGCATCCGCTGCGCTCTAAATTTCCGCCGTTTGCCGGTTTAAAAGAAATTGAAAGCGGCTCTTACTATGGCACCGGTTACCAGGATGTGCAGTATAGAAGACCAAGCATCAAGAACGCTAAAAAACTGCTCAATTGGACCCCTAAAGTAGAGATGGAGCAATCTGTAAAAAGCACGCTCGATTTCTTTCTGCAGGGACTTGTCAAAGCAGGAAATATCACTCATGCGTTTGAGAGCGTAGATAAAAAACAGGGTCCGGTCGTATCCGAGGCAACTGTCAAAAAAACACGAACTATCCTTTCTATACCGGCAAGCAGCAAGAAGAAAAAGAAAAATTCATTGTATAACCGTACATGAAAGTTGGTCTTAGGATAGATGTTGATACCTTCAGGGGGACAAAGTACGGAGTCCCCAGCCTTTGTCGATTGCTTGCCAAACACTCTATAAAGGCGTCGTTTTTCTTCTCCGTTGGGCCTGACAATATGGGCCGTCATTTGTGGCGGCTGATTCGCCCGGCCTTCCTGTGGAAAATGCTGCGAACCAAAGCCGCATCACTTTATGGCTGGGACATTCTGTTCAAGGGAACATTCTGGCCCGGCCCGATTATTGGTAAAAAGCTCGAAGATGTTATACGTGCCGCCGCAGATGCAGGACACGAAATAGGACTGCACGCATGGGACCACCAGGCCTGGCAGGCGCATATCGATTCGATGGATTGTGAATCAATCTATCAATCGATAAGTAAAGGCGTAACACTCCTCACGCAGATTCTCGGCAGGCCGCCTGTATGTTCTGCCGTCCCCGGCTGGAAGTGCAATAATCTCGTTCTGCTTGAAAAGGAAAAATTCCCCTTTGCTTACAATAGTGACTGCCGGGGTGAAAATATTTTCTATCCGCTCGTTGATGGGAAGAAATTATCTCAACCTCAAATTCCCGTGACGTTGCCCACATATGATGAATTAGTGGGACGCAAAGGCATTACACCTAACAATTATAATGAACATCTGTTGTCGATGATTGTTCCGGACAAACTAAATGTCTTAACTATTCATGCCGAAGCGGAAGGCATTTCCTGCGGGGATTTGTTCGACAGATTTATAGAGATGGCAAAGGCACAGGGCGTTTTATTCATGCCTCTTGGAGATATACTTGCCGAGTCTACATCGTATGGCAGTGCGGTTATCGTTGCTGAAAAGAATCCGGGCCGCGACGGATGGGTTTCCTATCAGAAAACAAAATAGACCTATGTCAAATAACTATGAATACTTACCGTGAGTTTACAGACGACGTTGTAGGACAAGCCGGCCAGCTTGCCGGGCAGGGCATTGCAGTAACATCGCGACAATTATCCTGTCATAATTGCTGAACCGTTACGGCATGGGCTGCCATTGATTCGCGAAGACAGCAAAATCATAGAAGTCCACTCTTCCTAACGCATCGCTGTAAAGGTTTGCGCGTGAATCGTAGTCCGTATCGCCGGGGACTTTCAGCCAGGAATCGGCGAAATCAGCCAAATCCAGCGTGTCCACATCTGCGTCACCGTCGAAATCGGCGCGGATTTTATATAAGCCATATAAATAGCCATACAGGGCGGCCTTGCCGTGCATTGTCTGCTGCGGCGTAAATTCCGAATGGGCATATACATATCTTGTATTGAAATAACCTTCAGCTTTCGGCCAGCCGGTAGTTTGGTTATTCCCGTAACTTGGGTAACATTTAGCCGTCATCCAGCTTGGTTTGCCCATAACCATAGTTCCACCCCAGTCTTCGGTATTTATATAGGGTGTGTGTCCCGGATGGACGCCTGGGGAGCCGTCATTTCTACCGGTAGTATAAGCATTCTCAACGCTGCGCTTGCTCGCCAGATTAGTACATGCGGTGGTCATATAAATCATATTGAGGGAATTGCGTCCAAGTCCCCAGTCAGCTTCGAGAACCATTGCATTTTCGAATATATCCTTATCCGATTGGCTGGTGGCGACAGCATGTGCCACTACACACCTCATGACATTCTGCGTGGTCTTAAACCATCCTGTGTTGTTATCTGAAGCCCTGCGCGACGGCCGATTATTGGCATTGTTTGACTCAGCACTCTTAGCTTCAGCAATAATAGATGCCTTCATATTGCTGAACAAAGTCGGATAATGAACAGTGCGTTTGGTTTTTAGATAGGCGGCACATGCATAAAGCTGGTCTCTCCCCGAACTGCCAGTAACGACCACCTGTGATGTAATTGATGTTATATCGCATAAGGAATTAAGCGTATTTTCATAATTGACATCACCTGTCAGGTTGTAGAGGTGGGCTGCGGCCATCATTTTGAGGTCTTTACCCCTGACGGTATAATCACCGACACCCTGCGTAGTGGTAAGCTGCTGGTCGGAAAGGCCTGATGCGTAATTGTAAGCCGTGACTGCGGCGTTTGTGTAATAATCTCTCAAATCATTTATTCCCGCCAGCATAAAGCAGTTGGCCAGCATTGCTGCGTTTGCGGCGCTTGCCCACGCCGATATCGCGGTTGTCCCTGCCTGGTAAAGGGCATTGCCGCCGCTGCCGGTAGGATTAGTAAGGCCGTAGCCATACCCGTTACCATCACGCAAACTAAGCCAGAAATCGACTTCGTTTCTCGCCTCGTCAAGAATATCAGGTATGCCGTTGCCGCTTTCTACAATCTGGAGATTATCGTCATTCATCCTGCCGTCGGTAAGGATATAGGGCAGAAGCATATCATAAATAATTGAGATATGTCCCTGGTGCCTGTCCCAGTCGGCCGCATCGGAGTGTCCGCCAAAAGCATTATTGTTCTGAGCGCCTGTTTTATAAGGGTCCCAGTAGGTGGGATTATCCCATTTATCGTCTGGAATACTGCTCCAGCCCGAGGCCCAGGGCTGCATTGTAGTTATATAAACCCTTGTATTTGCCGGTGAAACACTGGGAATATAAAGAGGCCTGCGCGGGACAGGCATCCCGGGATAATTCGAATCCTCGCCGATACGCATATAGAAAAAGCCGATGGTGTTGACTCTGAAGGGCTCAAAATAGGCGTATCTCTTTATCTCGAAATTTTCGCTGCAGCCGACCCCTTCTATCGCGACGCGGTATGTCCCCGGCGTATTGAAGCCGGTAAAATCAGCCTTCCAGACAGTTGACATCGTGAAGTTATAACCTCCTACATCAGCGGCGCTGTTTTTCCAGAGAGCGACAGTCCCCACCTGCTGTGAGGCGGATGTATTGACATTATATATATATACCTTTTTACCGACAAACGATGAGTAATCACGCGCGCCGCCGTCTCCCATCCAAATAAATAAATCGACAGCCTTTGTGCTGGCGTCATTCAGATATCCGACAAGATTTACATGAATTGCCTCTGATGGGCTGTTGAATATATCAAAAGTCATGGTTTTACTAAGCACGTCAGAATTTGTATTTGAATTTATTTCAATGGTATAGCTTGTTCCCTGCGCAAGGGCATATGGTAATTTCAAATAAATGTTGTGTTCCATGGTATAACTGTAAACGTAATCACTGCCGGACCATTCACCTTCAGACATACTATTGAGTTTTGATTTGCGGTAACAATTGGTTGGATGCAGGCCGGTTGGGCCGTAATTCATATCAGAGGAAGATTTTATTGTCCAGTTGGCGGTATTGACGGCATTTGTTGTGTTAAGTGCACTCCCGTAATTTACCACCCAGTCCCAACCCAGGTAATGATCGCCTGTATATGCTTTAGCGCCCTGCCCGTTGTCCATAAAACATACGTCGCCATCCTTGAATTGGACCATCATGAAGTTCTGGTCAACGACTTTAAGCCAGACAAACTTGCTTGCGAACGCCTCAGTGGAAATAATTAGTAAGGACAAAACTGAAATGATTAACGCTGTTCTTTTCATAACCGGCCTCTTTTATGCGATTTTTTTAATTGATTTTGATTATAAATAGCTATAACCCTCTCCGAAGGAAGTTAAACTGGCATTCCCCATTTGTACGGCTAAAAAGCATATTTTTTCCAGTGTAGCCAGTGTGGTATCATTAATT
>JBFZBL010000208.1:0-5015 GCA_041308485.1 Phycisphaerae bacterium | reverse complement strand
TATCTCAGCGTCGATTATTTCAAAAAAACTGGAGTGGTAATCAAGGCCGCTCCGAATATAGATGTTGTCGAGAAAATCAGGCAGCTTAAAAAAAGCGGCACGTTCGCTTTGCTTACCGCCGGCTGGCAGGACCTTCTGCACCGCGAAACTCTCGACGTTGACGATAGAGAGCCGCTTCGTCTTGAGCAGGAGGCGTTTCTGCGGGCCGTTGCCGATAAAACGCTTCGGCCTGAAGTCGTTGCCGAAGAAGGCCTCGCGGCGATGGAATGCGCTGCAATGATTCTCGAATCTATGCGGCAGCACAAATGGGAATAATTATTTATTGTTGATTAACGTTTGATGGTGTTATATGAAATATGGCAGGAACTGGTGTGTTTATTTGCTTGGTGCGGCGGCTGTAATGGTTTTTATGTGCGGCTGCCCGGCGGACAGAAAAAATAACGAGGGTCGAACGATGGTAAAACTGGAAACTACAAAAGGCGATATTGTAATTGAAATCAACGAAAAGGCTGCCCCCGTGACAGCCGCCAATTTCCTGCAATACGTTCAGGATGGCTTCTACGACGGGACGATATTCCACAGGGTCATACCCAATTTTATGATTCAGGGCGGCGGCTTTACCCCGGATATGAAGCAAAAAGCTGTTCGTCCGCCGATTGTTAACGAAGCCAAAAACGGTCTCAAGAACAAACGCGGCACACTCGCGATGGCCCGCACCAATGACCCGGGCAGTGCTACCGCACAGTTCTTCATCAATCACGTTGATAACGCATATCTCGACTATTCTGCCGGCAATCCCGGCTACGCGGTCTTCGGGCAGGTCGTAGATGGTATGGATATTGTCGATGCGATTGCCAAGGTCAAGACCGGGATAAAAGGAATGTTCCAGGATGTTCCTGAGGAGGCGGTCGTTATCAAATCTGCGAAGGTTATATCGAAAAAATAATCGGTTGATAAAACCTTGTTTTTCGAAAGGGTAAACAAATGAGCAAAATCGTAAAGGTGAGCTTGGTAGTCCTGGCGGTTTTGCCTGTCCTGTGCAACTGTGGAACGCTTGCTGCTGATAAACAGGAGGCGGACGCACAGCCGAAAATCGAAAACCCATACCATGGGGCGAGAGTTCTTGTCGAAGCCCTTATCGTCGAGGTCAAACCCGAGGCGATTGAAAAGGCCGGTGTGGGGCCTTTGAGCAAGGAGCGGGCCACGGCGGCGAAAATTCTGGACATTATCAAAGACAAGAACGCCGGCCGCATACAAAGCTCCCAAAAACTGGCGATTGCCAGTCCAGGTGCTGCGGATATGCACGTTTCAAGCCAGAAAGACATTCCCTGGAAGAGAGATCCTAACGGTAATGTTATCTCCTGGAACAAGTATGATATAGGGAGCAATATCAAGGCAGACCTTAGAATAGACCCTGACGGCCGGATGTTCATTGGTTTCAGTATGGATGCCAGGGCATTGAATGTTGATTCGCGAATGGAAACCCAGCCGCCCGAAGTTTTGAGTTATTCCTGGAACAGCAGAGTGACAATGAAATCGGGGATACCTGTCATAGCAAGCGCTATTGAGAGTAAGGACAAGCTGACATACCTGATTCTTCGGGCCAATATCGAAGAGGATAGTTTACCGCAATCGTTACAACATAAAAAATGACAGCCGAACAGATAATAAAACATTTTAAGATGCAGCCTTTGCGGCAGGAAGGCGGGTTCTTTGTTGAAACCTACCGTGCCGCGGAGGTGCTTAAAAAAGAGATTCTGCCCGCCGGTTTTTCCGGCGACCGGAACTTGAGCAGTGTTATTCTTTATCTGCTCACCGCTAAAACTGTATCGCTGATGCATCGGCTGAAATGCGATGAGATGTTCCATTTTTATATGGGCAACCCGGTAACAATGCTGCAATTGCATCCCGACGGCTCAAGCGAAATTGTTACCCTCGGCCACGATATCCTCGGTGAGCAAAAGGTTCAGGTTCTTGTTCCCAAAGGCACATGGCAGGGGGCTTTTATCCAGCCCGGCGGCAAATTTTCGCTGATGGGCTGTTCCGTCGCTCCGGGTTTTGACGAGGCCGATTTTGAGCTTGGCGACAGGGAAACACTGCTTGCAGAATATCCTGATATGCGGGAGCTTATCATGCGGCTGACTCGCACTCGCTGATTTTAAACGAGCTTCGCTTGTCCTACTAATTGATGTGCCAACCGGCTCGGCTCAGGAAGCCGATACCTTGTCGTGCATTGCAGAACAACACTTATCGCATCATCAAGCGTGCATTTGTGCCCTACGGAAACATACACAGGCTTGACATCGGGTCGCGTTCGTAAAACCACGCCAATTTCTTCTGTGGCACGGGCTTCCAGCCCGTGAATACACGGCCAAGATGGCCGTGCAACATCAACCAATGGACTGAAACTGCCTTTTTTGTTTCCTAATTTCTCGAATGTTCCTATCAGCCGGCTCTTTGCGCAGCCAATCGTTGGTTTATCGATAAGCAAACCTATATGAGAGGCGATTCCCAGCCGTCGTGGATGCGCAAAACCCTGACCGTCGACGATTAAACAATCGGGCGTGATTTTTAGTTTCTCGATTGCGTCGATGCACGCGGGCGCCTCCCGAAATGACAAAAGGCCCGGAATGTATGGGAATTCAACTTTGCGAGTCGCCGTTGTTGTTTCGATGATTGCAAAATCCGACAGGTCGATAACGACAGCTGATGCGAATATTTGTTTGCCGTCTTTGCTGAACGCGCAATCCAGCCCCGCAACTATTCCGGGTTTTTTCTTCATCGCGATAAATCGCACCCGTTGTGCCAGCTTAATCTGTAATTGTCTTGCCTCTGCGCAGGACAAATCCCATTCGTGCAGTTTTATCGTTTTCATTCTGGTGAATATATTAGGCCGCGGAACAAACCGCCGCAAGGGTTTGCGAGGAATTCGTATTCGTTATTGCAGCCAGACCTGTGTAAACAGGTCGAGGTCGTCGATATCGACTATTCCGTTGCCGTTGAGGTCGCTCGTCTTATTGGTTACGCTTTTTTGCCAGTCGCCCGCAAGTGCGGCGAAGTCCCTGAAATTAACTATGCCGTCGAGATTGAAATCAGTCTTGTCCGCCAGCCGTATATTGCCCATTCGCGCCCAGTCGTCGGCGAATAACTGCAAGTCGGATATATCGACGATTCCACTGCGGTCGAGGTCGGCAGGCAGCTCACTGCCGTTGATTAGCCAGTATTTGGCAAACCAGGCAAAATCAATGTTGTTGGTTATTCCGTCATTATCGATGTCGGCAAGCAATCGCCATTTATCAGGCGGCAAACTTGCTTTTACTGTACCGCCCGCTGCTCCCATATTAATCCGAACATTTGCTGATGTTATTCCTTCGTCACCGAGGTCAGAGCCCGGGTTGCCTGCGTCAATACATAGGCTGTTATTTTTCCCCTCTGTCCATCCGTTGGTGTCATCCCACTGCCATATTTTGCTTTGCAGGTTAAGGTTGTTGCCGTCGTAGTTTATAAAACAAGGATCGATATCGAGGTTTCCCGGCCCCCAGGCGATTTGGCAATTCGATTCGGCGTATATTTCGGTCCTGTTGCCGTCGATATCGTTATACAATACTTTTAGCGATGAGGGTGTGGATGCGCCGGCTAATCCAATCTCGTGTCCTGAAGCGGCTGTGTTGTTCCATAATATCGAATTGCTCAGGGTTGCGCCGCTGTAATAATCGCAGAATATCGCCCCTCCTTTTGATAAGGCGGTGTTTTTACTGAATGTGCAGTTTGAAATTACCGCGTTGCTGTCGTAGCAGTAAATGCTGCCCCCGAAACTTGATGCGGTATTATTTGTGAAAGTGCAGTTTTTAATTGTCGGATCGCTGTTTTGGCACAATATCGCGCCGCCTGTGGTCTGGTAGCCGTTGATAATAGTGAGACCTTTCACCACGGAATTGGGCTCTTCGCCTGTGTGGAAATAAAACGCCCTGTGCTTGTTTGCAGAGCTTGCCTGACAATTGATTATTGTTGTTGTCACGGTATCAAAATCACGCAGCTCAATTGACCGCACCGTAATCGCCTTACCCTTGAAATCCAAATCTATGTTTCCCGTACCTGTGTAAGTTCCCGATGCAGGCACAACGTGTCCAGGTTCATTAATTTCATTAATCGCTTTTTGTATAGTTTTAAAAGGTGCGTCCGGACTTCCAATGCCGGTGCTGTCGCTGCCCGTCGGTGATACACACATCCTCACCTGTTGTTTATAAACATTAATCGGGTATGGCATCCCATCCTGTTGATAATAGGGAATTCCATCGTTAGGACCAGAACTCGCAAATATGGGGGACTGCAGAATCTGGTCAACTATGTCCATTCCGGAAACTACCTGGCCGAAAACACAATATCCGGCGCTGGTCGGTGTGTGGTCAAGTGACGTATTGTTTGTGCCGTTTATATAAAACTGCGACGTGGCAGAATTCGGGTCTGTTGTTCTTGCCATTGCGACTGTTGCCCGCAGATTGCTTAGCCCGTTGTCGCTCTCATTGATTATCGGCGGACGAAGACCTTCTGACTTATATTGCACGCTGCCATTTTCCAGGTAATAGCCGCCGCCCTGCATTATTTTGAATGTCGTGTAGTTTGTCACGCGGTGTATCATAAGTCCGTCATAAAAGCCGCTGTTGACATATTGCAGAAAATTATCAACGGTAATCGGCGCCTTGCTCTGAAAAAGTTCGATAGTAATATCCCCAAATGTTGTTTCGATGACAACCTTGGGCGAATTTTGACTGGGGGTATAAGGAGGCGCACCGATAGCGACAGCTGAAAAGACAAGTCCCGCCGCAAGGGATAAAAGAATAAAATGTTTCACCCTCAACCTTTTTACCCCGATTATATGAAAAATCCGCCATCCCTGGACTTTTTCGTAATTAGTTAATTATACCAGATTTCACTGAAAGAATCAAGTGTTGTAACCTCTTTGTTTGTGGGGGTTTACGACAGGGGTGGCAGGGAAAAGAACCGCGTTGTCGTGG
>JBFZBL010000207.1:0-8615 GCA_041308485.1 Phycisphaerae bacterium | reverse complement strand
GTGTGCTCTTCCGATCTGCCCTGGTATGCTCCTCAAGAATTTCGATGGGTAATTCCTGCGGGGACAGTTCCACCTTTTCAGTTATTATCTGCCCCTTCCTTTTGGTATCGGGCGTTGCCATCATCATCACGCCCTCGCGAACCGTCGCCATCTGGGGCCAGCGGTCGTAATTGATAATAGTCGCGATGATATTGCCGCCGAACGCGGGCCTGATTTGGAACAGCAGGTTCTTGTGTATTTGCCCATCGCTTGTCTTGTGGTCGCCGATTTGCAAATCGGTGCAGTCCGCGGTCAGTCCCGCCTTGGTCGCGCTTGCGATTCTCGGCCCCAAATCCCTTCCCACAGCCGTCGCGCCGTAAATTACAATCTGGGGCTTATATTTGTGAATCATATCGTAAATTATCTTCGTGTAGCTGTTCGTCTGGTAATGCTCCAAAAACGGATGCTCGGACAGATAAACCTTGTCCGCGCCATACTGAATCAGCTTTTTGGCGAGAGATTTTACGTTATCGCCAAGCAATACAGCGCCGAGCGAAACGCCCAGTATGTTCGCCAGATGCCGGCCCTTGCTCATCAGCTCAATCGGCATATCTTCGAGCAATCCCCCGTGCTGTTCCGCGAATACCCACACTTCACCTTGTCTGTTTACATCTATCATTTTCTTGTCTCGTGGTTCCTTATGCGATAATTTTATCTTCGAGAAGTTCGTGAATCATGCCAGACAATCCCTCGTCCGTGGGCTCAATTGATTTTGTCTCTTTGGCGGCCAACACCACGCTTTGAATCCGGTGCACCTTCGTAGGCGAGCCGTTTCTGCCGCACCACGTCAAGTCCGCCTTGAGAAAGTCGAGGTTCCACTGTTTTATCAGCACACCTTTTTTCTCAAGCTCACCGGCCTTGCGGGCCGCAAGCGACTTTATTTCTTCTGGTGTCGCTGCGGCATTCTCCCCCTTCAGCGTCTGCTCGATTCCAGCGGGCGTCATAGCGGCCTTGTATTTCATCATCTTCTTCGCAGCCGCAACCCTCGGCACATTGGCCTCACCCGTTACCGTCAGCAAAACCGGCAGCTGTGTCTTGACCTTCTGCCAGCCGTTGCCGATGTTGCGCTGAGCGGTTATCGTCCGCCCCTCGATTTCAACGGGCTTTTCAATGTATGTAATCTGCGGTATTCCCAGTTTCTCCGCCAATTGAGGCCCGACCTGCGCGGTATCGCCGTCAATCGCCTGCCTGCCGCAAAGAACAATGTCGTATTTAATCCGTTTTACCGCGCAACTGAGTATGTAGCTGGTCGCCAGGGTGTCGCTTGCGGCACAACGGGCATCCGTAACAAGAATCGACTCGTCGGCCCCCCGGTAAAGGGCGTCCTTCAGGACAGCAACCGCCGCGGGCAATCCCATTGTGATAACAGTAACCATCCCGCCGAACCGGTCCTTGATGTCTAATGCCATTTCAAGGGCATTAAGGTCTTCCGGGTTAAATATCGCGGGCAGGGCCGCCCGATTGACCGTCCCGTCATCGTTCATCGCCTTGCCTGTTATCCTTTTGGTATCAGGCACCTGTTTTACCAACACTATACAATTATATGCCACCGTTTGGGCTCCTTACCGGTCCAGTCATTAGCGCAGCCGTCATCGAAAGAAGGGCAGTGTAGCAGTATTTGCAACTAAGTCAATGGCCCAGAAAGCGTTAAACTGGTAAAGCAATCTGGCCGATGCTATTATTGGACCGCGGATAGATTTTATTTTTATTTTGACAATGGTCCGATATAACCAATAATAGCAGTATTAAACTTGGAAGAGCGCCTCCTTCCGAACCGGTAAAAGATAGATGGCAAAACCAGACGAAAGTACGAATTACGATACGATATTCGGGAAAATGGCCCTCGACCAGGGACTCTGCACCAATGAAGAACTGCGGCGCTGCATCGAGGAAGTCGAGGCCAGGCAAGCCCAAAATCCCACACTTCTCAGAGAACTTCTCGTCGAAAAGGGCTACCTTACCAAAACACAGGCGCATCGCGTCATCAACTCAATCAAAGAGTCACGCGGCTCAACCGCCGCACATCAGATACCCGGCTACCTGATTCTCGGCAAACTCGGCGCAGGCGCGATGGCCGTCGTTTATAAAGGCAGACAGCTCAGCCTGGACCGAATCGTCGCAATCAAAATCCTGCCGAAACGCTTCACCGAAAACAAGGAATACGTGGAACGTTTTTATAAAGAGGGTAAAGCAGCTGGCAAACTTAATCACCCGAACATCGTCCAGGCCGTCGACGTCGGCGAGGCTGGCGGATACCACTATTTCGTGATGGAATACGTCGAGGGTAAAACCCTCTACGATGATTTGGCCGCGGGCAAGGTTTACGGCGAAAAGGAGGCGCTCGACGTCATCATCCAAGTCGCCGAGGCGCTCAGGCACGCCCATTCCGTGGGCCTTATTCACCGCGATGTAAAACCCAAGAATATAATGATTAACAAGGAGGGAATAGTAAAGCTGGCGGATATGGGTCTTGCCAGACAAACCACGGACTTCGAGGCGGCCAAGATGGAAAAAGGCAAGGCATACGGCACGCCTTATTATATCTCCCCCGAACAAATCCGCGGCGAAATAGATGTCGATGGCAGAGCCGATATCTACGGCCTCGGCGCAACGTTCTATCACCTGGTAACCGGGCGTGTCCCCTTTATGGCCGACGACCCGGCAGAGGTGATGCGAAGACATTTGAAAGACCAGCTTATCCCGCCAGACCATATTAACACCTCACTTTCCGCAGGCGTATCCGAGGTCATCGAAGTCATGATGGCCAAAAACAAAAAAGACCGATACAGCAGCGTCGAAGAGCTCCTGATTGATTTGAAAGCGGTCCGTAACGGGGAAGCCCCCCTGCGGGCGCACAGGCGAATGGACATATCCGCACTTGAGCAGCTCGAAGACGGCGAGCCGGTCGAGGACAAGACAAGTGTCAACCTCGAACAGTCCGTTACGCGGTACAAAACCGCCCTGGTGATTCTGGGGGCCGCGGCGGGATTCCTGCTGCTGATTGTCGTCCTGCTGATGTTTAGAAAATGAGCCGGTTCGGACAAATTCAAACCCCTTTTTATCGTTAATCATTAATCGTATTTATTATGGCGACAGGCGCGCGTTTTACATCAGAGGAGCTGGCTGAAGTCCTCAGCCGCTACGATATCGGGAAAATCCGCAAGGTCACGCGTCTTGTCGGGGGCAGCAGAAATGCGCCCAAACTTGTCATAACAACCGCGCGGGGCAGGTTCCTGCTCAAACGACGGCTGCAGGATAAAGACGAAGTTTATAGGGTCGCATTCGCGCACGCCGTACAGTCGCAGCTGGCTAAACAAGGCTTTCCCATTGCACCGCTTGTCGCTGTACGGGATGAATTTGGAACCATACTTCAGCTTAGCAGCAATGTATATGAGCTTTTCAAATTCGTGGGCGGCACCCGCTATCCCGGCTCAGCCGAAGCCACCATCGACACAGGCAGGCAGCTTGCGAAGTTTCACCAGTACCTGGCCGATTTCAAATTCGAGTGGGAGCCGCTCAAAGCGAGTTTTCACCATTCGACGATGGTTAGGAGGCATCTTAAAACCATCGCGTCAGACATCTCACAAAGCAATGAAAGAAAGATTCACCACTGCGGAGAAGAGCTGATGTCTCTTTACAACAGCGCCTGCGTGCAGGTTAACCAGCTTGGCTTTGACTCCTGGCCGAAACAGGTCGTCCACGGCGACTGGCACCCGGGAAATATGCTTTTCGACAAAGACAAGCTCGTTGCAGTGCTTGATTTCGATTCCGTGAAAATAGCACAGCCGGTTACGGATTTAGCCAACGCGATGCTTCAGTTCTCTCTCGTCGGCTATCAGCCCAATCCGGCTGACTGGCCAGATTATCTTGACCAGGCCAAATTAGTCCAGATCCTCGAAGGTTATCGAGAGGTTATCAACCTAGATAAAGATCAACTCGATTCGCTTCTGGATTTAATGGTTGAGACAATGATAGCCGAGGCGGTTTTGCCCATCGCTGCGACTGGATTTTTCGGCAATCTTAAGGGAACGGATTTTCTCAAAATGATTGTTCGCAAGGCCCGCTGGATTAACGACAATCGCAAAATCCTCACCGACGCAATTGAATCGTAAAATCTTTTCGTAGGATGGGCTTCAGCTCATCAATATCAGGCATAAAATATTTCAAGCATTTCGCAATGAAAGTAGTTTTTTGACAATATCGAGCGCAGCCTCCGGCCTTGCCAGACGCTGCGTGTTTTTGCGCATCATCGCCAGCCGAGTCGTATCCTCCAGAAGCTTATCAATCTTATAGGCCAGAACCGGTAAATTATTGCACCGGATTGCGACGCCATCTTCGAGCAAATGGTCTGAGTTGCGTTCCTCCTGACCCTGTATGGGATTCACAATGACAAGCGGCAGTCCCTTGGCGAGCGCTTCCGATGTGGTTAGTCCGCCGGGCTTGCCCAAAAGCAAATCCGCCGCTGACATATACTCGTCCATCTCAGTTGTATAGCCGACAGGAGAAATCTTTACAGGACAAGTCGCCGGCATTTGACGGCTGGCTTTTTCGAGCCGTTTCTTCAATTCTTCATTTCTCCCGCAGATAGCAATAACCTGTACTTTATTCTTCAATTTTTTCAATGACTCAATCAGCATCTCCATTGGGCCGACGCCGAACCCGCCCGCCGATATAAGAATGGCCGGCAAATCCGAGGCAAGCCCGTGCTTTTTGCGCATCTGGCCCTTGTCTTTGTGCTGCGCGAAAATCGGGTCAATGGGGATGCCGGAAACGGTTATTTTTTCAGATGGGATTCCGAGCTCCTGCATGTGCACTTTTGTCTCCTCCATCGCGACAAAATAATGCTCGTAATGGTGACACAGCCACATCGCGTGAACATCGAAATCAGTCACGACAATCGCCTGATGCGTAGCAAGACGTTTCTTCTCTTTGAGCCAGGATATAATCTCCGAAGGCAGAAAATGCGTGCATACGGCCAAATCTGGCTGATAATCCTTTATCATCTTAATAAATGGACCAGTATTGAGCTTGTCGAAAGCTAAGCGTTCCTTCTGGTTCTTCCACGGCTTGTCGAAATGGTCATACAGCCAGCCCAGCACATCCGGCGCCTTGTCAACCAGCTCTATGTAGGCCCTCGAATATAATTTCTGGAATAATTTATTCGTGTAATCTAGCGTGTCGATATTTCGCAGCTCATTTGCGGCTTTAAGCTGCAAAAAGGCCTTCTCAACCGCTTGTGCCGCCCGGATATGACCTGCGCCAGCTGAGGCTGAGAGGATGAGAACCCTGTCAAACATCGATACCTCCTTTGATTATTGAAATTAGGGTTTATCTTGGCGAGACTGATTCCATATTATGAAGTTTTGGTGCGAAGGTTTTGCCGGCGTAGTTATAGGTTTTGACCAGCAGGATGAAAAACAAGGCAATGGCTACAATAAGAATTATAGCTGTGAACCAGTGATGCGGACGGAATCGTTTCAGTGAAGGTGCGAAGGCGATGAGTGCGAAAGCGGCTGTTATGACCGTTATTGCATCCCAGCTTGCACGCTGCCAGTATCCGCCGCCGAGGTGAATCCACATTCCAAATTCATCGAAGGTCAGGCCCATTCCGACACCGTAAATTAAAGCTGTGGCAGTAAAAAGTCGTCCCACGGGACGCTCCAGCAGCAGCCAGGCGCCTACTACGGCCAGCAGAAAAATACCGTAGTTAAGATGGTGTACGTGCGTGCCGCCTATGTAGAAATAAAGGTCGGGTATTGTGCGGGCCATAATCAGAAAGACAATGATTCTGGCTGTGATAAACGTCAGCAGAAAAGCGGTTAGGATTTGCCTGGCCAGACGAGTGGTGATCGGAGACGAACGGTCATCTATCTGGTCCATTTGCAGCATTTTGATGCTTCCATATTAAAGACGTTTGTCGCATTGTAGCGATTTTGGCGGGGAATAACAGGTGAGAAAACAAAAAACCCCCGGCTAAAACGACCGGGGGTCACTGCTCAAGCATAAATATATTTCTTTATTCGGCGGTATGTTTTGGTTTCGCGTAAGCCGCAACGACGTTGGCCTGGATATTCGGCGGAACAACCTCGTAATGGCTCAGTGACATCGAATAGCTGCCTCGGCCGCCCGTAACCGATTTCAACTGGCTGTTATACTGCGTCACCTCAGATAACGGCACCTGCGCCTTAATCAGAAGCATATTGCCGGGCAGCATATCCTGCCCGAGGACCCTGCCTCGCTTGCCCGCAAGGTCACCCGCTATATCGCCGATGTTTTCCGCCGGCGCGGTAACTTCGATATTGACTATGGGTTCGAGCAGGACAGGCTTTGCCTTTTCGAGCGCATCAAGAAACGCTCCTTTGCCCGCCGCCCTGAACGCCACTTCTTTCGAATCGACAGGGTGATGCTTGCCGTCGTAAACGGAGACCTTGACGTCCTGAAGCGGGAATCCCGCGACGAAACCGTTTTCCATAATCTCGTTGACTCCCTTCAGCACCGCCGGCTCGTACTGGCCCGGAATCGAGCCGCCGAAAATGTCCCAGCTATAAACAAGAGGCGGGTCTGAATTTCGTTCGGCTGGTTCGATACGAAGATAAACTTCCCCAAACTGGCCCGCGCCGCCCGTCTGCTTCTTGTGCCGGTAATGTCCCTCCGCCTTGAGAGTAATCGTCTCGCGATACGGAATCTTCGGCTCCTTGGTATTGACCTTGAGCTTCGAACGGGCCTCCATTTTTTCTAGCATCACGCGAAGATGCAGGTCGCCGAGGCCGTTGAGCACAAGCTCTTTGGTCTGGGCGTCCCTGCTGACCTTCAAACAGGGGTCTTCCTCGCAGAGTTTGTCGAGGGCAGCCCCGATTTTCTGCTCGTCACCTCTCGCCGCCGGCTCAAGGGCAAGGGCAAACATCGGCGAAGGGGCCTCAGGCATCTCGAATTTACCAGCCATCTTCCCGTCGTGCACGAGGTCGCCGATTTTCAGGTCTTCAATCTTGCCAAGCGTTATAATGTCGCCCGCAATGCCGGCGGGAACTTCTTGTGTATCGCCGCCCTGTGACTTCAAAATATGACCGGGGCGAACACCCTTCTTGTCGTCGTTGCGAATCATATTGGTGTCGGATTTGAGCGTCCCGCTGAATATGCGTATGGATGAGAATTTCATGTTCGACCTCGGGTCAAACGAAATCCTGAAAACCAGGCCGGCCAGCGGAGCTGACGGGTCCGCCTGAAGGACTGTTTCTTTATCTCCCGCCTTTAATTTCGCGGGCTGCACATCAAGGGGCGAAGGAGTATATTTTACGACGAGTTTCAGCAGCTCCTCGACGCCGATTTCTTTGCGAGCATTAGTAAAGACGATGGGGACAACCGTACCGGCCTTGAGCGCCTGAACAAAAACCGCCGAAACCTTCTCCGCCGGTATCGTCTCGCCGCCAAGATAACTTTCCATAAGCTTGTCGTCCGCTTCGATTACGCTTTCGATAAGCTCCGTATGCGCCTGCGCAACATCCATAACGGGCGATGTGCCCTCGCTGTTTTCTATGCAGTCGATTATCGAGGCCTTGTCCGCCGAGGGCAGATTCGCGCATCGGCACTGCATCCCGAAAAACTCCTGTATGTCCTTAATCAATCGGGGCAGGTCTGCGTTTTCCGCGTCCATCTTGTTGACAACTATCAGCTTGGCCTTGCCGGTCTTTACCGCCGTCTCGAATACCTTGCGAGTAATCGTTTCGACGCCGGACGCCGCGTTGATGACTATCACAGCCGTCTCCGCACCGACAATCGCCTTTATCGAAGGCCCTATGAAATCAGGAAACCCCGGCGTATCGATTATATTTATCTGCTTGCCGCCGTACTGGACGTGAACTACCGACGATTTTATCGAATGGCCGTGCGCCTTCTCCTCATCGTAGTAGTCGCAGATGCTGGTCTTGTCATCAACGCTGCCCAATCGATTGGTCGCCCCTGTCTTGTGCAGTATCGCCTCGACGAGCGAGGTTTTGCCTGCGCCGCCGTGACCCATTATTACTATATTGCGTATATCGCCGGTACTTGCCACTTTCGGTTCTCCAATAATTAAGGTTATAACGGCCTTTAAGCCTAAAAGCCCTAAAACTAGGCAGTATAGGAAAAAAACGTGCGCAGAACAAGCCCTTTGCACGGAAAAATTCCCCCAGGCGCACTGACCCAAAATCCTTTGTTTTTGAACAGATGCCTTCCTTGATTGTTGTTACTTCCAAAACCGGAAAAAATTTCCGCTTTTGCAAATTTTTCTTGCGCCCCTGATTGGACATCTCCCGCTGGTTTTATTGGACATTAGAGGCCCCCAAAGTACCCCTATCCCATATGTTGTATGTCAGGCCTTTGTAATCCTGCATATCGGGGTTTTAGTTATGGGGCGTTGCCGTTGTGCACATCGCAGGGGCTAAAGAAAAATCGCAAGCTGTGTCGATACTGCGAACAGCCATTTAGAATTTTCATTGAAGGATTTTGTATATGAGCAAAAGGGAATTGATAGACTGCATCTGCGAGATAAACAAAACTGCAAAACCGGAATTCCTTGCGGGTTTCCCAGAAGATGAGTT
>JBFZBL010000206.1:0-16461 GCA_041308485.1 Phycisphaerae bacterium | reverse complement strand
ACGTGAATCTTGCAAAACTTATGGGGGCTAACCGCGACTACATTCTTAATCATATTCCGCATATTTCACAGGTGATGACCAACAGTATTGAAGAAGTGCTAACGCACGCAGAAACGATTGTTATCGGCAATAAGGCGAAAGAATTCGAGGGTATCGTGAGCAGTCTTAAGAAAAATCAGGCAGTAATAGACCTTGTGGGATACATGGACAACACGAACCAGACGAGTAATTATGAAGGCATCTGCTGGTAATACCGGAAAAATTCTTATTATAGTCGAGAATTTACCTGTGCCGTTTGACAGGCGGGTTTGGCAGGAAGCGACGACACTTAAAGAAGCCGGATACGGGATTTCCGTTATCTGCCCAAAGAGTAAAGCCTTCCCGCTGAAATATGAATGCTTGGATGGCATACATATTTACCGTTATCCTATGCCTTCTGAGGCACGAGGCGCATTGGGTTATGCGCTGGAATATCCGCTGGCGTTATTATGGCAGTTTGTGCTTTCTTGGAAAGTATTCTTTAGCCGGGGCTTTAACGTTATTCACGCATGCAATCCGCCCGACAATATTTTTCTCATAGGACTTGTTTTCAAGCTGCTGGGTAAAAAATTTGTGTTTGACCATCACGACATATGTCCGGAATTGTACCTTGCAAAATTCAAAAAAAAAGACTTCCTGTACAAAATAATGCTGCTTTGTGAAAGATTGACTTATAAATTGGCTGATATTTCCATTGCGACCAACGAATCGTATAAAAAGATTGCGATTCAGAGAGGCAAAATGCCTCCGGATAAGGTTTTTGTTGTTCGTAGCGGGCCCAATCTGAATCGCATAGTCAGAATACCTCCTGTGGAAGCACGAAAGCAAGGCCGAAAATATCTTGTCGGTTATGTCGGAGTAATGGGTAAGCAGGAGGGCATCGATTACTTGTTACGTTCGGTACGACATATTGTATATTATATGGGGCGCCTGGATATCCATTTCGGCCTTGTTGGCGGAGGGCCGGAATTGGATCAAATGAAGAACTATGCTGAGAAATTGTCTGTGGGGGATTATGTTACCTTTACAGGACAAGTGCCTGATAAGGATATGTTGGAAATGCTCAATACAGCCGATGTGTGTGTAAATCCTGATGTGGCTAATGAGATGAATGATAAATCCACGATGAATAAAATTATGGAATATATGGCCCTCGGAAAACCTATTGTCCAGTTTGATTTAACCGAAGGCAGATTTTCTGCGCAGAACGCATCTCTTTATGCGAAGGGTAACGACGAGGTGGATTTTGCGACAAAAATAGTAGAATTGTTGGATAATTCGAGATTGCGTGAGGATATGGGTCGGTTTGGACGTGCGAGAGTTGAAAATGAACTGCAATGGCCGCATGAGGCGCCTAAACTCCTGGCAGCTTATAACGCTTTATGGGCGTGAGTTAATTTATATGAATCGATAATATGTCTAATGACACAAAAGGTCTTGAGAGTATTGGCGCAATAATATTGGCGAGCGGCCAGGATTTTGGGCGTTGCCCCATAGCATCACGATTGCCGACAGCTTTGTGGCCTGTGATGGGCAAACCCTCACTGGAACGTATTATTGTTGGTCTGGCAGAGCAGGGGGTAAGGGATATTACGGTCTGTTGCAACGGAGACAGTGTTCTGTTGCGAGATTCGATTGATGTGTCGCAAAATACCGGAAATATCAGGTTTCTTGATGAACTGCTTCCGATGGGCACTGCCGGATCTGTTCGCGATGCCGCCAATGGTGAAAAAGATAATTTGCTCTTGGTTTTTCCAGCTAATATAGTGCGTCCCCCTGATATCAGCTTGTTGATAGCCACTCATTGTGACCAGGCAGCAGACCTGACTGTAGTGTTCAATCCGGGACCTGGCGACGGTGATGAAAAAGGTGATGTGGCCAATATTTATATCTGCAATCCATCTGTGCTGGGATATATTCCGGCGGAAGGATATCATGATATCAAAGAAAGTTTGATACCGGAACTGGTTAGAGTCGGCAAACATGTGCGTTATACCGTATTGCCACATTGTGCAGGCAATTTCCGCGATGGACAGGGATACTTGCGTGCGGTGACAAATTATCTTGGAAAAGGACTGCCGCTTAATGACGAGATACCTTCTCTTCGTCGTAATAACGAGCAGTACTTGTGGCTGGATGAAGGGGCTGAGGTGGACCCATCTGCGAAGTTTTTTGGCACTGTGGTGGTGATGGCGGGTGCCAAGATAGATAATGACGTGGTAGTTTTCGGTCCGACCGTTATAGGGCGAAACTGCCGGCTCGGCAACGGAAGCGTTGTTCTGAATAGCTTGCTTTGGGATGGCGCCAGTTTAGGTTCGTATAGCGAAATTCGAAACTGCCTGCTCGATTACAATGTTAACATCGCAGAAAATATGGTTGTTAGTAACAGAATCATTCCTTTTAAAAAAGGATCAGTTCTTGCGCGAGGAGAAATTAGGGTATTGAAATTCGGCAGGAAAATAGCAAGTGATTTGCGTGCAAGATTTCACGGTGATTCAGCTTCGCCTGGGCCGTTAATCGCCCCCCAAATCGTATGGTTTGCCGGGGCCATCATAGCTGCTGTGTTTCTATGGTCATTTTGGTCGGGGATAGTAGACCTTTGGGGTATTTGGCAGCGCAGTGACGAATACTCAAGCGGATTACTTGTCCCTTTCCTTGCTGGTTATGTTCTTTGGTCAAGACGAGAACAGTTCAAATCCATTCCGATAAGACCATCATTGTGGGGTGGTCTTGCGCTATTATTTGCGGGCATATTAAGGTTATTCGGCTTGTTTTTTCTATATGGGTCTGCGGAACGGTTCTCTATAGTTCTCAGTATCGCAGCGATTGTTCTATTTATTTTAGGCTGGCAGTTTTTCAAAAAAACGGCCACCGTATTGCTATTTCTTTGCCTAATGTTGCCCTGGCCACATAGGTTTCAGTCGGCTGTTGCACTACCTTTACAACAGTGGTCAACTTCCTCGGCGGCGTTTTGTCTTGAGACGATGGGCTACGATGTCGTTAAGGAAGGCAATGTCATACATATCGGCCAAACAAGTGTGGCTGTAGCCGAAGCCTGTAACGGCCTGCGTATGATTACAGCGTTTTTTGTAATCAGCGCCTTGGTTGTACTGCTGGTAAAGCGACAATGGTGGGAGAAGCTGGTCGTTTTGGCGTCCAGTTTGCCTATAGCTCTGCTATGTAATACAATACGTTTAACCATCACAGCTATGGCGTTTACTGTTCTTAAGGGCGATTACTGGGAGAAAATATTCCACGATTTTGGCGGTTACGCAATGATGCCGCTGGCCCTGGCAGCGGTGATAGGGGAATTTTGGCTGTTAGGCCGGCTGACGGTGATGCCAAACGAAAAAAATGCGGTAATAATCACGCGGGGATAAAGAACCGATATAAATAGAAATGTTTTGCAAGAGAGTGCTTAATGGATGAATTGACGCGATATGAAGCTGGAACGCTGGGACCTGTTATCCAAAGAATGCCACCTGTTCTGGAGCCGGCTGGGCCGAATGTATTCGATATGCTTACCACAGTTCTGCTTCGCCGGTGGCGAGCCGCTGTGATTTTATTTGCCGTAATCTGTTTTATCGGTCTTTCCGTTATATGGCTGATTATAAAACCTGTTTATGAGGTGACTGGCGCGATAAGGGTAGCTCCCATCCTGCCGAACATTCTGACTGGCGAGGCGGAGAGAGGTGATGTATCGAATTACCAGAGCTTTATGAACACACAAGCCGAAATGATAATCAGCGGTCCGGTAATCGACAGAGCTGCGGATGATTTAGCTACCAAGAATCTGTCCTTTTTCGATGCCAAAGCTTCGACATTGATCAAAAAGCTGCAAAGCGAATTCCGCGGTTCTTCAACACGTTCGGATTGCGCAGCAAAGTTGAAAGAAGCCATAAATGATGGTTTTATTACCGTAACAAGCACTCGGAACACAGAGTTGATAAAGATAACAATGGCAAATGATCGGCCGGGGGATGCGCGTCAAATAGTAGACGCCTTCATTCGCGCATATATGGCGATGGAAGGTGTCAAGTCCACACAGGGTGACGACCAGAGATTGAGTGTGTTGGAAGCTGAAAAAAGAACATTGACAGAGAAATTACAAGCCCAGCGAGACGCGATCCAGAAGTTGGCTCAGGAATACGGCACTGTTACTTTGGACAATCGCCAGAATATGATGTTGCAGCGTGTCGCAAGTTTGTTGGCGGAACTGACAAAAGTCGAATCACAGCGAATTAACCTTGAGGTCAGGATTCAGGTGCTCGAGCAGGGTAAAGAGCAAGGGCTGCCGGAAGAGTGGCTCAGCAAGCGTAACGAACGCATTAATGCCGATCCCACCGTTCAGGAATTTGTCCGCAGTATTGTTCGGTTGGAGCAAGACCTGATTGCTGCAAGACAACTTATGACATCAGAAAATCCTCTGTTGAAACAAAAAGAGGAGTTTGTCGAATCTTTCAAGAAACACCTTGAGGAAAGACGTCAGCAAGTGGGAAAAGATTTTGAGAGTCAGATTGCCGATGACGTGAACATTATGAACAAGAACGAGCTTCGCAATTATCGTGCGCAACTTGAAGAAACTGCTGTCTATGAGAAACGGTTGCGAGAGAAGCTTGCCGCCGAGGATGAACAGACAATACAGGTCGGGCGAAAGCAATTGTCGATTCAGGATATGCAATACCAGCTTGGGCTGGAAAAAGAAATGTACGATACGGTCACAAGGCGTATCCAGGAGCTTGAAATGGAGCGCAAGCGGCCGGCGAGAGTAAGTGTCGCCTATAACGCCGATATCGGGAATATTCGTGACAAACGTATAAAGTACTCCGTAGCGATTGTCTTCGCCGCGTTTGCTGGCGGAATAGGGCTGGCCTTGCTGAAGGACAAGATGGATCCGAGTTTGCGAACACCGGAGGATATTACCAAGCTTCTCGGTGTCAGGATAATCGGGACTATGACAAGCCCGGAAACCATTGAAAAAACCCTGCTCCCGAGACAGTTGACCGAGGATTACCAGACAATCCGTGCCAACCTCGGATTGCTCGACGAGGGGGGAATGCCGAAAAAACTGGTCGTTACCAGCGCCGGGATGCGCGACGGCAAAACCACTTTCTCCGTGAATCTCGCCACCAGCTTGAGCAGGTCGGGCCGCAAGGTGCTGCTGATTGACGGTGATTTGAGGAAACCGGATGTCGGGCGACTCCTGAACGTCCCGCGTGATATGAGACACCTGCAGGATGTGCTTAGGGGCAATCCGTTCGATGAGTCGCTAATTGCAATTGTATCGCCCGGCCTGCACGTCCTTGCCGCTGACACGCAAAATGCGATTGATCCCTATGAGTTGCTGATCCTGCCTGCCACGGCGTCACTGATTGATAAGCTGGCGGAAAGATATGACCATGTGATTATCGATACGCCTCCTGTTCTGGCCTTTCCGGATGCGCTTATATTTGCCAAAATAGCCGGTTCCGTGATACTCGCCAGTTTCGCGGGGCATACGTCCGGTCCGGACCTTAAAGAGACCAGGGACAGATTGGCCCAGATTAACGTCAGGATACTTGGAACAGTTATGGGCAATGTTCACCTTGGTCATGCCTATTACCGTTACGGATACCACTATTACGCACAGGGTGGTCGGCCAAGAAAAGACAGCAGAAGAAATGGCATAAATCCGTTGTTGTTGTCGGATAAACCAAAAGAAGATTCAGACAAACCGACCTCCTGAAACACAGGGGTTGGTTTCGGGCAAGACAGTATCACAAAGTTCTGACCCTATGCATTTAGTAGTTGTTCACAAATCCACTGGTTCAGGTGAAAGCGGTTCAGATTCCCTGTTGCGTCTGGCATTCTCCGGCGGGCTGGTGACGGACATCGTTATTGGCGGGATGTTTGAGTATTATGGTTTGCACGGTGAAAACCTGACCTTTGCGGCGCCAGGCGAATGGAAACGGGCCGGCGGTGTTTCGAGCCAGGGCGTTTTGTTTTATGATGGCAAAGTGCCTTTACCTCCGCCTTGCTATTCACCCAACAGCAAATCATGGTTTGTAGTTTCGGATGGCAGATTTTTTGCTCAAACCGACCTGCAATTGTTATATGAGACGATAGCTCGAATCAATTTCGATGTTGTGGTTGTCGATGTTGAGCCGTGTCTGAAGGCCGGCTGTGAAAAAGTCCTTACCGACTCACGTCAGAATCTCGTCGGTGTTCGCCTGCTGTATTCAGACGCTGTTCAGCCGGCGCCGATTCCTTCTGACTGGCCGCACCACCTTTTTATTCGCTCCAGTATTATCAGCCGGCTTTTCAAAGATGGGGCTCTGCCCGCAACCTTCAGTGAGTTTCTGAATGGATGCCGTTCAATCTCTGTGAATATTACAGGTATTGGCATAGGAGGCCTGACGCTGGATTTGAATACAGAGCAGGGGTTGCTTTCAATGTTGTCCGGCGGCTTGGGGAAAAAAGCAATCCGGCAAGGCAACTCTCCGGCGAACGAGAATGTGATTCATAGCAACGATGTAAGTATACCGGCTGATGCCCGGCTGTTTGGCGAAATCGCTTTTGGTCGAAACGTTACTATCGGCGCAAATACGATTATCGCAGGTCCGACGGTGATTGGCGACGGCGCGAATATAGCCGACAAGGCGGTCATACGGGAATGTATCATTGGCCCGGACGTTTCTGTGCCCGCTGGCTGCGTTCTTCAGAACCGTGTTATAACAGATTCCTCTCGGATATCAGACCAATTCTGTGATGCCGTGAGCGAAAGTGTTAGCCGCAAGCTGCAAGATGGCGGTTCCTTCCTGAGTCGTTATAGGATCTGGCCGAGATTTTCCTATGTGAGGTGCGTAAAAAGAATCGCCGATATTATTATGGCGACAATTGTGCTTGTTGTTTTCGCTCCCGTTCTGCCGGTTATCGCCCTGGCGGTCAAACTTGGTTCGAAGGGACCTGTCTTTTTCAAAGATATGCGTCAGGGCCTGCACGGCAAACCTTTTGCCTGTCTCAAGTTCAGGACAATGCTTGTAGGTGCCGATGCAATGCAAGAAAAATTAAGGGCGATCAATGAAGCGGACGGGCCTCAATTTGTGATTGCCGATGACCCCCGTATGAGCAGAGTCGGGCGTTTCCTGCGAGAAACGTACATTGATGAAATTCCACAGTTCTTATCTGTTTTGCTTGGTCATATGAGCGTTGTTGGTCCAAGACCATCCCCGGAATCAGAGAACGTCCTTTGCCCGTTCTGGCGAGACGCCCGATTGTCGGTCAGGCCTGGACTGACGGGACTTTGGCAGGTTCGCAGAACGCGTCAGCCGATGAAGGATTTTCAGGAATGGATACACTATGACATCGAATACGTCAGGAACCTTTCGATGGGGCTTGACCTGTGGATATGTTGGCAGACGGCCAAAAAAATGTTCTTTAATTTCTTCCGTCAATTCTAATGAACCAGTATTGGCGAGAAAGGTGTGCCGATGGCAAATAGATACTTTAATTGGAAATTGGCTGTTGTTCTTGTAATGGGGTTGGCAGTGCTTGCTGCCACTGCTTTCGCGCTGCGACACTGGCAGCGTGGTAGAAGGGCCTCTCAGGGGCTTTTGCTTGGCAACAAGGCATACAGCGAAAGCAGATGGGAAGAGTCAGCCAATCAGTTCGGACGGTATTTGGGTGTTACGCCGGACGATATTCCCATCTTGCTCAAGTATGCTGATTCACATCTCAAGATTAGACCTTTGAAATCCGGTAATGTCAAACAGGCAATAGCAGCTTATCGAACCATCCTGCGGCTTGAACCGGGGTACATAGAAGCGGCTTTAAGATTATCCGGGGTATATCTTGGTCTTAATGAGGCGGCGGAAGCTGAGCAGGTTGCAGCAAGGGCGCTTCAATCCGCTCAATCTGGGGAATTGCGGAAGATTTTGGCAGTTGCCTTGGCGGTGCAGCGGAAATTCACCGATGCGGCAAATGAGCTTGAAAACATCATCAAAGATAATCCGGCTGATGTTCAGTCATACGAGATCATCGGAAAACTCGTTGAGCAGCGGCCCCAGGATTTCAACGTGCCTGCGCAGTTCTGGTTCGATGAGGCGGTTAAGAAAAATCCCTCTTCAGCACAGGCGTTCATTATTCGAGGTGCATACAATCTTCGCCGGGGAGAAAAGATCCAGGCGATGGCTGATTTTAACGATGCTGCCAAAAAAGATTTAAGTGACCCTAATATCAGGCTGCAACTTGCGAACCAGCTCATTATAGCGGGGGATTTAGAGCAGGCCCGCAGGCATCTCGATATTGTTGTTGGCCAGAATCCGTCCAGTCAGGACTTGTGGCGCACCTGGGTGCAGCTTGCTAAAAAATCCGGTGACACATCATTGATGCTTGAAGTTGCTGATAATGGCCTCAAATCGCTTTCATTGCAGCCGTGGGATTTTATGCCGCTCGCCGCAGAGATATATATACGGGGTGGCCAGTTAGATAAAGCGGCCGATTGTATTTTACGGTTGCGCCAAAAAGATATTAATCCTTCCGCGACTGCATTCCTCGATGGGCTGCTGGCAGAAGCCAAAGGTCATAGTTACGAAGCTGTCGGATACTGGCAAAAAGCAATTGAATTAGGTGCAGACCCGGCTAATTTGCGAATCCTGCTTGCACGCGAATTATCGAAGCTTGGCGATAAACAGTCGGCGATTAAACAATTGCGTGCGCTGGTCTCCGAACAGCCCAATAATTTTAGGGCAAGGATCGAGTTGGCCGGATTGCTGAGCGAAATTGGCAGATGGGGCGAGTCGTTAGAACACGCTCAGGCCGCTCTTAAGATTTCACCGCAGAACGCTGATGCAATTCTCACCTACGCCCGTGCCAGGGTAAACTTGATAGCTGGTGGTAAAACCGCCGGTTACAACTCAGCATCTGCCAAAGAGCTTGAGGAATATCTGCGCAAGTTTGATGATGTTACTGGTGGTCAGATTGATGTGAAGCTTTTGGAAGTGCAGTTGGCGGTGAATATAGCTGATTTCAATCAAGCTGAGTCATTGCTCGGTCAGCTCAAAAAGGAGTATCCTTTGGATATTAGAGTTATTCTTGCAGAGACGAATTTCCTCGTCTCGCAGGACAAGACCGGCGAAGCTATCGCCATGTTGACCGAGGCGGTTAACAAGTCGCCGGATTCAGTCGTTTTAGTAAAAACGCTCGCTGGTCTGTTGTCGGCTCAGGACACAAAGCAGCAGTGCGAAGGGGTGGTTAGTCGTGCTATGGCTAACAGCCGGGAACCTTCCATAAAAAGGCAATTTGGTTTGTTATTGGCCAGCTTGTACGCGAACTGGAATGAAGAAACGAAGCGATGTGATTTGCTCTCGCAGCTTAGCGAACAGTTTTCCGATGATATCCCTGTATTGCGTACAATGCTTACCTGTCGAACTGTTTTGAAGGATTTGACCAGAGCACAAAAATTTGTTGATAAAATCAAGAACATTGAAGGCGAAAAGGGTTGGCAATGGCGATACGAACAGGCAAGAGTCTGGTTTGCTCAAGAGGATTTCAATTCCAACTACCCTCAGCTCGTGTTACTGCTTAAGGGAAACCTTCTGGATAATCCCGACAACCAGGTCAGCCGAATGCTGCTGGCAGCGGCTTATGAAAGGGCAGGGGATACACGCCTGGCGATTGCTACTTATGAGGAAGCACTGAACCATTCCCCTGAAGATGTTAGAATTATGGTCCTTACCGCTGGTGTTCTTTATAAGGCAAACGAGTATGACCGTGCCGACCAGATACTCCGACGGGCGTCCGAAAAGGGTATTGAAAATCCAGAACTGAAACGCATGCAACTTCAAAGCTTCATAAGGCGAGGCGAGCTTAATTCTGCAGGCGCAGTTCTTGAAGACCTTCTCGCGGATGACCCGAACAATCAGTCAATTGGTTTATCTCTTGCGTTTCTTCAAATGCGGCAGGGACGGCTTGATGAAGCAGCAAAGACACTTAACGCCTTGAACATTGGTGATTCGAATTCATTATCAGCAGCTGCTGCTTGGGTGGAACTGAATATCCGTCAGGGCAAAACAGCTGATGCAATCAAGATTTGCGATAACATGATCGCAAAGTTAAATAACGCTTCGTCGCTTGTTTTACGGGCCAGAACTTATGCGTCCCTCGGCCAAAACGACAAAGCAGAGGCTGATTTCATACAGGCCTCGTCTATTGAACCAAACAATATTAATGTGCTGTTGGCCAAAAGTGACTTCTATCGTTCTATAAATCGTCTCGATAAATCCATTGAGGATGTGCGACATGCTTTAATTATTAACCCGACGGACCTCGGGGCACGGAAACGTGCTATTCCGCTTTACCTGGCAAGCTCCGATTCGACTATGCGTCGAGAGGGAATGTCCCTTCTCGAAAATACTTTGCAGGCGAATCCGCAGGATATGGAACTGCAGCTGTATAAAGCTCGTCTGCTGATTTCGCAAGGTACGCTGCCTGCTTTGGAAGACGCGAAAAGCATCCTTGAAACTGCAACTGAACAGCAGCTATTAAGCAGCGAGGCATGGCAGCTTCTGGCTGAAGTTGCCGCAAGACAAGGACAATCTGCCAAGGCAATAGATATTGCTCTTAGAGGTCTTGCTTATCGCCCCAATGACAAGGGCTTATTGTTTATGAGGGCAAAACTTTTGAAAGAGCGGTCCCCGATGCTTGCCGTTCCGATTTTCCGCACCCTGTGGGAAATGGAACCAAATAATTCCGAGATGGCGGCCCATCTTGCCGAGGCGTATATCGACGCGGGAGCGCATGCACAGGCGATAACTTTGCTCAAGTCGCAGCTGAATATGCAAAACACACCTGCGGCCGAGCGACGGCTGAAAATTGCCCTTGCTGCGGCGACGTACAAGCTTGGCAATAGAGATGAAGGGGAAAAGATGCTGGATGCCCTGCGGCAATCGTTGCCTGATGACCCCTTGCCTTTACTCGCTAAAATACGACTGCTGAAAAGCGATAAAATGTGGAGCCAAATAAATCAATCCGTAACAAGCTGGTGCCAATCACATCCTAACGATGTAAATGTTCCTCTGATTGTAGCAAAGGAACTTGTTGCCGGTCAGGGTGACGAACCGAAAAAAATGGCGGAAGAATTGCTCTGGCGTGTCTTACAGCAGAATACGGATTCTGTAGAAGCAATGTATTCACTCGCGATATTATTTCAGTCAACCAATCATTCCGCCGATGCCGCCAAGCTTTATCAGCGTGTTCTTTTGCTGGATCCCAATAACATCGTCGCTGTTAATAATCTTGCCTGGATTCTTTGCGAGGACCAGGGTCAGTATCAGCAAGCTCTGGAACTGGCCGAGAAAGGTCTTGCGAAAGAGCCTAATTATGTTGATCTGCTCGATACTCGCGGAGTGGCCTATTATCGGCTCGGCCGTTTTGAACTTGCAGTTGAGGACTTTACTCGATGTGTTAATCTTTACCCCGAGCGTTCGCAATCACTTGTAGCTTCATATTTTCACCTGGCACGAGCATTGGCGAAGCTTGGTCGAACCAGCCAGGCCGTTGACAATCTTAAAAAAGTCCTTGATTTGAACAATTCGGTAGGGGGACTCAACGCCTCCGATTTGACTGAGGCCAGACAACTTCTTGAAAAACTGTCACAAGGAGGCAGTTAAAATGTCCCTATCCTCAAAGAAACCAGTTAATGAAAAAAACACTCACGACTCATCAGTTAATGTTCGGTTACCGGTTCATATCCTGGATGATAAACAATGGCTTTTCATTCGTAAAAGTTTTCGTATGAGCCCTCGTGAGTTGATTGTTGCAAAGTTTGTTTGTGGCGGACTGAGTAATGAAGAAATCGCAACCCAATTGGGTATTAAAACGGCAACTATAAAAACACACCTGCGTAATATTTATCGACGAATCCGCGTGCAGCGAAAACTTGATATGCTGCTGACATTTATCGACCAGGTCGCTAAATATAAAAGTACTCGTTCAGACGCACCCGCAAACCCTGTTGATGTTCCGGCCGCAAGTGAAATTGCCAATAAAGGTAAGTTTGCCGGCCGTTAGTTCAATCCTGCTTTTTTCACTTCTTTCTTACCTCATACCTCATTAGGCATTACCTTATTACTGCGCAGGCGTTTCCTTGCTAACTATCATCCAAATGTCAAAGCCCTTCTATAAATATTTTTTGTGAAATACCACATATGAACTACCTCATATATGGTAAATAATGTGGCCTTTATCAAAATAACAAAGGTTAGTCCGATAATGTATTATAACAAAAAAATTCTTTTCCCCTTGACAGGATAGGGTATTTTAAGGTAGAATCACACGTACTTAATTGGGTTTGGTAGCGACGGGAGGGATCCCACCAGCGTTTAGCGAGTAACGCAGGTTATATTCTACCAAAATATGAAAGCGTTAAAGCTGTTTTGCTTAACTGTGCTGTTTAATGTATTTATGCTGGAGGCGACGGCGCGGAGGCGGAGAAAAACGTGTTCGTTCGTTGCAGTATATTTGTGCTGGCTGTTCTTTATGCGGCATTGCCCGCAGTCGCTCGACCAACATGGTCGAGTGAGGAGTTATTCTGTTCCTCCTCTGACGCGGTTGCCGTTGGAAACGAGCAATGTTCGCCTGCTTACTATCTTTCATCGGCTAATAATTCCCAAATCAGTCGACTTGTAATACTTTACCAAACGAATATGGATGTTCCTGCAAGCGAGCCGACGTCTGCTTCCGCGATGATGCTGCCTGCCACTCCTGCCAGCGGACTGATGACCCTTGTCGGATTTATATGCATTTCCCTGATACGGGACAGGAAAATATGGCTGGCTGGATTTGCGGGACTGTCGCTGTTTGGCCAAACTAAGACACAAGCAGTTGTTTCTTCATCTCGAAACGATGACTGTCAGGGAAGGGTGAACCTGTTTCGTAGTTATTCAAAAGGGCTGATGCTGCCGAATACCGCCGGTGTATTTGCCTTTTCACAAAAGGATATTTCCCGCGTCAATTTTACTAACACCGCATTTCGCACTGCCCCCGGCAATAATTACCATTGGTCTTATGCCGCGGTACTGAACTCGGTGCTGCGTCCGGATTCGAATGCATTATGTCTGGTTTCCGGAACCAGGCAAAGTGATTGTTTTCAACCCGCACTCATCTTCTGCAGGAGACCGCGAGGCCCTCCTATTTATCAAATGAGACCTTTTTATAAAACCGTATTTAGGAGTGTAATCGCGAAACGCTCCTAAGTGTATGAATCAATTAACAAGTGTTTAATAAACTTTGAAATTTAGGAAGGGATAAAAATGAAAAAGTTACTTTTAGTTGCCGTAATGGCTTTAATGACAGCATCAGTGTCAATGGCAATGCCTAGCAATCCATATAGCCCGGATTTGGCAACGATTCAGGGTATGGGTTTTGCTTGGAACGCTGGGGGAACTACTTCCTCAAATCTAACCGTAACTCCCGTGGGCGGTGCGGTCGTTTTTGCGGCTAACATGCAATCAGGTGACGGTTTAGGCAGTGGATGGGCTTCAATGGGCATAGGTTATCCTTGGCCCACTTCGCCCCCAGTCAGCGATCTCTCAGCTTATGATGGATATGCACTAACTTTCACGAATACCAACAACAGTAACTGGCTTGTGAATATGTATATGAATACCGGCTGGACAGATGCGCCTTGGAGTGAGTCTGATCAGTTTACCCAAAATGGTTGGACCGAGCTAGCACCTGGCGAGTCAGCAACTCTGTTCATTGATTTTGCTGCCGATGGTGTTAATAACACAAACCATGTGACTAACATTGGTTTCCAGGTCGGTGGTAATATGACAAACCCATGGCTGCATCCTAATCCATCAAACCCAGACAATTTTCATATTACCGTCTCGACGGTTCCTGCTCCAGGCGCAATTCTGCTGGGCGGTATTGGTGTGAGCATTGTTGGTTGGCTGCGAAGACGCAGGACACTATAAATTAACGAAAGAAGCTTCTAAGGGCAGGGTAATCCTGCCCTTGAGATGCTTCAGAAAAGGAGCAACTATGAAAAAAATTATTTTCATTGCTGCGATGATAACCTTTATGGTGTTCTCGATGTCTGTAATGGCTAACGTCAGTGGACTTTGTGGTGGTTGCGGTGGCGATTGTGGTGGCGGAGATTGTGGTGAAAAGCCACCGGATTGTCTCGTGTGTACTCCTGACAGTATCAGGGAGGACATTACCGCGAATTTGCCTTCTGACCTTGTCCACGGTAACTACTACATCTGGAATGTAAATCTGTCAGTTCCCGCTGACTATAAAATTACAGCGGCTGGTCTTAGTATCTATGGCATTAATAACTGGCAGATTGAGCCCGATGTGCTGCATATCCGTTTGCTGGATGGGTCCGAAATCGGTCCTGCTTCCAGTGGTATGACTGCAAAGTCTTACGGTTACATAGGACAGGACAGTCAGGACACTGACGCACTTGGCAATTACGGCGATTTGATTGACAACTATTCTGACAATAGCACGTGCGATGTCGAGCATACGCGTACCTATTATAAAAAGGTATGGGTGCCGGGTTGCCGAGTAAACGGTCATCGGGTGGCTGGTCATTACGAATACGTTCTGAAAACGGAAACGTGGACGGAAACCATAAATGTCCCGGAGAATCTGTGCTATAGCTCTGATGACCTTGGTTCCCCGCTTGCCGACCTTATTGGAACTACTATTCCAACCGTCATTGGCATTGGTCTGGACCCGGATTGTCATTACGATTACGACAGGATTGTATTCTGGTATTGCACTGTGCCGCCGCCACCAAATAATATTCCGGCGCCAGGCGCTATCCTTTTGGGTAGTATCGGCGTAGCTCTTGTCGGCTGGATGCGCAGACGCAGAACATTGTAAGGTTACGATTGTTACTGTAGTTGTATGCTGCAGTGGCGCAGTTTTGTGATGTGAAGCAAAGGGGCTGGGAATAATAACCCAGCCCCATTTTTTTGCGCAGATTTATCTGTGTAATCTGTGAAATCTGTAGTTTCTATTGTTTTTCCCACAGCCAGTTTGCTGCTATAATCTCGAGGTCAAACACATCTACAATCCCGTCTTTGTTCATATCTTCGATTGTGCTGGTATCATGATTCCATTGCTCCGCGAACCAGGCAAAGTCGGCAAAGTCCACCTTCCCATCGATGTTGAAGTCCGCGATGTTGCCGCTTTTACCGGCTTTGCTGGTTCCGCCGTATGCGCCCATATTGATTCGTTTGCCGTTAGGCCATGGTTCGCCTGCCCAGTCGGAGTTCGGGTCGCCCGCATCGATGCAGGGGCTTGTTGATGAATCTATTATCCACCCATCTTCGATGATGGTTACCAGGTAGTATTGGGCGAATAATTCCAGGTCTGCCCAGTCAACGATGCCGCTATAATCCAGGTCCTCCGGCATATTTCCCTGCTGCTGCCATACGCCAGCCAATCTGGCAAACTCACACAGGTTAATAGTGCCGTCTTTGTTCAGGTCTATTCTATATAAGTTGGAATCCCATCGACCATAAACACTCATTAGGTGAAAATCCCACAAGTCAGGATTACTCTCAGGGTCAAATGACGCAAAATACGGGTCAATATCTATATTGCCTTCACCCCATACCAGTAATTCACATGGGTCGTAAACGACTGTTTGCCCGCCCTGCACGTCGCAGTATGTAACAGATACAGAACCTTGGTATTCCATACCAAGATCTTGGCTATTAGCCCAAATAACACTGTTTTTGATGTGTGCAATACCATTATACTGGCAATAAACTCCGCCTCCGATGTAATCAGCGAAGTTTGCGGCAATCGTGCAGTTGACCACGTTGGCGATGCCGGGGTAATAGCAATTTATACCACCGCCTGATGGGGCGGAATTGTTGATGATTACACAATTAATGATATTTGCGTCGCTTTGGCCGCTGTCTATTCCGCCGCCTCTACCGTAGGCGATATTGCCGCTTATAGTGCAGCCGATTATCATCGGCGAGGCAAACCTCAAACTAATGCCGCCGCCGTAATAATCCGCCATATTGTCTTTTATCGTGCAGTTAACAATTGTTGAATTGCAATATTCAAGGCAAAGCCCCCCTCCGCTTCCTTGGGCGTATCCGTTTTGAATAACACAGCCGTTAATAATAGGGCTGCTGTTATAGCAATAAATGCCTGCCCCATTGTAACCATCAGAAGTACCGGCGTTTCTAACGGTTAATCCTGCAATAACGCAGTTTAAATCTTCGTAGCTATGAATGTTAAAACCACGCCCGGCACCGCTTGGGTCAATGACTGTATTGGCAATGACTTCGGCGTCCTCCGGATTCGTGCTGCTGATTGTAATGGATTTGCCGTTTGGGTCGAGGTTGTAGTTGCCGGGGCCGGTATAGACCCCTGAAGCTATCAGGACTGTATCGTTGTTGCTGGCCGCGTCTA